>DIHQ01000032.1 GCA_002420235.1 Flavobacteriales bacterium UBA5692
CATTCGGATTAATGGTGTCAACTTTACCGTTGTCGGAGTTTTCAGGACAATGCGGTCAGGAGAGGATGCTGAAGAAGATTTGCAGAGCATTCGGATTCCATTTACTTCATTCAACCAAGCTTTTCACAAAGGAGATGACGTAGGATGGTTGTGCCTGCTTCTGAATGAAAATGTTCATGCAGATTCTGCTGCTTCCGAAATCATGTCAGTTCTTAAAAGACGCTTGTCCATTCATCCAGATGACAATAGAGCATTTGGCCATTGGACTGTCGCTGAAGAATTCGAGGAAATTCAATCAGTGTTTGTCGCCATTCGGCGTGTGAGCTTTGTTTTCGGAGGACTGGCATTGTTAGCAGGTATCATTGGTATCATGAACATCATGTTGATCACCGTTCGCGAGCGTACCAATGAATTGGGCATTCGGCGAGCGCTCGGCGCTTCACCTGCCGTTGTAGTGCGGCAAATTATCGGGGAGACCTTGTTGTTGACGACCTTGTTCGGATTAATAGGTGCTATTTTTGGTGTAGGCACCATCGAAGGCATTAACGTTCTGCTTGAACGGATGCCGGATTTGCAAGGCGGTAGTTTCCGTAACCCTGAAGTATCCATTGACATTGTACTACAATCTTTGCTCACCATGGTGGTGATGGGGGCCTTTGCTGGAATTCTTCCTGCATTTAGGGCTGTTTCCATTCGCCCTGTTGAAGCCATTCGAACTGAATAATCATGAAAAAAGGACGCCTCTACACGCTTATTGCCTTCATCCTTATGGTGCTGGCTGGAACGGGTTATACGTTGAATTTTCTTTACGAACAAGAACAGCAAGAGGAAGCATCATACCGCACGGAATCGGCTAGAACTGGCGATATTGTGATCAAAACCGTTGCAGCTGGATCCATTCAACCGCGACAAGAAATCTTGATAAAGCCCCAGATTTCTGGAATTGTGCGTCGTGTTCAAGTTGAAGCCGGGGAAGAGGTCGTTTCGGGAGAAGTGCTCGCGGAGGTAATGGTTGTTCCGGACATGGGTGCGCTCAGCAGCGCAGAAACTCGCCTCGAACGTGCTCGCATCAGTTTAGAAGATGCGGAAACCAACACGGTGCGCAACCGACTTTTACTCGAAGATGGAATCATTGCCGCTGCAGATTTTCAGAGTTTTGAATTGGCCCGTAAGCAGGCTCAAGAGGAATTATACGCCGCAGAAGACAATTTACGCATTATCCAAGACGGCGTTGCCTCGCGCAGCGGCAGAACGTCCAATACGCTAATCACTTCGACCATCGATGGTATGGTTCTCGATGTCCCGGTGAAGAAAGGTAATAGTGTCATCGAGGCTAATAATTTCAATGAGGGTACTACCATAGCTGCAGTAGCGGACATGCAAGACCTTATTTTTATTGGAAAAATTGATGAATCAGAAGTGGAGAAGCTCTCTGTTGGTATGGCCATTGAATTGACTATAGGCGCCATTGAAGGATTGGTAATTCCCGCTACGTTGGAATACATCAGTCCAAAGGGTATTGAAGAAGCTGGTGCCATTCAATTTGAGATTAAAGCCGCGGTTGAATTACGAGAAGGTCAATTCCTCCGTGCGGGTTATTCAGCCAATGCCAACGTCGTTTTGGATGAACGTCGGGAAGCATTGGTAATGCCTGAAATGCTCGTTCAGTACGCTGACGGTGCAACATTTGTTGAGGTGCTCGTGGATGAAAACCAGTATGAGCGAAGGAACGTAGAACTAGGCCTTTCCGATGGAATTACGGTCGAGGTATTAAACGGTATCTCTGCGGATGATCAGATCAAAGTTTGGAATCAACCTCAGTATTAGGCTTCATGTCACCATTGCCTTTCGGATGATGCGCCGCATAAGTCCAGGTGCGAAGCGCCGGAGGTATGCACCTAAAATTTCAAGCCGCCCGATGAGCACTTCGGGTTTTCGACGTTCAACAGCACGTATCATACGCCTCGCACAAGCCTGAGGGGTCATTCCTGAACCGGTTTTTGAGTCCATAGTGCCCTGTTGGCTGCCGTCACCAACAACTGCATTCATGGATATGTTTGTATGTATGAAGCCAGGACATACCATGGTGACAATAATCCCATCGTCGTGGTGCTCTGCGCGAAGGGCCTCAAAAAATCCGTGCAGGGCATGTTTTGCTCCGCAGTAGCCTGAGCGCATTGGAGAAGAAAACAATCCCATCATGCTTGTTACCACTACAAATTGTCCAGATTGGCGTTCCACGAAATGAGGAAGTAATGCTTTGGTCAAAGCAAGTGTTCCAAAGTAATTGACTTCCATTACGTGTCGGTCCACGGCCAAATCTGTTTCAAGGACTGTTGAGCGTTGGCTGATGCCCCCACAATGAACCATAACATCAATGGTTCCAGCCCATCTCAGCGCTTGAGCTACATGCTCTTCCGATTCGTCAGACTGAGACAAGTCCAACGGTAGGATAAGTGACTGCGCCTGTTGAATCGCTGTCCATTTTTCTACAACTTCTTGGAGGGCGGATTTCGTTCGGGATGACAATATTACGCGAGCACCTAATTCAGCCCACCGATTGGCAGCGGCTCGACCGATTCCGCTGCTCGCCCCAGTGATCCAAACGGTTTTGTTACGCCAAGTCATGCGTTGTTCGGTGTCGACTCAAATATCGATGTTGGCATATTTGGCATTTTCCTCAATGAAGGCGCGGCGAGGAGGAACTTCATCTCCCATCAACATTGAGAAAACGTGGTCACATGCTGCAGCATTTTCTATTGTAACCTGACGCAATGTACGATTCTCCGGGTTGAGTGTGGTGTCCCACAGTTGCTCAGCATTCATCTCACCTAGACCTTTGTAGCGTTGGACGCCGATGCCGGACTCGCTTCCGGAAGCGGATTTAAACTGTTCAATTAATCGATCTCGTTCATCGTCATTCCATGCATAGACTTGCCGGGACCCTTTCTTGACCAGGTAAAGTGGTGGCGTAGCAATGTACACATATCCGCTTTCAATAAGTTCTTTCATGTGGCGGAAGAGGAATGTCAAAATCAAGGTTTCGATGTGGCTTCCGTCGACGTCGGCGTCACACATTATGACAATTTTATGGTATCGGAGTTTCGCTAAGTTCAATGCCCGCTCATCCTCTTCCGTTCCGAGTGATACGCCTAGGGCCGTATAGATGTTTTTTATTTCTTCATTCTCGAAGATTTTGTGTTGCATCGCCTTCTCCACGTTCAATATTTTACCACGCAACGGCATGATGGCCTGGTTGTTTCGGTCACGACCCTGCTTCGCAGTTCCACCTGCTGAGTCACCCTCCACGAGGAAGAGCTCACACAACGCAGGGTCTTTTTCGGCGCAATCGGCCAATTTGCCTGGTAAGCCCGATCCACTCATCACCGTTTTTCGCTGGACCATTTCACGTGCCTTTCGAGCTGCGTGACGCGCTTGCGCAGCCAATATGACTTTATTCACGATGGTCTTGGCTTCACCAGGGTGTTCCTCAAGGTAAGCTTCGAGCATGTCCGAAACGGCTTGGCTAACCGGTGCAGATACCTCTGCATTTCCCAGCTTGGTTTTTGTCTGGCCTTGGAATTGGGGCTCGGCTACTTTGACACTGACCACCGCGGTCAATCCTTCGCGAAAATCATCGGCACTAATGTCGAATTTGAGTTTCTCCAACATGCCGCTCGATTCGGCGTACTTCTTCAACGTAAGTGTTAACCCGCGACGGAAACCGGTGAGGTGTGTACCACCCTCGTGGGTGTTGATGTTGTTGACGTATGAGAATAAGTTTTCTGAAAATGAAGTGTTGTACGCCATGGCCACCTCCACGGGCACCCCGTTGCGTTCACCGCTTACATGAATGACTTCTGAGATGAGGGGTTCGCGATTGGCATCCAAGTAGCCTACAAAATCTTTCAGGCCTTCAGTCGAGTAGAATGTTTCGACTAGGAATCCGAGATCATTGCCCTCCTCGTCTTGTAAGGATACCCGCTGGTCCGTGAGGGAAATAGTCAACCCTTTGTTGAGGAATGCGAGCTCACGCATACGATCAGCGAGGGTGTCATAGGAGTAGAGGAGGATTTCAAATATTTGTGCATCCGGTTGAAATTCAATAGTCGTTCCGTTCTTGTTCGATGTGCCTATGTCGCGAACGGCATACATCTCTTTCCCTAGACTGTACTCCTGTTCATGGACCCTGCCGTCCCGGTGCACTTCAGCGCGTAAGTGGCTCGACAATGCGTTGACACATGAAACACCAACGCCATGGAGTCCTCCAGAGACCTTGTAACTGTCTTTATCAAATTTGCCACCAGCACCGATTTTAGTCATGACAACTTGGAGTGCTGATACACCTTCCTTTTCGTGCATGCCGACGGGGATTCCTCGCCCATTGTCTTCAACTCGAATGCCGTTTGACTCAGTGATGGTAACATGGATGGTATCGCAATGACCAGCCAACGCTTCGTCAATGGAATTATCAACGACTTCATATACCAAATGGTGTAAGCCACGAACGTTTACATCTCCAATGTACATGGATGGGCGCATTCGGACGTGTTCCATACCCTCGAGTGCTTGGATGTTGGAAGCGTCGTATTTGCGTGTACCTGGGGCTTGTTTTTGATTTTCTTCCGCCATGGTTTTTTCGTTCAATTTGGTGCAGACTCGGCTTGCGAATTCAGACTTTAAAAATAACATGAAACACTTGTAAACACTGATGTTTCAGGCGGTTAATATGCGCAGTTTTCCACAGTAATACGCACTTTCCCCACAAGCTGTGTTCTGCTTTCAAAAAGCGTAATTGAATCCGAAGGACACCCGCGTTCCTTGGCTATTATATCCAATCAATATGGGATTAGATTTATTCAAGAGGTTTTCTCCAGATAACCATGCTCCTAATCGTGAATTGTAGCGGTATTCGAGTCGCATGTTCCAGTTGACCATGTCTGTTAAGTCAGAAGCGTATCCGATTGGTTCTTCATTGCTCTGGATAATGCGCTCCTCGTCATGTTCTACAGGGATGGCTTGCAACCCTCGTCGACCGCCAGCTACAATTATCCCGGTCTGAACAATGAATTTATTTTTGATACTGTGTCGGGCGCGGATATTGATTTCTAGTCTGGGTAGATTCCAAGGTGATCTTTCGCTTAGTATCGTGTCCCTCACTGCATATGTATGCTGTTGGATTTGGCCTTGAAGAGATGTTGAGGAACCAAGTGCGACATGGGCATCGGCTTGAAGTGTTGTAATTGATAAGTCTTGATATATCGGTTGAAAACTGGCCCCTTGGCTATTGACGTGTAATGGAGCCCACGTCATTGCTTGGTTGATGCGACGATGCGATGCACTCAGGTCGAACGTAAAAGTCGAAGTAATGGAGCCGCGCATTCCAGCTTTTGCGTGAAGTGTCTCATAAGAGTTTTTCCATATGGAGGTCGAATCGGATGGAGAGGGCAGATAGGGGTTTAATTGCAGCGCGGTCTCGAAACGGTTTTGATCCACACCACCGTCAATCAAAACATAAGGAATGAAAAGGTTTTTCAGGAGGGAAACGGATGCTTCCAATTCTGGCACAAAAAGGAAAGGCTGGTTTCCTTGTGCGTCGACCCATATCCCAAATCCCAACTTTGTTTTAACCGTTTTGTAGTTTTTGTAAACTGCGGGATGCACGTCTATAATAGCCTGCTTCGTTCTTGGAACGGACAAACCTTTTTCCTTTCGTTCTAACCGGTCGATGTTGACGTGCGCATGCAGGGTAATTGGATCATTTTTGATATGGCCTTCCAGCCGGGTACTCACGTCGAAGTTGTGTTCATTGGTATTCAGGTCGTTCCAGAGCGTCCCGTAATCGAGCTCAATAAGGTGATTCCAAGAACGATTAGCCGATTCCATGCTGCCCATTTCAGCGCGCATCCGAATGATGCTGAAACGCCGGGGTTCATTCAAAGGGAGATGGGAGCTGTCTGCTTCGTTCGTTCCGCTGATACGACCGTAATAACTGATTACGTTGCTATCAAATAGCCCGTTCAATTTGATGTATTCCTTTTTAAAAAAGCTTTTGTACCAGCCTTCTAGCGAATTGGTGCTGAAATTTTGGGGAACATTTTCTCCCAAAGGGTCGTCATCATCCCAAAACCCTCCCTGCGTCGAGGTGTGTTCATATTCCATCCCCCAAGCGCGTTCACGTGAACGTAAGTCGGCGTAGCTAACGAGCAGGAAAGGACTCTTGTAATTTCCACGCCCGGCTTCAACAAATCCTTTGTATAACCGCTGGAGTGGATCTTCGACCTTGAGTCGTTTCGGTTTTCTCCTGTCCCACGCAGGCTCCACGTCTATGCGCTTTGGTAGCACGGTGTAAACAAAATCTTGTTTTTTTCTTTCGATGACAACAGGCTCAGGCCAGTGCATTTCTTTGTGCGCATCGCGCATTAGTACCTCTCGATCACCTACGAACGTAACATTCAAATCCAGCGTGTCTCGCGGTTCTGATGCAATGGTAGGTAATGCATTTTCCAGGGCTACTGATGCAAAACAGATCAAGCTTAAGGTTTTCATTGCTATGGAACGTTTTGTTGAGGTATGGACGAGTTGGTAATAATGCTGTCATTCGATATCGGTGGATTCAGTTCAGCTAGCTCTAGTTCATCGATAATGGCGAGTTTCTGGCTTGCCTTAGAGCGGATCTCTTCGATTTCAACATACTCTAGGATGCTCTCGACTGTGGCACGCGCTTGGAACCAGTCGGAGCGTCCGACGTATGTATCGACAAGTAGTAAGAAAGCTTTATGCTTCCAAGCATCATAGTTCGCGTAGGCCTCAATGAACTCGAAAAGAGCCTGCTCAGTGGCAGGGTAGTCCCCGCTTTCGTAGGACATACGGCAT
>DIHQ01000042.1 GCA_002420235.1 Flavobacteriales bacterium UBA5692
TTACCAAGCAATTACTGAAAGGAAATCAACTCCACTTCAAAAATCAAAGCGGCATACGGCGGGATGGGACCATTGGGATTGGGGTTGGCACCGTATGCAAGTTCCTGCGGGATGTAGAACTTGGTCTTACCACCAGGTTTCATGAGTTGTAGCCCTTCTGTCCATCCTTTGATGACATTACCCAACGGGAAGGAGATGGGCTCGCCACGTTTGTAAGATGAATCAAATTCGGTGCCATCGATTAGCGTACCGCTGTAGTGCACTGTGACTGTAGATGCTGCTGTGGGGCTTTCACCCTCTCCCTCTGTAAGGTGCGTGTACTGCAGGCCTGAAGCAGTGACTGTGACAGCTTTATTCTTAGCATTTTCAATCAAAAATGCCTCGCTTTCCGATTTGACTGCTGCGCCTGCTGCCTCCTTCTTGGCTTGGAAAAATTCGCCCACCATGGCGTTGGCTTGCTCGGGCGTCATACTGGCTGAAGCATCCATTTGTTCAGCGAGGCCTTTGGCCATGTCGTCGGTTGAAATTTCGTTCAGGCCTTGGTCTTGTAGGTTTTTCGCAAACAAGATGCCGAGGGCGTAGCTAATGGATTCCATGGATGGAGTGTTTTGGGCCCGGCCAGGAGCGGCGAGCAAAGTGATAAGGGAAAGGAGCGTTGCCGCCTTTAAGATGTGTTTCATGGTGAAATTATTTCGTTGTGGAGACATCACGGGTGAACACCCAGTTGTCAGTTGTTGAAAGGGCTGAATTATAGGAGTAGCCCATTCCATTAAATTGTTTAAAATCGTTCGGATGCGTCAATTGATTCTGAACGATAAACCGGGCCATGGTACCTCGTGCTTCCTTCGCATAGGCCATTTTGGATTTGTATTCCGTACCTACTAGATCCTTAAACGCAGGTGTGATGACGCGGCCTTCATAGTCTGTGGATATGGCCGATTTGCTGTATTCTTTGCTCGCTAGGTTGATGATCAAACCGTCCGATTCGGATTCAACCTGGTTTCGGATGCGGTCTCCCCAGAATGAGTAAAGGTTTCCAATTTTCGCGGAGATATCCCACTTCAATCCCATTTCAAGGCGGTACGGCTGTATCAAATCGAGAGGTTTCAAAATTCCGTATAATCCTGAAAGAATGCGCAAGTGCTGTTGGGCAAAGGCTCTATCGGCTTCGCTCCATTTGCGCGCTCGAAGTCCAGTGTATACGGCACCTTTAAAACAGTGCGCCGCAGGCCTTGCATTGGTTGTGGAAAAAGGTATATTCCAATTTCTCGCCCATTCGGCGGTTTGCGCCGCTATTCCGGCATTGACGCTCATCAATCCTTCAATCTTTTTCGCGTTCAATCGCTTCAATTTGTCCATTAGCTTGTCTGATGCCTCGATAAATACAGGCACCTCGCTGAATTCGGCTGCCGGCGCATCTTGAAACGAAAGAGTTTTAGATGGTGAAAGTAGGACGAGCATAGAGGACTGCAAATCTAGCTGTTCATCACAGTGAATCCAATTCACGTATATTCGGAATCCCAACGTTAACTTCATTTATCATGCGTTTCATTTTTCCACTTTTTGCTTCGCTGCTTGCTTTTGAGTTATCGCTTTCTTCTTCGGGTGCTATTGCCCAATGTGATGGAGGGGAGGTGGAGATTGAATTTGTTATCGATACCGATTCGTGGGGATATGAAATTTACTGGGAGTTAACTCCCGTTGGAGAACCATGCGGCGGTGAAAATTTCATTGCAAGTGGTGGGAATTCAGATAACGTAGGGTGCGATGGTGCAGGCAATGACGGTAATGGGGGCACCACCTACGGTAATGATGCCATTTACACCGAAGGTCCGTTTTGTGTTGCAGAAAACCAGGTAGTTGACTTGATCCATGTGGACAGTTACGGCGATGGAGGTAATCGATTTGATTTGTACATGGATGGTATTTTGTCTGGAATCTTTAACGGAACTGGTTCCGGAAACGTATGGACTTTCACTGCAGGAGAAAGTTTGCTCGTGGACCATGACGTTCCTTGCGCTGCAGCAGCTATCGAAGTTGATGGAGAATCGGTCGTGGTTACCTCTGGCGGAGCTACGCTTCAAGCGGGTGAAATGAGCCCTGGACCTGCGCCTAGTGGATCATGTAATCTTCCTGGTTCTTGGTGCGGATCGGACGGGTATGCCTCGAGCTCTATTTGGCTGAGTTTTATACCTGAAACATCCGATCCCGTCACAATCACGACGTGTTCGGAACTTTCAACTTTTGACACGCAGTTGGCGGTTTACCGGGCAGCTGATTGTGGGGATTTCTCGACTTTTCAATTGGTGGGTTCGAATGACGATTGGTGCGAAGGCTGGAGATCAACCATGTACACAAGTTGCCTAGAGGTAGGAGCGACCTACTATATCCAGTTGGACGGTTGGGCAGGTCAGACGGGTGATGCCGATGTTTCGGTTTTCACGTCCGAATCATTCGATTTATCAGCAGATGCGCAGGTGCGCAATGTCACTTGCCCGCTTGACAAGGACGCATCACCCGATGGGTTCATTTTGCCGTATGTCAATGAAGGTGGTTCGGATTTTGGATGCCAATGGACCGGTCCGAATGGCTTCACGTCATCCGATTCATGGATTTTTGATTTAGCCCCCGGGGTGTACACAGCGGATATCACAACGACTTGTGGAACGGAGCTAATCCTAGAAAGAACCATTGCGTCTCCGGACGCATGGAGCGTTGGCACCACTGTGACAGAAGCAAGTTGTGATGAAGCGTCTGACGGCACAATCTCGATTGAGGTGGAAGGCGCTTCCGAACCGTACGCCTTTGCTTGGACCGGTCCGGATGATTTTGCAGCTGAGCAACAAAATCTCGATAGCCTTGCACCTGGCACATACCTATTGAATCTCACCGATGCCAATGGATGCGCATATTCGGTCACGGCATTCGTCGGAGAGGTTGAGCCGAGTGACTTTACCATCGGCAACGATACCGTCATTTGTGAAGACGAGCCGCTTCTGGTCTTTGGGCCTCTTGGTTACGATTATGAATGGCAAGACGGCTCCAACAACCAATTCTTCTATGTTGCGCCGGGTAGTTTTAGCCCGGGAACTTACAGCATAGTCCTGAATGGCACGACTGAATTGGGATGTGCTTTCGCGGACGCCATCATTCTAACGGTCCACGATTGTTCAGTAGGAATTGGTGAAGTAGGCTTGGGCGATGCGGTACTGTATCCAAATCCGGCAAACCATGATGTATTTTTTGAAGTGGATCCTGGGGAAGGCGGTTGGACCGTGCGCGCCTTCGACATGGCTGGTCGTGAAGTGGCGTCCACTCAATGGAGTGGCGTATCTACGTCCGTTTTTGAAGTGGTGAATTGGAATAGCGGCCAGTACGTGCTTCAGTTCCAAGACTCAGAGCGAGTCATTGTTCGTCAATTAGTGGTTCAGCACGGATCGCGATAAAGCCTCGCACGTCGCGTCTACCTGCGCTTGATTCAAGTCGCGGTGAACGACCATGCGCACCCGTTGGGGACCAAATGCAAAGCATAAGATGCCATCTTGTGTGGCGGTTTTCACAAATTCAGCAGCTGTCAACCCATCGGCAATTTCGAAAATTACGATATTGGTTTCGACGGGATCAACGGCGACAACTCGGCTCAACTCAATAAGAACATTGCCAATTTGTTTCGCCCTTTTGTGATCTTCGTGCAGCCGGGGTAATTCGTTATTCAAGGCGTAATTGCAAGCCGCTGTCAGGACCCCGATCTGGCGCATTCCGCCGCCGAATACCTTTCTTGAGCGGTGGGCTTTGGCTATAAAGTCTTTTGAGCCGATTAATACCGAACCAACCGGTGCGCCGAGTCCTTTCGAAAAGCAAACTGAAATGGAGTCGAACAATCGGCCGTAAGTCTGCCAATCCTCCGCAGACGGGAGTACATCACCCGCGCGCGCAACCATGGCATTCCAGCAACGAGCCCCGTCTAGGTGCAGAGGTAACGTGGACGCGTCGCATCCTTCACGAATCGATTGAATATCGCTCAGCTTCCAAACTGAGCCGCCGCCTCTGTTGCAAGTGTCCTCAAGGCTTACAAGGGACGTGCGGGCGTAATGGCTGTCCGATGGATTAATTTCAGCTGCGACGTCTTCCCATTTGAATCGTCCATGATCGCCGCGCAGCAAGCGAACTGAAGCTCCGGAGTTTCGGGCGATGCCACCACCTTCATAATTGTAAATATGGGACATGCGGTCACAGACGACTTCATCCCCTGGTTGCACGTGAACGTTAATAGCGATTTGGTTGGTCATGGTGCCTGAAGGACAGAACAAAGCTGCCTCATGTCCAAACATTTGCGCACATCGCTGCTGAAAATCTTCGGTCGTGAGGTCTTCAGCAAAGACATCATCACCTGTTTTTGCAGAGTGCATAGCATCCAACATCCCTAAGGTTGGTCTAGTCAACGTATCTGACCGGAAATCAGCTTTGAGATCCATGGATACAAAACTAAACCCGGCCTTCTTATCTTCAACCCCGCAATTCGAAATTGAAACCCATGATTAATCGATTCATTCCCATCTTCTTGCTCAGTTTGGCTGCCATTTCACAAGAAACCATCCAAGCCAAGGAGGGTATGTGGATTCCCACATTACTTAATGCTGTAGAAGGGGATATGCAGGCGATGGGCTTGCATTTGACTGCCGATGATATCTACAGTATCAATGAAGGTAGCTTGAAAGATGCCATTGTTCATTTCAATGGGGGATGCACGGCGGAGATGATCAGTGAGGAAGGACTTTTGTTGACCAATCACCACTGTGGATATGGGCAAATTGCTTACCACAGCTCTGTAGAAAACGATTATTTGACGGATGGATTTTGGGCCATGACACGAGCTGAAGAGTTAATTAATCCCGATTTAGTCGCCACATTTATCGACCGCATTGAAGACGTCACGGAGTTCGTGCGCGAAGCTGAGGACTATGAGGCTGTGAAGGCTGAATTGGAGGCTCAGGCAATGGATGGAACTGGTCTAGATGCTGAATTGGTCGCTTTCGATTTTGGAAACAGCTTTTATTTGATTACCACAAAAACTTATCGTGATGTGCGTTTGGTAGGCGCGCCTCCGTCTGCAGTAGGAAAATTTGGAGGGGACACGGACAATTGGGTGTGGCCTCGCCATACGGGTGACTTCAGTATGTTCAGAATTTATGCTGATGCGAATAACGAGCCCGCAAATTACAGTGTCACGAACGTTCCCTTTCGGCCTAAGCACCACTTCCCTGTAGACCTTGGCGGGGTTAAGGAGGGGGACTTCACCATGGTCTTCGGTTTCCCCGGAAGGACTGAGCAATACTTGACGAGTGACGCGGTGACCTTTGTGGTGGAACGCTTAAACCCGGCTCGCATTGAAATGCGTGACGCCTCCTTGGCTGTTGTTAATGCCGCACGCGCTAATTCTCCAGCTTTAAGGATTGCTTATGCGGATAAGCAGAGTTCCATTGCAAATGCCTGGAAGAAGTGGATTGGGCAGAACACGGGATTGGATGAATTGGATGCTGTAGGTAAGAAGCTAGAACTGGAAGCGGAATTCATAGCTCGAGCAGCCAAAGTAGATAATGCAGAGTGGATGCAAGTAATTGATAAAATGCAGGCTGCAAATGCTAATCGTAATCCGTACATGCTCGCGCGAAGCCTTTTTATTGAATGGGTCTACTACGGTCCTGATGCATTGAATTACGCTTGGTCTTTTGCGCCTCTCGTTGAACGTTGGGAAGCCACAGAGGCAGCTGGTGAAATCGATGCAACAATTGAGGATCTGCAGGAAAGAACAGAAGACCACTTCCGACAATATGACGCTGACGTCGACCGGGATATCATGGCTGCTTTGGTGGCTCCCTATTTCGATCACATTGATTCAGATTTCGTTCCTGCTGCACTGAAATCCGCAGCCTCCAACCCGATTGCCTGGGCGGAACGGACCTTCGAAAGGTCCATATTTGATGACCGTGACGCCGTGGAAGCAATTCTTAGCAAAAGAAACGCCAAGGCATTTTCTAAACTCTCAAAAGACCCACTTTATAAGCTTATCAAATCCATGCGAAATGCTTATTTCGACCTAGTTGCAACTAAGTATGGCAAAGTTTCATCTGAACTTGACTCGCTGACCGGAGTCTACACAACTGGATTGCGCAGCTTATTCCCAGAGCGCGCATTTTTTCCCGACGCGAATAGCACCCTGCGACTGACTTATGGAAAGGTTGAGGGTTCCTCTCCGTACGATGGCATTGCGTATCTTCCCTTTACTACTGCGAATGGAATTTTACAGAAATACATTCCTGGCGATGCGGATTTTGATTTACCTGTGGATTTGATAACAGCCCTGAAGTCCGGCAATTGGGGGCCCTACGCTAATGAGCAAGGCGACTTGCCGGTGTGCTTTACCGGCTCCAATCACACGACAGGAGGTAACTCTGGTTCACCGGCCATCGATGGTGACGGTCATTTAGTTGGTATTAATTTCGATCGTTCCTGGGAATCGACCATGAGTGATATTCTTTTCGATGGGTCACGGTGCCGAAACATCATGGTCGACATTCGTTACGTTTTGTGGATTACTGATGTGTATGCAGGAGCTGGTCACCTCGTCCAAGAAATGGACTTAGTTTACTAACCTTGGAACAAGATTTGTTTTTAAGCTAGGAAGGCGATAACTGTAACCACCAATCCCAACAATATCAAAGCAAAAACAACGGGTCCGCCGATTTCATTTTGTTCCGGCTCCTCGTCATGTCCGTGTTCGTGTGAAGAGTCCTGTGACATGTTGCAAAAATAGCAGATTCTTTCACATTCGCATCACATCCTCCATTCCAAAATTCGTGCAACCCTTCGTATGCGCTTAGCGTTGGACTGATAACGTTTGATTATCTTCGAGGCTTGACCATCAAGTTGAAATCCATGTCATCATTTTCTACACGCTCAATCTTTTTGTGGTTGTTGTCGATGTCTCTGCTGGTTTGCGCCGCATCAACTGCTTGGGGTCAATGTTCCGATAACGAGTCCACCATCGAGGTGGTGATAGAACCTGATGGCTACCCGAATGAAATTTCTTGGGAATTATCTTACCAAGGCAATGTCATTGCTTCAGGAGCTGCTGTAGGCGACACCATTTGTTTTGATGCGGGTATTGACGAGCCGTGCCTTCAATTCTCGATTTTTGATTCATATGGCGATGGAATTTTTGCGCCTGGAGGCTACTCGCTGTTCCAAGATGGCATCGAAATCGCCTCTGGTGGCAACTACGGTTACGGTGAAACCGTGAGTTTCGATTGCGCCCCGGGTGCGACGTGCAACGATGCCTTTGAACTCACCGAAGCTGACTACGGCACCATTCAACAATCACAAGGCAACGCGTGGTACATTTTTACACCACCATCAAACGGCATGTATGAATTCAATACGTGTGGATCGGACTGTGACACCAAGCTGTGGATATACGATTACTGTAATATGGGCAGTTTCGATAACACCAATGAGGGTTCCATCTATTTTGACGACGAAGAAGGTGGGTGTGGGGAGCAAGCTAACTTGACCGTGCTTTTGCAAGGTGGATCACCCGTCTGGATTCGGATGGGATTGAGTTCACCGGATTATGCTTCGCTTGTTACGCTGGAATCAGAGTGGAGCTACCACGACGAAGGAGCTGACCTTGGATTGGATTGGACCGCAGTAGAGTATGAAGATGCAAATTGGGGTTCAGGCAATGCAGAACTGGGATACGGCGACGGAGATGAAGCCACCACTGTCTCGTACGGTTCTAATGCGTCAGATAAGCACATCACTACGTATTTCCGACATGCATTTGAATACACTGGCGAGTCGGGAACAGGGATGGAAGGTCTTTTGCGATTACGCCGGGACGACGGAGCAGTGGTCTACCTGAATGGGGTGGAGATCATGCGGAGTAATATGCCAGATGGATTGGTGAATTCAGAAACCACAGCTCTCAGCGAAATTATTGGCGGCAATGAATCTGAATTGTACGAATATCCCGTTGCCCTGAATATGAATAACGGTACAAACGTATTGGCTGTTGAGGTTCATCAAATCAATGCAACAAGCTCAGATATCAGTTTTGATGCAGAGTTATTAATGGCCGATCCCGATGGATTGTGCTCGGACGGCTACGATTGGGAGTTCAATTTCATGGGACCCCCGACTGGTTGCACTGATGAAGAAGCTTGCAATTACAGTCCGCTCGCGGAGGTGGATAGCGGCGATTGCATATACCCGGGCGACCCAGAGTGTACTGGTCCAGATTTGATAGTGAGTTCAGAGGCCATCGTCAACAGCCTCTATACTGAGATTATGCAGGTGAGCGAAACTGACTGTTACATAGACGAGGGATGCCTGAACGGTTATGGCGACCGGGAGTTAGTGCGCTTTTCAACCCATATTTTGAATATCGGTACGTTGGATTACTACATAGGCGTGCCCAGCCAAGACGACAACAATCAATTCGAATGGGGCGATTGTCACAACCACTGGCACCACAACGGCTACGCGAAGTATGACCTGTTTACGATTGATGGACAATACATACCCATCGGATTCAAGAATGGTTTTTGTGTGATGGATCTGGAGTGTAGTGGAGGAGGAACTGCCCAATACGGCTGCGGCAACATGGGCATATCAGCAGGCTGTGGAGATATCTATGGATCGGGGCTTAGCTGTCAATGGATCGATGTTACTGATGTCGCAGATGGAACGTACTACTTGATTGTTCGAGCAAATTATGACTTCATTCCAGACGCACTTGGCCGGGCAGAGAACTCATACGAAAACAATCACGCAGCGGTTTGCATTAATCTCGACCGTTCGACCGGTGAATTACAAGTTGACGTGGTAACGGATTGCGAACCCTTCAGCGACTGTGAAGGTGTAGAATTTGGAACCGCCGTGGCGGACTGCAACGGTGACTGCGACGGCACCGCATTGATGGGTGACTTGGATAATAATGGGTTACAGGAATATACAGATGCAGTTGCGTACGTTGAGCAAATTTTGGGAGACGATATTGAAGCTCTACCATGCACAGATGTTGACCAAGACAATGAAATCACGGTGACGGATGCAGCGCATTTGGCATTGTGTCAGTTGTACAACGAACTCCATCAGCATCCTGACAGTTCCGGAATACACGATAAATGTGATTTCCCGGTCAATCACATTATTAATCCATTCGATACCGTCCATTTCACTATCGGAGCCGTTAATTGGGGACAACAGTATATGGATATTCATGTGCATAATCCGGACAATCGCATTGTCGGGTACCAATTTTCGATGAGTGGAATGACCATCTCTTCAGCAGTAAGTCTTGCTGACCCGGTGGAGTATTCTATTTCGCCGTCGTTCACTCCGGGTGGAGCGGAGGTGATTGGTTTATCGTTTGAAGAAATGAGTTTCCCAAAGCACTACGAATTTGTTCCACTCGTGCGTCTGTACTGGTTATCCATAGAAGATGAGGTATGCATCGATTTCGTGACCGATGTGGTCAATGAAGATTACCACAATACGTTAAATGTTATCGAGGAGGGATGCATTACTTCGAACGGTGTGGCTCATCTAATAGATGCTGAAGCCCCCATGTTGTACCCCAATCCCATGATGGATTATGCGACCTTGCGGTTTGCCAATCCCACCCGTGAGGCCATGCTGCTGACCATCACGGATGCAACGGGCCGCGTGGTGCACTCCGCAAACCCCTCAGGCACCTCATATACCATTGATCGAGGTACACTGCGCAGTGGAACCTACCTTTATACTCTATCGGGACCTGCAACCCAGGTATTTACCGGCCAATTGAACATTCAATGATGCTCAAGCACTTCTTGAAATTTCCTTTCCTTGCCGCTTTTGCGGTTTTGATTGCCTCGGCAGCTTCTGCACAAGTCGTCATTAATGAGTTTTCAGCCAGCAATTACACGCTGGGTGTGAATGGCGATAATGAAGACTACATCGAGTTTTACAATGAAGGAGCGACGGAAGTTGACTTGGATGGCCATTGGTTGTCAGACAACCCCGACAATCCGCAGATGTTCGAAATCCCGACAGGTACGACTGTTCCAGCCGGCGGACACCTGCTGATTATTTGCTCCAACGAGGGGGAAGTACCTGAGAACCTGTACATCGGGGGGAGCTTGAACACCAATTTCAAGGTGACACAAACGATGGGAGAATCGGTCGTCTTTTCGGATCCGGCCGGGAACGTTCTCGAGTCCTACACTTTTTATGAAGATTGGACGCCAACACAAGCTGATCACAGCTGGTCTCGGGATACCGATGGTTCGGCCGGCCAGTGGCGTGTGTGCACGAACCCTACTCCAGGCAACCCCAATGGGGGTAATTTCTTCACGGAATACGCCCCAACACCACAATTTGCTGAGGAATCCGGCTACTACGCAGGTGGAACTAGTGTAGCGATCACAGCGCCGACGGGCTATGACATCCGCTATACGACGGACGGCTATGCGCCGAACGCAGGTAGCCCTTTGTACACAGGGCCAATCCCTGTCAATGAAACGTCGGTTATTCGGGCGCGATGTTTCGATCCAAGTGGTACGTATGCCGATTCGCATATCAACACCAATACTTATTTTACTGCTGAAGACAACCACAGCATCATCGTGGTTTCAGTCTCGGGTGACGATCAAGAGGACGGTCAATGGCCTGGAGGATGGGGCGGTGGAGCCGATGAACCATGCCACATCGAATTCTTTCATCCAGATGGTACCTACTGGTGCGAAGGATCTGGGGACTCAAATGAACACGGCAATGATTCAAATGCTTATCCGCAAAAGGGTTTTGACTACATCACCCGGGACCAGATGGGACACAGTTATGGGCTTTTGGAGGAACTTTTTCACGTTAAGGATCGCGATGTTTACCAAAGGCTGATCTTCAAAGCTGCAGCGAATGACAACTATCCGAGCTCTGGGGGAGGTCACATTCGTGATGCTTACGTTCAGACCTTAAGTCATTTAGCGGGTTTAAAAATTGATGAAAGGACAAGTGAGAGTTGCATCGTATACCTGAATGGCGAGTACTGGGGAGTTTATGAGTACCGTGAAAAAGTTGATGATCTTGATTTCACAACCGAATACTATGATCAGCCGAGGCATTTTGTCGACTTTATAAAAACATGGGGAGGCACTTGGATTGAATACGGAGACGACAACGACTGGTATGATTTGGTCGACTTTGTTACTGGCCAAGACATGACGGATTCGGATAACTATGAATACGTGCAGAGTGTTTTCAATACCATGAGCTTGATAGATTATTACTTATTAAACTCATTTACAGTTTGCGCAGACTGGTTAAATTGGAACACAGCATGGTGGAGAGGCCGACATCCTGATGGCAATGGAAAGAAATGGCGCTACGCCCTGTGGGATATGGATAATACATTTGGTCACGGAGCGAACTACACCGGAATACCAAACCAATCCGCAGACGCAGATCCATGCAATCCAGAATCACTTGGAAATGTAGGAGGTCAAGGACACATTCCGATTTTCAATGCCCTAATGGATAATGAAGATTTCTGGGCGACCTACATCAACCGCTGGGCGGATTTGAGCAACACCCATTTCAGCTGCGAAAACATGCACGCCGTGCTTGACAGTATGATAACTGTGATTGAGCCAGAGATGAATCGGCACATTGATCGTTGGGGAGGTAATTACGACGGCTGGGTAGCCAACGTGGATGAAATCCATGACTTCATTGAAGAGCGATGCGCAGAAATGCTAATTAATGGTCTTGAAGATTGTTACGAAGTGGAGTCTGTAACCTTAACGCTGATTATTGACGGAATGGGTGAGGTGCAAGTGAACTCAGTAGACATAGGCCCCTACGACGTGCCCATGGATGCAACTTATTTTGCTGGTGTTCCAATGGAGTTGACCGCTCAGGAATCACTGGGTGAGGTCTTTTTGTTTTGGCAGGTTCTCGACGGAGATATCACTCTAAACGATCCCACTAATCCTGACCTCGGATTCACCTTGAACGGCGATGCGACTTTGGTCGCGTACTTCGCGGCAAATGCAGATCCACAAGAAATTACTTTTGTAGTGGATCCTCCCGGTGCGGGTGATATTTACGTCGATGGAATGGCCTTAGCAAACTATCCCGCTACTGAATTACTCGACTATGGAGCGCACGACATCCAAGCCGTTGGGTTAGATGAATGGCACGTTTTCACAGAATGGTCTTCCACTGGGCCAGAGGTGGCTCCATCGATGGCAAATCCAATCGGCAGTATTTCAGTTACCGAAACTGCCACTTATACGGCACATTTCAATGTCATCGAACACAGTGATCTGAAAGTTCGTGTGGAACCACCAAACAAAGGGGTAGTGCGTCTTGAAGGCGGAGTGGTCATCGTAACAGACGAATGGGAGGGGGGACTTGAAATTGCAGGCTTGCTCAATGCCGAAGCAGCCCCCATTGAAAACTGGGCATTCGACCGTTGGGAAATTGCCAATGCAAATCCCAATCCAAGTGCTTCGGTGGCAAATATCACCTTACCAAAGCAAGACGAGGAAGAATTAATAGCGTATTTCATGCCCATAGACTTGGCGGTGTACGTCCCTGCGGCATTCAGCCCAAATAACGATGGCTTAAATGATGCGTTCATGCCAGTTGGAACATCATTCATAACAGAGTCTTATCACTTAGTGGTGATCAACCGTTGGGGCGAAAAGGTCTTTGAATCGTTTAATCCTACTGAGCCATGGGTAGGAGAGCACCAAGGCGGAGATCACTTTGTGCGAGATGGCCAGTACATGTACCGTTTGGAGGTGCAGTCAGTTCATGAGATGGTACCGCGCACTTACTCGGGAAGTGTCACTGTTGTTCGATAATCTTTTATGACCGTTTCCCTTTGGTCTGGGCCACGCAATTGCAGTACCGCATTGATGTACAGCTTTGCTCAACGCAGCGACTTTGAGGTGGTGGATGAGCCTCTGTTCGCGCATTTCCTTGCTCACAGTGGAGCTGATCGTCCCTCACGGGCTGAGGTGCTCGCCACAATGCCGACCGAGCGCGAGAAAATCCTGCCCGCTATGCAGCGATACGAGAAGCATATTTTCGTAAAACACATGGCCAACCACCTCGAGGGCTGGCCGGAACCTCTTGATTTCGCGGCGCACAAGCATGTGTTGCTCATCCGCCATCCTCGGAAGGTACTGAAGTCATATCAAGCTCATATTGAAACGCCCACAGCACTTGATCTGTGTTATCAGCACCAACAGTGCTGGCTTGAAAGGTGTGAGATTGAAGGATGGCCGGCGGCAGTTATGGATTCCGATCGTTTGGTTGCGCAGCCTGAGTCGTCCTTAAAGGCAATCACGAATTGGTTGGGTGTGGCCTTTGATCCGTGCATGCTCAATTGGCCAGCAGGTCAAAGGGAAGAAGACGGTCCCTGGGCTAAATACTGGTACCAGCGTGTGCATGCTTCCAAAGGTTGGGAAACGGCTCCCGAAACTGACACCTTACCATCTGTTCAAAAGCGCTTCTTACCTTTAGTCACAGATATGGAGGCAGTGTACGAATCTTTGCGCGTCCGAGCATTGAATTGATTTTATGGCAAAATTCAATCAACCTGATCCTCGGAATTCTGATACCTTGATTTGGGTCAATGGGCTCGTCAATCGTGCTGATGCCAAGGTGAGCGTGCTTGATAGCGTTGTGCAAGGAGGTGACGCAGTGTGGGAAGGCCTGCGTATCCAAAATGGCAGGGCGCTGCAACTCGAGGATCACGTCAAACGCCTGTTGGATTCCGCCCATGCGCTGGCATTTTCGGATGTTCCCTCCTCATCTGAAGTGAAGGATGCGATTTTTGCCACGCTCAAAGCCAACGATATGACTGATGGAGTGCACTGTCGCATTACCCTCACGCGCGGCATGAAGAGCACGAGCGGTATGGACCCTAGACTCAACGTATTCGGACCGACGCTGATCGTACTACCTGAATACAAAGGAATGGTTTATGGAGACGAGGGAATCCGGTTGGTGACGTCCTCGATTCGCAGAAACAGCCCGTCTTTTCTTGATTCGAAGATCCACCACAATAACCTTCTAAATAATATCCTCGCGAAGATCGAGGCTAACGTAGCTGGAGTGGACGATTCACTTATGCTAGACATTGATGGGTTCATCGCAGAAACCAACGCGACAAATGTTTTTGCAGTGCGCGAGGGCACGCTGGTCACGCCTACAGCAGCAGCTTGCTTACCGGGATTGACTCGGCAGTTGGTGCTTGATTTGGCGCGCAGTACAGACATTCCGGTCGAAGAACGTCGCGTGAGCCTCTCAGAATTTTATACAGCGGACGAGGTATTTACGACCGGAACCATGGGCGGATTGGCACACGTTGTGGAAATCGATGGAAGGCGTATTGGTGCTTCAATGGAAATGGGTCCAATCACTACCACACTCCAGAGCATTTATCAGACACAGTGCTGGGAAAAGGCGTCTCCCCTGCGCTAAGACGACATAGATGGATGCTGTTTCCGCTCCCATCGACTTTTGAGGATAGTGTTGATGGTCACGGAGAGGATGACTAGCCCAATACCGGCTAAGGCCCACCGATTCAAATATTCGTCAAATAAAAGCAAACCGAAAATGAAGGCAAGGACTGCCCCAAAATACTTGAACGGCATAATCACGTTAGCTTGACCTTGATGCAAAGCGAACGTCATGGCTACCTGCGCCACCACACTCAACAGGCCTACTGCCAGAGCGAGTAACCATTCATTTCCAGCTGGTGCTACCCAAGTAAAAGCCGTCCAACCACCGGTAACTGGCACAGCAACGAGATGGAACCAAATGACCACCCCAACCGGGTGGTCCGTCTCCCGGCATTTCATAGTGGCGAGATATGCCACAGCGGCGGCCATCGCACTGGTGACTCCAAGTCCGAAGTACAACCAATTGATGCGTGGATCAAAGCCTTTAACCATTAAGACTCCTGCAAATGCAGTAGTGAAAAATAGCCACTGAACTGGTCGCATTGATCTTTGGCCGTCGAAGTAGCGGGCAAGCAGCACTGTGAAAATGGGGGAGAGGTACTGAATAACTGTAGCGCTCGCGATGGGTATGAAGCGCAGTGTGTGGAAGAACGTTGCAAGGCCAATTGTTCCAAAAATGCCACGTATTAACAGCCATTTCCGATTGACCCCGAGCAAAGAATATCCGTTCCACCAAAGCCATCCGGCGGTCAAGATGAGGGAAATGATTGAACGCAAAAAGACTAATTCTTGGGTTGGCAAATGCGCTAGTGCCTTCACGCACAGATTAGCTGCCGTGTACAGAATTGTCGCCAGCATCATCCAAGCTATGCCCGAAGTCCCTTGTTGTTCTGCTGCCATTACATATTGCGCCGATACGCGCCGCCAACTTCAAACAAGGCATCACTTAATTGGCCCAGTGTACAATGTTTAGAACTCAAAAGTAAAGCCTCAAAGACGTTTCCCCCACTGATAGCAGCGGACTTCACGTTATCTATGGCTGCAGCGTAAGATTCATTGTGGCCACTGTGAATTCGAGAGACTTGCTCAAGTTGGGCTTCTTTTTCTGCAGTCTCCGCCCGGATGACCTCACCTGGTGTGAGTGTAGGTGAACCGTTTTTGGCCAAGAAGGTGTTGACACCGATGATGGGGAATTCGCCTGTGTGTTTGAGCGTCTCATAGTGCAGGCTTTCTTCTTGGATTCGCGAGCGTTGGTACATGGTCTCCATTGCTCCGATTACGCCCCCGCGTTCGGTTATACGATCAAATTCGACCATGACGGCCTCTTCAACAAGGTCGGTCAACGCCTCAATTATATAGGAGCCTTGAAGCGGATTTTCGTTCTTGGTGAGGCCCAGTTCCTTATTTATGATCAATTGAATCGCCATGGCCCGTCGCACGCTATGCTCCGTCGGCGTCGTAATAGCTTCGTCGTAAGCATTTGTGTGCAGTGAGTTACAGTTGTCATAGATGGCATACAGCGCCTGTAGCGTGGTGCGGATGTCGTTAAAATCGATTTCCTGTGCATGCAGCGAACGGCCGGAAGTCTGAATGTGGTACTTGAGCATTTGCGCCCGCGAGGACGCGCCGTATTTCTCACGCATGGCCTTGGCCCAGATGCGGCGCGCCACCCGACCGATTACGGCGTATTCAGGATCAATTCCGTTAGAGAAGAAAAAGCTGAGGTTAGGACCAAATTCATTTAAGTCCATTCCTCGGCTCAAGTAGTATTCCACGTAAGTAAATCCGTTTGCGAGGGTAAATGCCAGTTGCGTAATCGGATTGGCACCAGCTTCGGCAATATGGTAGCCGCTGATGGAAACACTATAGAAATTGCGGATGGAACGGTCAATAAAGGAAGCTTGGACGTCGCCCATTAGCCTTAGGGCAAATTCGGTGGAGAAGATGCAGGTGTTTTGCGCTTGGTCTTCTTTTAAAATGTCTGCTTGTACGGTGCCACGAACTTGGCTCATGGCCTCCGCTTGTAATTGGAGGTGAGTGTCTACAGGTAACACCTCATCTCCCGTGCAACCCAATAACAGCAGTCCAAGTCCATTATGTCCTTTCGGTAATTCGCCGAGGTACGTCGGTCGCTCGAGTCCCTTTTCATCCCATTTGGCTCTTAATACCTGTTCGACTTGGCCCTCAAGTCCGTTCGAACGGATGTACTTTTCGCAATGCTGGTCGACGGCGGCGTTCAAGAAAAAAGCGAGTAAGATGGGTGCGGGACCGTTGATCGTCATGGATACGCTTGTGGTCGGATCGCAAAGGTCGAACCCGCTGTATAGTTTTTTAGCGTCGTCGAGGCAGCACACGCTCACGCCGCTGTTGCCCACTTTGCCATAGATATCAGGGCGACGGTCAGGATCTCGACCGTAAAGCGTAACGCTGTCAAAGGCAGTGGATAGACGCTTCGCCGGCATTCCGTTAGAAACATAATGAAAGCGCTTGTTGGTGCGCTCGGGCCCGCCCTCTCCAGCAAACATACGCGCCGGATCTTCGCCTTGTCGTTTGAATGGATATATGCCTGCGGTGTAGGGGAAGCTGCCTGGTAGATTTTCCTGAAGAGACCAACGTGTTAAGTCATCCCAACCGCTCAGCCGTGGGACGGCAATTTTTGGAATATTGAGGTGCGAAAGACTTTCGCTGGCAGTTTGAACGTTGATGTCCTTGCCTCGCACGCGATAGGTGAAGATTTCCGATTCATACCGATCGCGCAATTCAGGCCACTGCTCCAACCATTCCAATACCTTGGGGTCCATTTCCAACTGTAATGCGTGCGCTTTAGCTTCAATGGATTCTGCGGCCTCGTCAACCAATGCCTGCGCAGTCTGCAACGCTTGCAACTGGCCTGCTGTAGTAGCTTGCAGTTCAGTCCATTCATTGTACTGGCGGATTTGCTCTGCTATTTCGCTCAGATAGCGCGTTCTCTTGGGTGGGATAACAAATTGCTTCTCGCTTGAAAAGTCGCCATTAGGATGCGGTGCTTTCAGCTCTGCGCTCGTCCTCTCTGTCAACAAATTCATCACCAGAGCAAACAGGTGATTACTCCCGGGGTCGTTGAATTGGGAGGCGATTGTGCCGACAATGGGCAAATTTTCGTCTTTTGCATCCCAGAGGTCGTGGTTGCGTTTGAATTGCTTTCTTACGTCGCGAATTGCATCTAATCCACCTCGCTTGTCAAATTTGTTGATGGCGACGATATCTGCAAAGTCGAGCATATCGATTTTCTCAAGCTGGGTTGCAGCCCCGAATTCCGGGGTCATGATATACAAAGCGACGTCGCTGTGATCCATGATTTCGGTGTCGCTCTGTCCTATGCCACTGGTTTCCAATACGATGAGGTCAAACCCCGAAACGCGTAACACATCTAAACCCTCCGCCACGTGCTTCGATAGGGCGAGATTGGATTGGCGTGTGGCTAACGAGCGCATGTAAACGCGATTGTTGTTTATGGCATTCATGCGGATGCGATCTCCAAGTAAGGCACCTCCGGTTTTTCGTTTCGAGGGATCAACGCTGATCAGGCCGATTCGCTTTTCCGGAAAGCCTGCCAGAAAGCGTCGCACCAACTCATCAACCATGGAGGACTTGCCGGCACCACCAGTACCTGTAATGCCCAGAACTGGAACCTTTGGGATGTCCTTATGTGTTGTTCGAAAGGCCTTTTGAAAACCGTCGGGATCCAGTTCTGCTGCAGTAATGCAGCGAGCAATAGCGCTCGGTGAGGCAGTGGATAAGGCGCTGAACTCCTCGGTCAGGGCGTCTGCGCTTTCAATGGTGGTGAAGTCAGATCGTTCAATTAGGTCGTTGATCATACCCTGAAGACCCATGGACCGTCCGTCGTCCGGGTGGTAAATGCGTTCGATACCGTATGCGTGCAGTTCCTCGATTTCTTCTGGCAGGATGGTTCCTCCTCCTCCTCCGAAGATTCGGATGTGGCCTGCTTCGCGCTCGTCAAGGAGGTCCTTCATGTACTTGAAATATTCCATGTGTCCGCCTTGGTAAGAGGTCATGGCGATGGCTTGGGCATCCTCTTGAATGGCGCAATTGACTACTTCGTCCACACTGCGGTCATGGCCGAGATGAATGACCTCGCATCCGGAACGTTGTATGATGCGGCGCATGATATTTATCGCGGCATCGTGACCGTCAAAAAGACTGGCAGCCGTGACGATGCGGACATTGTGCTTTGGGGTGTAAACGGCTTCTTTATTCATTGAAATCAACCTGTTGTTTTGCAAAGGTAGCAGGTTGAGGACCGTTGCGAGCATGCCCTATTTTCGCAATATGGAAAACGGCGAAGGTATCCGGATTAACAAGTATTTCACGCAGGTGGGGTATTGCTCGCGTCGTGTTGCTGATAAACTCATCGATGCGGGGGCAGTGAAAATCAATGGCGAGGTGCCGGAGAAAGGGACGAAGGTGATGCCGGGCGACGTCGTAACTGTTCGGGGCGAGGTCGTGTCTCATGATACTGAGAAGGAGCGTGTGTATCTCGCCGTCCACAAGCCCGTTGGCATCGTTTGCACAACGGACAAGCGCCGCGAGAAGGACAACATTGTGGATTTTGTTAATTATCCAACGCGGTTGTTTCCTGTTGGCCGGTTGGATAAGATGAGCGAAGGGCTCATTTTCATGACGGACGATGGCGACGTCGTAAATCATATTTTGCGCGAACGTCACGGCCACGAAAAGGAATACATCGTAACTGTGAACCGACCGTACGATGAGGCCTTCCTTCGTTCGATGTCGCGTGGGGTCCATATTTTGGATACAACCACGCGTCCTTGCCAGGTGGAACGCCTGTCGCCAACTATTTTCAAAATTATTTTGGTGCAGGGTTTGAACCGTCAAATCCGCCGGATGTGTGAAGCTTTGGGCCACCGAGTGGTGCGCCTGAAGCGAGTTCGCATCATGCAATTGGAACTGGATCTTCCGCCGGGAAAGTGGCGCCATCTCACGAAGGCTGAGGTGAAACGGCTTTGGGGAATGGGCAAATGATGCCTATGTAGCGGAATTCCGCTATTTTGCGGTTTCAATTGAACAAGCAACGTTTTGCCGGCGAGGCTTGTTTTACTTGCAGACTCTGAAACACCATTCATGAAAGAACGCGTGAATTCTCACCTTTTAAGTTTCCGCGGACTGGCGGCCTATTGCCTCCGTCTGCTTCCCATTGTATTTGCTGTGACTTTCGTCACGGGTAAAACATCAGCTCAAATGACCGGCGTCACTTGGGAGGTCGATACTGCGTTTTACGCGCCCACCACTTTTGATGCTGATGGTGAGCCTTTGTATGCGGACCTGGAAGGGTACGTGACCTATAAGCTGTTCGCGGAGTTTACCAACCCGACGGATGAGTTGAGTGCAATTTACTCGGATGCGGAGGCCTTAGGCACGGCGCCTTTTTACATCAATGCTCCATGCGGTTGCTTCAATCCAGAATTGGGCGATGAGTTGCTTGGAGGAGCGCAAAATCCAGCGTTGATCGAATTCTTCCCTGAGGTAGCATTTGACACCTACTGGACCTTGGGCTTTGCTTTTGGTGAACAATACACCGGTAGCAACTCGTCTTATACATCTACGACCATGTGCTCTGAGCAGGAAGATGGGGGATTGATCTTCACTGTGATACCAGAATCTGCGGGCGCCGATTTACGGATCCAATTTGCACAGGTGACGACTTGTGGTAATTTTGAATTTGAAGCGTGCTTCCAAGTTTTTGTAGAAGGAGTTCAAACACCCTACCAAGAGTGGTGCATGAGCGGGGATGGAAATGGACCAGAATCGGTACAGAATCCATGTGAAAACTACGCTGAAAGTAATGCCAATATTATAATAGACAGCGACATAAATTGCTTCGGTGATCTGGCTGCGGTTGAAGTTAATGTTAATGGTGCTACTCCGATTACCTATCAATTGCTCAATGCGGCTGATAGTTCCGTGATAACAACGCAGTCCTCGGATGCTCAATTCATTGACTTACCTCAAGGCGATTATTTCGTCGCCGTTGTAGACGGCAACACCTGCCGTGATTCATCGGAGGTTTTCTCGTTTGTCGAGCCTCCTGAACTTGAAGCTAGCTGGGAATTGATTCAAGATAACATTTGCCCAGGTGAATTGGGTAGTGTAGTTGAAATAGAATACTTTGGCGGAACTCCAAACTACCAAATTGTGGCTTATTCTGCTACAAATACTGGAGCGGGTTTTTTATCAGACCCAAATAATCAATGGGTAGGACTCGAATGTGTGAATGGCAACGGTGACTGGGAATTTGAAATTACAGATGCCAATGGGTGTTCATTAGACACATTGATTACTATCGCCTGCATTGACCCATTAACCTTTGAGGCTATCGCAGAGGATATAACATGTTTTGCATACGGTGACGGCATCATTGAGGGAAATATGAGTGGTGGTACTGGCACCCTTACGCTAGCTGGTGTACCTGACCTGGGCGTGAATGTGTCTGGAGAAGGCACGGTTGATTTTACGATTACCAATCTCTTAGCAGCGGAATACTCGTTGTATGTGACTGATGATAACGGATGCCAAGACTCGACTGTAGTAAACATCATTGAACCAGACTCAGTGACAATGGATATTACCGTAAATGACCTGCTTTGTGCTCAAACCTGCGATGGGGCTGTTAACATAGCTGCGTTTGGTGGTTCTGGGGTCTTTGAGTATTCCGTAACGGATGGCGATGGAAATGAATACGACGATGAAGGCCTTTGCGTAGGTGCATACTTGGCCAATGCAATTGATGAGAATGGATGTGTAGTTGATTCTGCTTTCCAGGTTATAGCGCCAGACTCCATATTCTTTGACCTTGTCATAGAAAACGTAATATGCAGTGGTGAGACCAATGGTTCGATTTGTGTGGAAAATGCTGCCGGTGGGACCGGAGCTTTAAGTTTCCAAGTAGATCCGCCATCGGGAGCCTTTCAATTTGACCCTTGTTTTGATGTCTCGGCAGGTACTTACGTTATTACTGTCACTGATGAAGTTGGATGCGAAGTGAGTTCGGATCCGCAACTGGTTATTGAGCCGGATGCCATCCAATTGATTCTCGCGCCAATGGAAATCACTTGTGCTTCATATGCTGACGGTATGTTGACAGTAGAGGGTATTGGCGGTACGGGTGCATTGAGCTTGGTCCAGCCAGAGGAAGGTTTGCTGCCTTATACACTGGAGAACCTTGAGTCCGGCCCCATCGGGGTCACGGTTCAAGACGAAAATGGTTGCCTCATCACCGATGCAGCTGAAATTATCGAGCCGGACTCCCTCCAAGTGGAGTGGTTGATTTTGGAAGATGTAGTGTGCGGAGGTGATTGCGACGGCTCAGCCATTGTAGACTTCAGTGGTGGAACGGGTACCGTCCTCTTGACGCTAAATGGAAACGAAGATTATAATTTCGACGCGCTCTGCGCGGGGCAGTTTACTGCCCAGGTCATTGACGCGAATGGCTGTACGGACTCTACCACGTTTGAGATTATGGAGCCTGAACCAATTGAGGTGCTTATTGATGTGAACAACGTAACATGCACGGGTATGAGCGATGGTGATGTGAACATCTTCCCAGTGGGTGGCACTGGAGACATCAGCTGGGAAGTTCTTGAAGAAGGCATCGACCTCTTGAATCTCTACGAGGGGGTGTACACCGTCACGGCGGTTGATTTGACAGGGTGTGTTGAAGACACGTCTTTTGTGGTGGCTGCGGACGTCGACACGGATATGATCATCAATATGCTCAGTTCACCGGTTACGTGCTGGAATGAGCAAGACGGAACTGCAACAGCCTCGGTGATTGGGGGATTCCAGCCCGTCGAGTACCTCTGGAGCGATGTAAACGCTCAGACAACAGCCACAGCTACTGGATTGTACGAAGACACCTATTCTGTCGTGATCACGGACAGCTTGGGCTGTACCTTGACCCGAGTGGTTACCGTGGAGCCTACCATTGGCTGCTTCTTTATTGCAGAAGCCATCACACCAAACGGTGATGGCTACAATGACGAGTGGATTGTCGGTGGATTGGAATACTTCCCAGCCGCAGATGTAAGGGTATTCAATCGCTGGGGCCAGCAAGTCTTCTACTCATTGGGTTACCAGGAACGGTGGGATGGCCGATTCAACAATGCTCCGCTTCCTATGGCCGATTACTATTACGTTATTGAATTTGCTGGAGATAAAGATCCGATTACGGGAACCGTAACCCTGAAATATTAAAGCCCTCATGAAGCAATTCATTCAATCTCTGTTTTTTGTAGCCTTGGGCTTTGCTTTTATTGCCCCCGAGGTACAAGCGCAGCAATTATTTCGTCGGTCGCAGTTCATGACTAATCCGTTTCTGACCAACCCTGCTATAGCCGGTACATTGCCCGAAACGCCCATTACTATGCAGTACCGTAACCAGTGGACAGGCTTCGAAGGAGCGCCGGAAACCATGACGCTCAGTGGCCACACGGCACTGCCTAATCGCATCGGTGTCGGTGGTATCGTTTACTCAGATGACACAGGCGGAGCAATCAAGAGAACCGGCATTGAGTTGGGTGGCTCGTATACAATTGATTTAAATAACTACGACGCGGTGTCGTTTGGTTTAAGTCTGATGGCGAACCAGTGGTCTTTTGACAACGACCTCGATGTTTGGGACGTGGAAGACCCTGCTTTGAATTACGGCATGGAGCAATCCGTATCCATAGATGCTCACTTCGGCCTCATGGTTTTCAGTGAGGCTTATGCATTTGGTTTTGCCATTCCTCACTTGATTCAATCATCAACAGGCGTAGAGAACTCTCCCATCCAAGGGGGATTTGGTAATAAACAAGTGCGACACTTTCGCTTCATGGGGCATTACAAATACCAGGTATCGAGTGATTTTATCATTGAGCCTTCTGCTTTGGTCCGCGTTACGGAACGAACGCCGGCGCAGTTGGATATTTACCTCCGTGGATGGTACGCGGAGATGGCATGGGTGAGCTTGGGATTCCGAGCTAACGACGCGGTGGTGATGGGTGTGGGTGGACAGTATGGTCCTTTTGCATTGTCTTACGTATACGATATCACAAGCACAGCGGCGCGCTACTTAAGTCCGCACTCTCATGAGATTTGCTTAACCTATTTTGTACCGCGCTCCACAGGATTCCGTTCAGGTTCGATGGATTCTCGTCGTATCTTACAACGTAACCGAATCGTGAAATAAGGACAGTTCAAACGACTTACAAATGAAAAAGAAGAAGTTGAGTGCTCTGGCGTTAATCATTGCTCCAGTGCTGGTTTGGGGACAATTTTCCCATATCGAAGTGGATGAGTTAGAAAATGGTGGTGTTGTCGCCGGTCGAACTTACCGTGTGTATGCGGTGATGGAAAACGAAGGTGACGTTATTGATGCCATATTCGGAGAATCAGGAAAGCCGCTCGAGATATCGTGTTCTAGCGGCTTTTACCAACATCCGAAGGGTAGCGGCCTAGCGGCTGAGGTACAGCGTTATGACATTCAAAACGACGCGACATTGGCATATGACTCTTGGGTAACCATTGGTCTAGAGGATAATTACATGAATTCCTTAACAGCCTTTCCCCCAGAGACGACTTTTTTTGATGCATTCGAAGAGGGCGGCACATTAACCACAGATAATGGTGCATGGTTTGTCTTACCCGATAAGCGTCAAGCTATGGCACCAGAGGACAAGCGTATCTTAATTGCCCAGTTCACAACCACGGGTACTGTCAATGGACTCATCAACATCCACGGTCGCACCAAGGCAATTCTGGACGCGGAAGGTAATTTGGAGGGCGGAGCACAGTTAATCCAAGCTGAAGGCATAACTTTTACCTGCGGACGCTAATTTTCTCCGTCTCGCAGTCGTGTGATGACCTGCTTAGAATCTCGCAGGAGGAATTTTAGCGAGGCACTGTTGATGCAGTAGCGCAGCCCGGTCGGCGGAGGGCCATCTCCAAAGACGTGTCCTAAGTGCCCATCACAAGCACTGCACAATAGCTCCGTACGAGGGTACCCCAATTCGTAATCGGTGCGTGTAAGTATGGCTTTTTCGGCCAGGACTTCAAAGAAGCTAGGCCAACCGCTTCCACTGTCGTATTTGTCGCGGCTGTCAAATAGGCCCTGACCGCAACCGGCACAGCAGTATACGCCGTCTTCATGGTGATCCCAGAACGCGCCCGTAAATGGTGGTTCGGTCCCGCATTGACGAAGGATTCGAAACTGTTCTTCGGTGAGCTTCTCGCTCCAATCAATCGCAGGCTTTATTTCGGGTTCTTGTGCGTAGCTGCACCCCGTTGTAAGAATGAGCGCACTAATTAAAAGGCAATTGTGAAGGGTCATTTCAATTTGGGTTTGAGGTGTTTGCCTGTGAGAGAGTCCTCGCAAGCGGCAATGGCTTCCGGTGTGCCTTGGCAAACCACCGTTCCGCCCGCGTCGCCGCCTCCGGGGCCCATGTCAATGATGTAGTCGGCCTGTGCGATGACATCAAGTTGGTGTTCGATGACGAGCACCGTGTGGCCCATTTCAAGCAGGGCATTGAGCGATGTC
>DIHQ01000020.1 GCA_002420235.1 Flavobacteriales bacterium UBA5692
TTCATCTGGTCAGGGCCTGATGGATCTGAATTCGAATGGGTAGAGGTCCCCCTCGTCATCCTGGTTCAAGACGCCGGAGAATGGGAACTAACAACAACCAACCCTGACAATGGCTGCCCAAGCTCATCAAGTATTGAACTCAGCAGTGATTTCACAACTCCTGAAGTCTTCGCTGGGACAGCAGATACGCTCACGTGCGCATCACCAACAACTGTAGTTGAAGGAGTCAACATTGGCCCAGACGGCTACACCCCATTCATAGAATGGAGTTGGGATACCGGTGCCATGAATCCTTTCCTGCCTTGGTCACTTGATGCCCCACAGGTATTGCTGCCTGGCACGTATTACCTGACAGTAACGTTGGAAGAAACCGGTTGCACTGGCATGGATTCGTTGATTGTGTTCCAAGACCCGGAGGCTAGCGTCAATGTAAGTTCAGCACGACTCCCGAATGTTATCACTCCAAACAAAGACGGAATCAATGAGCGGTTAACGCTATACTTGGAGGAGGACCCCGATTTCCCATTGTTATCGATTGTTGAGCGCTATGACCTGGTCATTTTCAATCGCTGGGGCGGAGAAGTGTTTCGTACCACTGGAGAACCAGTAGAGTGGGACGGATGGATACAGAATAATCCCGCAGCCGAGGGCACTTATTACTACCGCCTGAACTATCTGATTGTCTGCGGTGAAGAACAACGTGGCGAATTGTTTGGCGCCTTTGAAATTCTGCGTTGAGACGTTTCCGATTCAGGCTATTTCAGCAACCTTTTCAAGACAGCCTTAAATTCAGTTTCGGACAAAATAGGAATCTGTTTTTCCACGCATATCGCGTATTTCGACGCCCCCATTTTCGCATCCGCAACCAAGAAGTCAACACCTCCCTTGATGTAACGTTTGTAACGTAAGCCACGTTTAATGCCATCATCGCGAAGCTTCGACTTCCTGGAATGGTCAAAACCGCTTAAAATGAAACTCTGCCCAGCCTCAATCTTTGCTAGCGGTGCGGTTTGTTTCCAAGCGACCAAATCATGAGAATAATCAAATCGAATCTTCGAACTGGTCGATTTGGCACCTATTTCGATTTTGCTGGCATACTTCGGAATGCGGTGTGCGGTCCATCGGTTGACCTTCACCAATGCATCCCAGGCATTAACTGCTTGCACTTTCGCCACCTCCTGGACGATGGCTGCGCAAATCCGGGCGTCACTTTCAGGATTGTGATGATCCAGCTTCCATTTGAAGTGACGCGCAACATGCTTAATGCCATGTTTGGGCATTTCATGCCAATTGGCTTTGGCCAATTCTAAGGTGCAATAAAAACTTGGTCCTGAAGACGCGTCCAAGCCGTGAATGGAAAAGGCATAACCGAGGTGTTTGCATTCCACAGGTCCCGCATTATGCGCGACCACCGGTGCGTCGCCAAGCATGCATTCAACCTGCTGCCATACCTCAGGGAAAGTCGGTGCGTCTAATATATCCTTCAAACCATAATCAAAATTCCAACGTTGCCAGTCGCCGAAAGATTCAACCACCGGCCGAACTAAGGACCGAAATCGACCCACTTCTTCTCCATTTTCCATCAAGACAGCTCCAACTTCACATATGTTGCCCGTATCGCTCGTAGCACACTCCAAATCCAATGCGGCATACTTCATTATTCCTCTTTTTCCAATTCATTCATCAGACGTTCATACCTCCAGACTGCGACCCCAAGATTTTCCGCTTTCATGAGCTTCGAACCAGCCTTTTCACCGGCCACTAGCACGCTGGTTTTCTTACTTACTGAACTACTCACCTTTCCTCCATTAGTGCGAATGATATCCGCCAATTCCTCTCGAGGAACCGGGTGGGTACCTGTTATCACAAAAGATTTACCTGCGAACGGATTTCTTCCTTTATTAGGCAATGCGACAGTATCGGATTCCAACTTCACTCCAGCATCACGAAGTGCATCTACTAAAGCCCGTGCTTGAGGGTCATTAAAAAACGCATTAACGCTGCGCGCAATCTCATGCCCGACTCCATGGATTGCGCTAATGGCCTCCTCATCTGCTTTTGCCAAGGCCTCCAAGCTCAAAAAGTGATTCGCAAGTAGAATCGCAGTCTCCGACCCGACGTGCCTTATGCCAATAGCAAATAGCACTCTGTCGAACGGCTTGTTTTTAGATTCTTCGATCGCCTGCAGAAGTTTCTCAAGTTCTTTTTCACCCAGACGGTGCCGGGTACGGTCGGTTATGCGGTGCAAAAAAGCCAGGAGGTGTTCCCATTCAACCTGATCCATGCCCCATCCCTCTTCGCTACGATCAAGTGCCCTTGGCCCTACCAATAACTCATCCGCATAATCTATGTGGCAGACTTTCGCCATGATTTCATCTGCCATGGGTACAGCAGGTCTGATGGCCAATTCCAAAAACGATTGGTGACTATCACCTCTTTCAGGGTATTGACCGAGCACTGTCGCATCCCTCTGGTCAATGGCAACTTGTATAGCTCTTTTAGAAACCGGCACTGCCGATAGGCTGGCGCGCGCTCCCTTTTTGTTTCGATACCTCCACAATGCTAAAGCATGGACCCGCTGAATATACAAGTCGTCAGCACCCGTGGTAGATGTAGTTTTATACATCACTGTGGATTCGCGCCATTCCTCCGTTGCTCGCAATTTGAGTGTATACAAGTCTCCTGCGTGTACAACACCTCCATTTTGCACGAGCAGTTCGATAATCTCGGGACCAAGTCCGTCAATGTTCATGGCCTTACGGCTTACAAAATGCTCTATGCGCCCTAGGACCTGAGGCGGACAAGTAGATTCATTTGGGCAATAATGCTTGGCTTCACCTTTCTTTCGAATGATTGCTGTATCACACTCCGGACAAGCAGTTATGTAAATTAAGGGTTCTGACGATACATCTCTGCATTCCACATTGACGCCAACTACTTTCGGGATGATTTCGCCACCTTTCTCGACCAGAACCTCATCGCCAATGCGTATGTCCATAGCCGCAATCTGGTCGGCGTTGTGAAGAGACGCCCGTTTAACCGTTGTTCCCGCAATCAGCACCGGATTCAACTCCGCGACTGGTGTTATCGCCCCGGTTCGTCCTACCTGGTACTTTACAGCATTTAACCTCGTGGCCTGTTGCTCAGATTCAAATTTATAAGCAATGGCCCAGCGTGGACTTTTAGCAGTCATACCCAATTCTGATTGCTGACTATATGCGTTGACCTTGATGACAATTCCATCAATACCAAATGGGAGTTCATGACGTGCCGTATCCCAATGGGCGATAAAGTCCAAGATTCCGTCAATGGATGCCGCCACCTCTACCATACGCTTAGAGGGCGATGGGGTTGGAAACCCCCATTCCTGCGCTCGGCATATAGATTCCATATGGCTTTCGATGGAGGCAATATCTGTAACCAAGCTGTACATCATGCAATCCAAGGACCGATTAGCGACCACCCGGCTGTCAAGGCTCTTAAGCGTTCCAGCTGCTGTATTCCGCGGATTGGCAAATGTCGGCTTGTTAGCAGCTACCTGAGCTGCATTTAAGGCTTCAAAGCCTGCCCACGGAAAGAAAATCTCCCCACGAATCTCAAAAGCGTCAGGCGCATGATGAAGCAATTGAAGAGGAATGCTCTTGATTGTTCTAACATTTGCTGTGATATCTTCGCCAACTGCGCCATCACCTCGGGTTAGGGCGCGTTGGAGCTTTCCATGTTCGTAATGCAAGGCAATGGCAACACCGTCGTATTTGAGCTCCATTACAAACTCAACGCCCTCGCCTTCGAGGATTTTGTCCACGCGTTTCGCCCAATCCGCTATGTCTTCAGCATCATACGAATTTGTCAGTGACAACATAGGCTTACTATGCCGTACTTTTTCGAACTTATTGGTGATGTCCCCACCAACACGTTGGGAAGGCGAATTGGCATCCATCCATTCCGGATATTGTAATTCTGCCTTCAGTAAGCATTCCATAAGGCGATCAAAATGACGATCAGAAATAGTTGGTTTGGCTTCAACGTAATACCGCCTGTTGTGCGCATGCAGCTCCTTGCGCAATTGCTCCAATTCCGGGAGTGTGGTTGGCAGTTGATTGGGATCCCAACTCATGGGTTAAAGGTAAAAATGCCCTTTGCACAGGCCACCTCAAAATCTAAGGAATCCAATGCAATTAATCCACAATTCCCCCGGATAACCCATCCGATTTATGGCATCTTTAGCGTCATGACAGCATTTACTTTGAACCATGAGGCTTGCGCTTGAACGTTTGGTCATTTTTTCGTTCCTTTTTGGGTGTACAATTGGCTGCTCCAGCTTGAACAAGTCAACCTCATCGCAAATCACAGTAGACCCCTCAAACGGCTCAGACGTCCACATTTTGAAAGACGCTTGGAACTGGGATAAAGGATTCCATTATGCACAGCAGGGTGAAGGCATGGCCTTCATGGATTTGAAAAACAGCGAACCGGTCCATCTGATTCGACTCGAGCAACAGGGCGCTTACCCTGCAGTTCATCCCATTTTTCCACTGGTCCGAAATCCATTAAAGGCGCTCGACATTGGAGGAGTCGTGGCTTTCGCTGCGGGCGGAACTGTGCTTCTGACATCCAACAGACCAAAGCCCTTGACTTGGGCCGCATTCACAGGAGCAATTGCCAACAGCCTAGGTGCCCTCAGTAAACCGCGAAGGGTCTATGAACGAAGCTATTACTTCGAGGACCTGAAACCACTGCCAAAAGGAAATCCGAGCAACCCTGCCTTGCGCATAGAAGGTTTCCATATGCTCATTCCCCAAGGAGAGCACTCTTGGCATTATTTCGAGAATATGGAAAGATACCTCGACAACCGAGTCGAATTTATAAGTGCCTCGGATGAATCCATCGAAATAGAATACTCCAACTTGGACGAGGAGTTAAACGAGGTTTTAATTGCGCAAGAATTTCAATCCAAGCCCAAAGAAGGCTTGTTTCAAAGGGGTAGAGCCATTGAGATCACAGGGCAACTGACAGGAGTTCGGGAACATCGGGTAAAGAACATCGTTCGTTATGAGTTGGATACCTCCTGGTGGCTCTACAACGCGTTTAGCATACCGAGCGATTCGGCCGAAATTACCACAACATCAAATTGGGCGTTATATAACTTCTCTAGCCCTGGATTCGACCGAGAACTCATTTCAGAAGCCATCGTACAAGCGATGTTCAAATCCATAGGGTCATCCGAATTTCGTGGCAAACTCAGTCGCATAGAAGACCTCGAATCGGAATGGACAAAAGAATGGAAAACCATTAGCTTGGCAGCCGCAGATGCGCCAGCGGGTCGGGTATCCTCCGCGCTTGAATCGGTCGTCACCGTGGAGGCTGCCAATGGGCACGGCAGTGGATGCATCCTCAGTGAGGACGGCTATATCATCACCAACTACCACGTCATTGCTGACGGTTCCGATACCTACCCAATTCATTTTCATGACGGTGGAACCAAAACCGCCCGGGTTGTAAGGTATCACCCAGTGCACGACTTGGCCCTCCTAAAAGTCGATGCCACCGAACTAGTGCCTTTTCATTTGGATTTGGCTGAAGATATCGATGTAGGAGAAACGACCTATGCGTTAGGGACTCCCTACGACATTGATTTAGGAGCATCCGTGACCAAAGGCATCATTTCAGGAAAACGTAAGGATGCAGACCGAAATTTAATTCAAACCGATGTCAGCATCAGTCCTGGCAATAGCGGCGGAGCACTGATTGATGAATACGGAACGCTCATTGGTATCGTGAACGAAAAGGTCCTAGGAATAGGCGTTGAAGGAATCGGATTTGCCATTCCAGCGCACGTGATACCAGAAGCACTAAAAATCAATTTTGGTCGTTAGGCTTTCACCGTCGAGCGAAGACCATTCGCCAATTGCCTTGCAAGTCCTTCATCCTTTCCTTAGATGTCCAGGTTTTAGGGACTAAATCGAGTACTTGGTCAGTCAAATTGCGATGACATTCCAGCGCTAGCAATCCCCCTTTGGCGAGCCACTCTTCATTTTCGCATCCGTGGATGATTTGCCTGTAGAAGGAAAGGGGATTATCGTCTTCCACAAACAATGCTGTCGATGGCTCCCATTCCGTAACAGTGGAATGCATATCAAAACGATCGGAGTTTGGAATGTAGGGGGGATTAGAAATGATGACATCGAAAGGTTCATAGAAGATGCCATTTGATTGCTGAACTTGGAAAATATCCGACCGAAAAAAATTCACAAAGCAGTCTAAGCCCTCGGCGTTGATTTTTGCCAATTCCAACGCTTCCAATTCTACGTCAAGAGCATGAACATCGTCATCTGGTCGTTGTATTTTCCACGCAATCGATAAAACCCCACTTCCCGTTCCAATATCCATTACCCGATGAGAACTCAACCCATCGCAGCGCCTTACTCTTCTCAGTGCTTCAGTCAATAATTCTTCTGTCTCTGGCCGGGGAATAAGTGCACGCCGATCGCATTGGAAAGTCAAACCTGCAAAAGACGTTTCACCCAAAGCATACTGAACCGGTTCTCCCTTTTGCAGTCGATCAGCCAGTGAGGCCAGTCGTTCCAATTCAGACTCAGAAGCACGCCAATGTGTAATGACTCGATCCATCACTGATATTCCACTCACCTTGTCCAAAATGAGCCGGATCACTGATTCAGACTCACGTGAGTCATCCAATCCCCCGCGTTGCCGAAACCAGTCCCGAACGGAGTGCAAATTGTTGTTCGACGGCCACGGTCCTTTTCTCCGAGTTACGTTTTTAGATGACATTAAATTTTAAAAGCACGACTGTCAATTAACAAGCTTGCAGTCGCCACATTTGTCGCTAACGGAATATTATGAACATCGCACTGCCGCAGAAGCATATTGATATCGGGTTCGTGGGGATGTTTTCCCATCGGATCTCGAAAAAAAATTACCGCATGAATTGCTCCTTCGGTAATGCGGGCGGCAATTTGTGCATCGCCACCCAGAGGGCCGCTCGATAATCTTTCAATGGACACACCAAGTGTCGCGAGCCTGCCACTTGTTGTTCCGGTTCCGACCAAAGCAAAGCGCTCAAACCATACTTGATTAATTCTTACAAATTCTACAAGCGCATCCTTTTTGCCATCGTGCGCGATAAGGGCTATTGTTTGTACTTGGCTCATTTTGTGCGGTTGCGGGTCCAAACTGCAGCCGAGTGCCCCGGAATCATCATGATGCTATCCGGAGTTATCTCCCCCCACGCAGCAGTGAAGCTCCCATCGAGGTCCAACTTCATATTTGCATTCGTATCGCCTAGGTTGACCGCTACCACGACATCGTTCGACCCTGCAGACCGCTTCCATGCTAGTGCAACGTCTGAATCAATAGAATAAAATTCTGGCTGTCCCCCCATCGTACCGTTCCACAAGGCCTGGTTCTCATGATTCAAGGTATAAATGGTCCGATACATTTGGGTCTTGGAATAATTGCCCCATGGAACCGTGTCCTTTTCAAAAAAGCGCATTCGCTTGGCCATTCCGGCCTCCTGACCGGAGTAAACCAATGGCATACCAATCAAGGTTCCTGCCAATACGGCCATGGCATCAGAATTCGCACCTAAACGTTCTGCAATGGTTCCATTCCATGAGTTTTCGTCGTGGTTGGTTATAAACATCATTCGGTAGGCGTCAGGACCAAAACGTTCCGTCTGTATTGGCACTGCGGAAATCAAGGAATCGACTGACCATTCTCCCGTACCCAATTGATTCATAATGTGGTGCATCTCCCATCCATATGACATGTCAAAAGCCCGGTTGTGATGTTCCGGCACTTCGGCTTCAGCCAGCATAAAAATGTCTGGATTCACTTCCTCTAATTGCCGCCGTGCCTTCTCCCAAAAGTCCGTAGGTACTTTACCAGCCACATCACATCGGTACCCATCGATTCCGAATTCGTGTACCCAGTATTCCATTGCATCGGCCATAGCATCATACAATCCGGATTCATGTCCATTGTCCCAATCAAGTTGCGTCACGTCCCACCAATCGGTTCCTGATGGCGGTTGTAAGTTACCAGCCTCATCGAGCAAGAAGTATTCCAGATTAGATTCAGTCCACTCACTATCAAATGCCGTGTGATTGGCCACCCAATCAATAATTACTTTCATGCCCAAGGCGTGTGCCTCGGAAACTAAATTTCTCAGATCCGCTTCTGTCCCAAAATCCGAATTGATTTTGTAGTAATCCTTCACGCTGTATGGGCTACCAAGGCTAGAAGACCCCGAATCCACCATGTAATTAGTCTTATTCTCACCTCCTTTACGATTGACCTCTCCGATGGGGTGGATTGGCATGAGCCACAAAATATCTACACCCAATGATTTTAATCTCGGTAGGTCTTTGGCAAAAGCGTTTAGCGTTCCTTCCTGTGTATGCTGACGTACGTTTACTTCGTAAATAGTTGCGTTTACGGACCAATCTGGATGCTTAAGCACGTCAGATTTTAAGCCTTGTCCCAATGCTTGTGCAGTAGTGGTTGACGAAGACGAGCTGCCTCCGTAGCAGCTCATGAGCAGCATCGAAAGCACCATCGACCCTAGCAGAATTTGATTCCGAGTATTCATATTAAAACAGAGTCGATTGAATTCCTTCTCCGTTTAAAGGTGCTTGCTCATCGTCATCAACAGATAATTTGGGATTTTTAGGCTGTGTTGCTTGTGCAGAAGAGTTCTTCGCCAGAGTATTCGTGGGCACAAGATTCGATGCATTTTGATTCGGCTCTGGAGAACCCTTAGCTTCCCCTTTTGGAGAAAAGCGTGCCTGCCAGTCAGCCTGAGCTTTTTCTTCTTTTTCTTCGTCCAAGGGCTCTAACTGGACATCAGTGACCGGCAGACTGCTCAGCCTATTACCCAGTGCTCGAATCCCCTTAATTGCAATGAATTCTGAAGTGCAGAAAATTTCGTCTTCCCGATTACGTGTCTCCTTGAATCGACGGTTAAATCGAATGCGCACAAGCGGGCGATGTGCAGTCGATACTACACCTAGGCGAGAATTG
>DIHQ01000026.1 GCA_002420235.1 Flavobacteriales bacterium UBA5692
TGTAGAAATGAAACAAGGGATTCCGTTGCTAAATTGCCAACTAACTCATCTTGAGCCATGGGGCACCCGCCGATACCACCTAAGGCCCCATCAAATCTGCGGCATCCGCCTTCCCAGGTCGCTTTAACTTTAGCTTGGGCATCCCAGGGCGCAGCGTGCAAATGGGCACCGATAGTCGTGTTCATTTCACTGGCGGTTAGCATTGAGAATACGGAGCGAAGGAGCGCAGGGTCCGCATGACCTATTGTGTCGCTGATGGCTATTGCTTCTGGATCAAGTTCCTGACCGACTTTACCTGTCCAATCCATCAATAAATCGGTGCTCCAGTCGTCGCCATATGGGTTTCCAAACCCCATACTCAAGTAAACGACTAATTTGCGACCTCCATGTTCAATGATGTCACGGATATTGCGCAATTGCTCCCAGGCCCGATCTAAACGAGCGCCTGTATTGCGCATCTGAAAGGTTTCGGATATGCTCATTGGATATCCGATGTGGGTTACACCAGGTGCGGTCACAGCGTCCTTTGCACCCCGTTCGTTGGCTGCAATTACAAGGATATTGGTCTCGTTAAATACTCCTTCATCTTCTAAAGATTGCAAGACCTTCCGGGTGTCTTTCATCTGCGGCACCGCTTTATGAGAGACAAAACTTCCGAGGTCGAGGGTGTGAAACCCTACCTCCAATAGGACTTTGTAATAGGCAACTTTGTCATCGGTGCAGATGGGAATGGACCAACCTTGGATGGCATCGCGAGGGCATTCGACAAGTTGGACGGCGGACATGAACCAAAGTTAACTCAATTAAAACCGCAACCTTTTTTCGTCCAATAACGTAAGAAGGCCTACGAATTTTCACTTAGTATATATAAAATGGACTTGACTGCTTTTAACCGATTACCACTCGATGAGAAAACCAATTACATGTGGGATCATGGGATTTGTTTGGCACAGCGTATCGTTGAGAATCGATACATTTTGTGCATCTTCGAGTTAAATGGATTTTATGTCGAAGCCATCTATAGCCGACGCAATAACCGTGTCAATGCCATTCTTCCCATTGCTGATTTGCCGGAATGGGAGGGGTATGTAGATCAAGTCTTAACTAACTTACTGCATCTCAATTAATCAATCTAACCAGGTTGGTCGGTTCCATTGCTTTAATTGGATATCGTCTTCTCCAAATTTGAATCGAAAGTTTGAGCCGTTCATTCGCTTCCATGCGAAAGGACGGCTTTTTAGCACTCCAACACCTGCATTTTCGGAAGGTGCGATAGCCCATGTTTCGGAAGATAATCTTATCACGTCGTCGGATGTGAGCCTTGCAATGTATCCTTCTTTTGTGCCGTATTTCGCATAGTCGGATACGAGGTGGACGCTGTCTTGAAGATGTGTGACCATCGATACAGAGGAGGTCTCCCTAGCTTCCAAGATTAATCCGTAACGGTAACTCACTGATACACGTGTATTGAATTGCCATAAAATCCACGGAACTAATGCAAGACCAAGTGAACAATATGCTTTCAGGAATTGATGAAGGCTGCACCGTTGAGCAACGACCAGGGTCCCACCCAACAGGTACCCTAAACTCAAGGCCGCAAGTAAATGATTGTCCACAACTCGCAAATCCCATGTCCACAAACTTGAATGCCAATTTTCAAACCAATCTAAAATTTGATGCAACACACTGTTCAAGGCTGCGCTGAAGAAATGCACGACATGTTCCCAATCCAAGATAAATTGAGCAATCATTATTCCTGTTGTAGCTGCACCAATTAGAATCATAATCGGCGATGCAAGCACATTGAAGAAGAGAAATAATTTAGGAAATAGTCCGAATGTGGTCCAAGAAATGAAGCCTGTTCCGAGTTGAGCGGTGATGGGAACAACAAAACACAAAAATATGGGATGTTGAGCACGTTCAATTCTGAGCAATTCGATTCCCATCAAGATGGCATATACTGCTGTAAAACTGAGCTGCATACCGATGTCCTCAGCCCACAAGGGATTGTAGAGAATCATGCTCCAAGCAGCAATGCCCATCAACTGCATGGTGGATAATCTCAATCGTAGCAATTGTGATAGACCGTATCCCGAAATCATCAGCCCGGCGCGAATGGCTGAGGTTGGAAATCCGCAAAACGCAATGAACCACCAAGTGGCGGACAACCCTATGAAACCCACAATCCGGAACCCGCGTCTTCGACTCCTCAAAAGCACTAGGAATGGGAATGAGAACAGCCCGATGTGATAGCCACTGACTGCCATTAAATGAGCAAGACCTGCGTGAGTGAGCCTGATTTTTAAAGCGGCATCCAAATGATATTTATTGCCGCCTATTAAGGCTTGAAGCAATCCAGGAACAGGACTTGTAAAATGCTCACTTAAAAAGTCCCACATGGTATTCATTCCAATTTGATATTCCGGTGTAGTTTCTAGATTTTGATCAGAACGAATGGTGCTGCGAATCGTACCATGTATACCCTTATTGTGTTTAAATCGTCTGTAGGAATTTGATTTAAAGGGCCATATCGTACCGAGAAATGGTGAGTGGAGGGGCAGGGCTGTAAGGGCTTCTACAGTATACGTGTGGCCTGAATCGTTCACGCATTGCAAAAGAGGGCTCCGGTCTTTGGTTTCAGCATCAGTATTGCATGTCCAGATGGACGTTTTGGGGGAAAGAACTAAAGGGTTTAATGTGCTTTGAATTGTCCTTCCAGTCCAACCCAGTGCAAAAGTGACAATGAGTAAGTAGGAAACCACGCTTGACTTTGGTTTGCTGCACATGAAGGGGAGCATAAGTACCAAAGGAATTGCAGCGGTCCACTGCAAACATCCTAGCCAAAGGAATCCAGCAAATTTTGCAATCGGCGACCGAAAGGCCTGAACATCCATTGCTCGAAATTCAACTTCCATCGTACTTGTACGGCAGGAAATTCAAGTGCGTCGGCAGCAGATTTTTCCACGTTATTTCTTAAAACGGGCGGGATTTAACTGGCCGAAGGTGTGTTTTTTTCGAATGAAGTAGTCTACAATGATGCTGCCTTTATAAAGGCCAGTTTGATTGAACGAGTGTTTTTCACTTGCAAAGCAAGCTTGGCATTCCTCATCCCGGCGTTTTTTCATGGCACTGAAATTGGATTTGAAATCCTTGTGGGCCTTCCAAACGGCAGAAAATAATCCTGTTGATCCTTCAGCGAGAAACTTAATTGCTGCAATACCGTCAAGCACCATTCTGCGAATCAACATGGGGTACAAGGCTCGCTGGTGATGATTCTTGACTAACATATAGAGATTGTTCCGGAAGTTCAAGTAGGATTTCAGCGGACTTATTTTTTGTAGAGTGCCTCCGCCTAGATGGTAAACAATGGATTCTCCGCATACACCGATTCGGTAACCCCTATTTTTCAACCGCCAGCACAGGTCGATTTCCTCCATATGCGCAAAAAAGTCCTCATCGAGACCACCCACTTCATGCCACGTACTGACTTGGATAAAAAGGGCTGCTCCGGAGGCCCAAAATACCTCTCTATTAGTATTGTACTGGCCTTCGTCAGTTTCAAACACTTCAAATATCCGTCCGGCGCAAAAGGTAAATCCATCACGATCGATAAACCCCCCTGCAGCACCAGCATATTCAAACAATTCGGGATCGGTATCATTTCTGATAAGCGGTTGACATGCTACGAAATCCTCTTTTCGCATAGCATGGAGAACAGGCGGGATCCAATTAGGTGAGACGCGTACATCACTGTTTAACAAAACAAATACTTCAGCATCTATTTCTTTTAATCCAGCATTGTAACCACCTGCGAATCCTTTGTTCTCTTTTAATCGGATTACGCGCACATGTGGATGCTGTTTTTTCAACCATTCATTGGATTTATCAGTGCTGCCATTGTCAATCACAACAATTTCAGCATGCTCACTCGAATATTCGATTACAGACGGCAGATACTTGGCCAAGTGGCTGCAGCCATTCCAATTCAAAATGACTACCGCAACCTTTGGCATTGCGTGATTGGATTTTGTCATCGAGGATTGAAAAATAGATCCTCCGGCTCCTCACCAGAGAACGTATCACGACGGGGGTTTAATCGATTCAACTGGCTGGTCGTTACCTGCAGAAGGTTTTCTCTGCTTCGAAGGATTTGCAACCAGTCGGTATTTGACACCTCGCCGAGCATATCCGAATGCAAGAGTGTGAAGCATTCAGCAACCATGTGAGGAGAGAAGAATAAGAATCGTTTGTTGGTAAACGGTCCCGCTCGGTGGTAATGCCAAATTTCATAAGGATAATAATCCGTTTCGTTGTGACGTTTGACGATGGTATTCGGCGGTCCATATCGCAGATAGACGTAACCCATGTCTGTTTCTGCACCGTGCCCGTTTCTGCAGGCACCATAAGCCGAATCTGCGTATGCAACGGCTGTTGTGTAAGCTTGCCAACCCAATTCAGGATTGACGGGTGCATTTTGATCCCAAAAATAAGCGAGGAATGCCTGCATTTGAGGAACTGTGGCCTCATCGAGAAAGCCGTCGATGGTCTTACGTTCAGACGCATCCGCCTTTGGATGGTGATCTCTCAGGTGCTGGTGAAGGGTAAGTGAATCTGTGAATTCTGAAACATAGGCAGGAAGTCCCCGGTCAAATTCAGCCAAGTCCAAGTAACTGTTTGGAGCTATGAATTGAAGGGGAAGTACATTTTCTGCGATGAGCTCATTTTTGCGTGTCAACGCCTGCACAATCAGGTTTGCGCGTTGAGTTTTCTCTAGGCCCACAAGGGGGATGGAAGTGAAAATTGGCAGTATTGGCGTGGCTTCTTTCCGAAAGAATCGTCGTGAGGAAGGCAAGACTGTGCCGCTTTCCGATTCTAACCAACATTGAACTAGAAACGTAGAATCAACAACTTCATCGACCCGATAAAGCTCGGTGTAGAATTGGATTTTATCGGCTTCAACTGATAATTCTGCTTGGACAATCGGCAACATTTCAAAACCTGATCGGGTGAGGTTGGTTCGTTCTCCAACCGTTGCCGGAGCAAAAGCTTCAACAATAAAGGGATCAGAAAATCTGGGAGCATCTATTGCGAAATACTCGACAGGTATGATTTTCGTTTCTTCAAATGTGCCGCGGCTACTGCGGTCCCGCAAAGTGACGGCGACATTGTACGTGCCAGGTGGAACCGCGATGCGCTCGAGGTGAAATTGGCGGCTTTCCAAAGCAGTGAGGGAGTCTGCCGCCAAAGGCCCATCAATATTTGACTTCCCGTAGTTCACGATGCCTTGCGGCGATTCTACAACGGCTTCGATTTGTACTCGGGTGCGCCAGCCATCTTCGTTTTGGCTAGCTTGAAAAATTCGGCTCTCAAAATCGATGTGTACCTCCAGATAACCTGTTTCTAGACTCTGGAAGCGCAGGACACCGCAATCAATCAATCCTTGAGAATCTAAATCAGTCGATGCTAATACACATCCCAAGAGTAAAAATAAGACGGCAGTAAATTTCCCCGGGTCCATGTTGCAAAGGTATTGCCTTTACTTCATCACCGCCAATGTTGTACATTGGGTTTCCACGATAGAATAAAATGTGTCTACGACTCTCGACAATTCATCCTTTTCTTGCGTTGCTATTGGTAATACTGCCCCAACAGATGGTTGCTACCCATCTTGTCGGGGGTGAGTTGACTTATGTGTACCAAGGTGCTAATGCTTCTGGCCAAAATGAGTTTGAGGTTCACTGCTACATTTACCGTGATTGCAGTTCGGCCAATACCAACCAAACGGGATTTGATGATACCGCCGTAATTGGTGTGTACCAAGGGAGCAATTTGATTACCACCGTATCTGGTAATTTGGATTTTAGCCTAGTCACCAATGTCATTCCACAAAACCCCAATAACTGTGCGTTTTTGCCTGAAGATTTGTGCATTGAGCGCGCCGAATATATCGTGAATATTGAACTGGAACCCAGTCAGCAGCCGTACAGTCTGGTTCATCAGCGTTGCTGCAGGTCACCCGCAATAACCAATTTGGAATTACCTCAGGACCAAGGGTTTTCCTTGACGACCACCATTCCTCCAAGCTTGACGATGTCGAACCCCAATTCGTCTCCCATATTTTTGGAATTGCCTCAAGCTTTTGTGTGCAATAATTATCCGTTTCAGCTGGATAATGGTGCGCTGGACATAGACGGGGACTCGCTAAGCTATTCGTTGTGTTCGATTTATTTGGGAGGCAACTACCTGTCACCGATCCCCAATCCACCGACGGGTCCTCCTTTTACAGAAGTTGGTTGGGCTGACGGTTTTAACGCAGGGAATCCACTAGGTGCATTAGCGGCATTGAACATTAACCCTTCGACCGGACAACTGACAGGAACGCCGAACATACCTGGAAAATTCGCCTTGGGAATTTGTGTCACAGAATGGCGCAATGGCCTTCCCATTGGGAGCATTTTACGTGACTTCACTTTGGATGTGGTGACTTGTAATATTCAATCTCCCGGTTACTTTGTTCCTGAACCGTGCACCGGAATGACCGTGCAGTTCGATCAGTTTTCGAATCCGAGTGAGGCGTACACATGGGACTTTGGTGTGTATGGCACAATAGATGATGTAAGCTATGAAGCGGAGCCTACCTTCACTTATGAAGACCCCGGAACTTACAACGTAAGCTTATATTTTGAAACGGGTACGTGCGCAGACTCGATGTTTTTCGAAGTGGTAGCACATGAGCCATGGGATGCACAATTTAACGTGATTAATTTGATGTGCGATAACGGGGGATGGACCGGAGCTGTTGTAATCGATACAAGCCAATGGACGTCATACATCGATTACAATTGGGACTTTGGTGCCAATTCGATGCCACCAGGCCTTACCGATGAACATCCAGATGAGATTTGGTTTCCGCCCGGTAAAAGCATTAATATTTCGATCGAGTCTGACGCATTTGGTTGTCAAAATAATGCAACCTCAACGTTTGAATTGCCAGAACTGCCTGAAGCGAATTTTGAGGTTATTTCGGAGCCGTGTTCTGGTCTCGAAGTCGCCTTTGAAAACTTGTCACCGGATAGTGGACCTTTTTCGTGGGATTTTGGAGGAGGTCTTGGCTTGTCAAATTCCGACATTAGCCCCATAATCACCTATTCAGAGTACGGAACATATGGGGTAACTCTTACAGCTGGAGCGGGAACGGAATGTTCGGATGTCATGATGCTTGAAGTTACAGTCCTACCTGTGCTGCCTTTCGATACGGTTTGGACCATTCAACCCATATCCATATGCGAAGAGACAGGTTTTACACTGCTACAATACCTCGGTAACGGAGCGGATGAAGTCACTTGGGATTTCCCTGGTGTTTTGAATTCAAACGAGGCAATCGTAGAAGCCTACTTCCCGGGAATTGGCGAATATGAAGGGTCAATTACTTTGTATAATGCGTATTGCGATATTGAAATGACTTGGTCGGTAGTTGCTGAGGTACCATCGCCATTGGTGGGCATCGACTACATGGTTCCA
>DIHQ01000189.1 GCA_002420235.1 Flavobacteriales bacterium UBA5692
GCGTGGAAGGCGCTGTATCAAAAGGCATGGCAACTCGAAGGAGACGAAGGATCAGTGGCGCAAGAGGAGCGCGCCATGCAATCTTTGGCCTCCGGTGAAGTCGGCGCGCAACTCGCGGCTGGCGATGAAGTCGTTGTGAAGCAGAGTCCGCTGTTTCAACTGCAGAACAAGTACATCGTGACTGCGACCAAATCGGGATTGCTCGTAATCGACCAGCACCGCGCGCACCAGCGCATTTTGTACGAGGAATTGGTGCGCCAATTGGAACTGGAGGGTGCCCCCGCGGCCACGCAGCAATTGCTTTTTCCTGAGGCCATCGACCTAAATGCTGCGGACCAGTTGTTCGTTTTGCAGTCACGTGACTGGCTTGCCAAGTTTGGCTTGCTCGTGGCCGAGCACGACGATGGGGTGGAAGTCCAAGGCATGCCTATGGAGGCGGACACTACTCCGGAATCGCTCATCCAGGCCATCCTCGATGAACGTGCGGTGGAAGTAGCGGGTGTGAGCCGGGAGGAGCGGGTCGCTGCGCGGCTTGCGGCCTCAATGGCCGTTCGGGTGGGCAAAGCTCTCAAGCCCGAGGAGATGGTGGACTTGGTCGACCGGTTGTTTGGCTGCTCGACGCCTGCCCTAGACCCCTTTGGTCGCGCGGTCATCATTACTTTTGAAACCAACGAACTCGAGCAACGCTTTCGCTGATGCTGAACAATGCCCCACCGGTGGTCAAAAATTTGATCATCATCAACGTACTTTTTTACCTCGCGACTATGGCACTGGGTGAATACCAGATGCTCCACTACTTCGCAGGAACATATCCGGGCTCGCCTAATTTTTACCCGTGGCAGGTCATCACGCACATGTTTATGCACGGGGGCCTCGGCCACATTTTCTTCAACATGTTCGCTTTGTACATGTTTGGTGGGCAGCTCGAGCGGCTGTGGGGACCCCAGCGGTTTTTGAATTACTACATCATCTGCGGCTTAGGCGGCTTTTTCTTGCACGAATTGTTCGTGGGAATCGAACTGAATAACCTCTACGGGACTTTTTTCCCAGCCTTTGATCAGCCCTCGGGCATTTCGAACCAATTGTGGACAATGCAATTGGATTCGGAATTTGGTCGGGTGGTCGGCGCATCCGGTGCGGTATTCGGCATCTTGCTGGCCTTCGGGATGTTGTTCCCCAACACACGGCTGATGCTGCTGTTTCCGCCCATTCCTATCAAGGCCAAGTACTTTGTCATCGGCTACGGGATTTTGGAATTGAGCCTCGCATTGGATAATGCGTCGGGCGATAACGTAGCCCATTTCGCCCACCTAGGCGGTATGTTGTTTGGTTACATTATGCTCAAACGCTGGCAGAAAGAACGTGGTACTTTTTACTGATTGTACAGCAGGGAATGTGGGATGATTTGAAAAGCCAATGGAATTCCGGGAGCATGTTGTCCCGGTTGATTTTCGCTAATGTGGGCGTATTCACGCTGGTCATGACGCTTCGATTGCTCACTACGTTTGGCGCGCTCAACGGCAGCTGGATGAACGGTGTCTTTGGGCTTGCTGTGTCTTGGGATGTAGATGTGTTGATGTACCGTCCTTGGTCCGTGATCACGCACATGTTCGTGCACGTGGATATTTGGCACATGGTCATTAACATGGCGTGGCTGTACTGGATGGGCCGCATGTTTATGGTGCAATTCGGCGCGCGGCGTTTGCTGAGCACATACATGGTGGGCGGACTCGCAGGATTTGTGCTTTACGCGGTGGCTTCCAATTTGGCTCCGGCATTGCAACAAAGCACATGGGCCTACGGTGCAAGCGCAGCGACTATGGCTATTATGGCCGCGACGGCTACTGCCAACCCCAACACCAACGTGCGCCTGTTTTTGCTCGGTGCGTTGCCGCTGAAGTACATCGCCATCGGCTGGGTGCTCCTGGATTATTTCGCCCTAGGCAACGGGGCCAATGCCGGTGGTAACCTCGCGCACCTGGGCGGCGCAGCATTTGGCTACCTCATGATCAAGCAATCGCAAGTTGGTCGGGACTGGGTTGGATGGTTTGAGCGCTTTATCGATGCCTTCATGGGCCTCATCCAAGGCGGGAGCATTCCGACGCCGCGAAAGAAATCGCGGTTTCGAAAAGTCAAAGACAGCCGCTCTACACGGTTTAAAAGCGATGAGGAACATAACGTTGAAAAACATGAGCGAGCCGAACGTATGGATGCTATCCTCGACAAGGTGTCGAAGTACGGTTACGAGAACCTGACGGCTGAAGAAAAGGACTTCCTCTTCCAGCAATCCAACCGATGACGGCGAAACGGTCCACCTTTCGACCGCTGTGGTCGCTCTTGTTTTTAATTCCGGGTGGACTAGGGGTGCTTCTCGCTGAACTGGCGGTACGGGTGCCCCCGGTGGACGTGCCGGTGCTGGCGTTGTTTGGGATGGCCTACCCGCTGGTTTCGGTCGCACTCATCATTGGCGCACTTGGCGCACTGTGGTCCAGTCGCTGGAAAGCTGGCCTAGCCGGTGCACTCCTGCTCGCTTTGAGCTGGCCCCATGCCTCTGCGACTTGGGGCAGTTTTGGTGGCCCGAAAGACGACGGGGCGCAGCTACTCAAGGTGGTGACATGGAACGTGCGCCAATTCAATCGTTACGCGTGGATCGAGCAACCGGGGGTTCGGGATTCGATTTTGAGCTACCTCGCGGCCCAGGAAGCGGATGTCATTTGCTTGCAGGAGTGCTTTATCGAGGACCAAAGTAATCCTTGGATGTCAGCGAATCGGATTATGAAGGCTACAGGTCTAGCCCATTGGGAGGAGGAATTTCAACTTGGACGTGGACAGGACAAACTGTTTGGTTTGGCGGTGCTTTCGCGGTACCCGATGGTGGCCAAATCGGCCATTCGGTTTGACAACGACAAAAACAACAGTGGCATGTATGTGGACCTCCTCGTCGGGAGCGATACGGTTCGCCTGTACAACATGCACCTTAGTAGCGTCGGCTTCGAAAAGAAAGACTATGAGGATGCCAGCAACGTCCGAGATGAAGCCGCACGGCTGCGTTTGTTCAAGCGACTCACCGTGGCCTGGCAAAAGCGAGGGAGCCAAGCCGAGCAGATAGCAGAATCGGTAGCGTTAACCCAACACCCGGTAATCGCTGTGGGTGACCTAAACGACACACCGGTGTCTTACACGGCACATCGTTTCAGCTCGAAGCTTCGCGACGCATATCGCTCTGCGAGTGTTTTTTCGCGGCCTTTGCTCGGCGCAACCTACGTTGGTGACATGCCTTTTTTGCGCATTGATCAAGTTTGGGCGAGTCCGGAGTTGGAAGTGGTAGACTACCAGACAGGGCTGGTGGAGTTGTCTGACCATCGGCCTGTGCAGGTGGCATTTCGTTGGCACGAGTGATTAGGGCAAACGTTTTTGCCGGGTCTCCCGTTCACGCAGTCGTTCAATACCAGCGATGTGCATTGCTATGAGCAAGAAACCGTATACGAGGTCATCTGCGGGCATGGAGAAGATGCGCCAACCTGTGTTATGCCCCGGGTGGTACCAGACGATTTGATCTGTGATGGTCGCCGCATTGCTGTGAATGAAGGGAAATTCCCAGAAAGATAGGCCGGTAAGTATTCCGTTGGAAATTACGAAAGGCACCAGCAGAACGAAGAAGGTCAGCCATAAATCCGCCATAAAGGTTTTGGCGTTTCGTTGCGCCCAAACGAGCCATATTAGTGTGAGAAAAGACGTCAGTGCTATGTATTTTCTGGGGAAGAAGACCACGACCAATGTGGCGCAGATTAAAATCGCAGAAATGGTAAGGGTCGCTTCAGCGTGCTTGAGCGGGTTGTGTTTTACGTAGTGTTGCAGGGAGAAATACGTAAAAACGCTACAGTAGGGGATGCACAAGAAAAAGAGCAGCTCCTCAAAGGGCAGTCCCAGGATAGAAGGGCCTATGAAGTAATTAGAATTAAAGGCCCAGATACCGGCATCAGTGAAGACGACGTCCCAAGCAATGAAAAAGGCTGCGACGGCCAGGTTGATTCGGAAGAAGTATTTCCATTGCTTGTAGAACTGAACGTTTTTATCAAAACTCAACAGAAGTGGCAATGCCAAACAGCCTAGATTTACCGCCAAGTACAATCCGTTGAATTCGTACCACATCACCCCAAGCTTGATTGGCGCCTGGCGCGCATGGATTTACGAGCAGCTGCGAAATACTTCCAAGGCACCCAAAGCATACCAAAGCACTCTCCGTCCTCTTTATTCTGGTGCTTGTGATGAACCTTATGGGCCTTGCGAATGGCCATCAAATACACGTTCTCGGTGCGCCTGAAAATTTTAAATCGCCGGTGGATGAAAATATCATGGACGAGAAAATATGCCAAGCCATAGGCGGCAATGCCAGTTCCAATCCAAATACGGAAGTCCCCGCCAGCCATAGACCCTGTGATAAAACACCAAGCGCTAGGGACGGCAAAAATCAAAAAGAACGCATCATTTTTTTCGAAGAAGCCAGGTTCGTCGACGTGGTGGTCTTCATGGAAGTACCACATTAATCCGTGCATGAGATATTTATGAGTTACCCATGCGACGCCTTCCATGACTATAAAGGTGGTGATTACAATTAAGGCAGGAGATAGGTAGATCAATGTGTCCATGGGAAACAATTCAAAAAGACGAAGAAGAATACAAAAATCCCAACAAGAAATCCAGTCCCTATGTTTTCTCGTCGTTGTCTTGGAAGCAGGTAAAAGATAAAACTTATACTCCACCAGGAGGCGTAATTGAACCACGGAACATTGACGCCTTCCCAAGCCCACCATCCGGCTTGAATTGCAACGGGCTCAATTAAACCGTCAAAAGCTGTCATCAGTGTAGCACCGGTGAGCGCCCGAAAGAGTTTCCTGCCAAAGCTTTCTGTTCCCAACTGGAGACGGCCCATTAGCACATCGGCCCACCATCCGCACCCGGTGAGCGAAATCCACCAGAGTACTCCTAGAATCAATGGAACGCCTGCAACCATAGGTCCCAGAGCTGTGCCATAACTGTACAAACCGAAAAGATAGCCGGTTTGCACGCCTATGACCTCGACAGCTAAGCCACCGCCGAATGCGGCGATCCATGTCCAATGTCGTTCTTCCCAATCGGCCCACAATGCCAGAATCCCGTTGACAAGAAGGTTAACCGCCGTAAAGTCGAGAAAGTACTGTCCATATCCGGCGAGGATCCCAGTCACTCCTACGACGTGCAGTAAAATCATGATCCGAGGAATCCAGTACCGTTCAAAACTTGCTGTGTTCATGGTCGCTGTTCGATGAGATCAGAGGTGATGCGGGCGCTCAACAAACACAATGGAATCCCGCCACCCGGGTGCACACTTCCGCCACAAAAATACAATCCTTCTAGTTGGGTAGATCGGTTTCGGTGACGGAGAAAAGCCGAGAGGGGGCTGTTGGAACTGGCACCATACAAAGCGCCGAGGTGCGAACTCGTCCGCGATTCGATCGTGGTTGGTGTAAAATGCTTTTCTGTTTCAATCAGCGGTTCGACTTCGAGACCAAGGGTGCGTTGAATTTTGCTCAGGACAGCTTGTCTGATTTCGGGTAATTGTGCTGTAACTCCAGTTGGATTCGCGGCAACATTGACCATTACAAACCAATTTTCGCACCCTTTTGGAGCGTCGTCAGGTTTGAGCTTTGAGCTGATGTGGATGTACACTGTCGGGTCGTCGCCCGGATGCCCTTGTTGTTGGATGGATTTGAATTCAGTGCGATAATCCCGACTGAACAGGATGTTGTGTAGATGCAGTTCTGGTCGTTCGGTTCGTACACCCCAGTAGAAAATTACGCCGCTTGTGGACCGTTCTTGTTGTAGGATATTTTCCGGAGCTGGTAAATCGGGCAAAAGGTTGCGAAAGGTTGGCCAGATGTCGGCATTGGAGATCACGATATCCGCTGGAAGTGTGTGCTTTGCCCCGTCCGAATCCGAGCAATGAACGCCGGTAACGCGCTCACCGTTGTTTTCGATGTGCAATGCTCGATGGCCAAACCTGTATTCCACACCAAGTGCCATGCCAAGGGCATGCAAGTGCTGAGTAATGCCGACCATACCTTCTACGGGAAAAAAGGTGCCTTGGCCGTGTTCGAGGTGGGGTATGACGTGCATCATGGCCGGTGCACGATGCGGATCGGAGCCGTTATATGTAGCATACCGATCGAAAAGCTGCACGAGATGTGGTTCCTTCAATTTTCGCTCGTTCAATCGGTGTAGAGTGCCAAGCCATGGAAGGCGATGTGCAAAGCGAGCAGCGGCTCGCCATTTGCCAGTTTTCCGGGTGCTCCATTCGTGTAAGCTCTGCTCGAGAAAAATGCGCCGAGTGGCTTCAAATGAGTCCGAGCTGTGCGCGAGGTGATTCGCTACGTGCTCGGACGGAACGTCGAATTCGGAGGCGCAGGCATCACAAAATTGTTTGCGATCAGACCATGCAATCAAGCGTTTTCCGTTCTCCCAAAAATAATGGGTTGATCGATCTAAACGCTTATAACAAAAAGGCGGTGGAAGATGAGCATCAGAGGGGGCTCGCTCGCGCGCCAGGGCATCCAATTCAAGAATTAATTCCGGCCATGTGAACAACGACGGCCCTAAGTCGAAGCGATAACCTCCATGCGTTTGTTCACGCAGCTTTCCTCCAGGCTCGCTTGCGGCTTCGAGGACGCTCACTTGGTGACCTAATGCAGCAGTTCGAATGGCTGCTGCCATTCCTGCCACGCCGGCGCCAATGATTACGGTGTGTTTGCACCCTTCGGTCATCAAGTGGAATGTTGGAGCTTGGCTAATTCGTCCTTTACCTCTTGAAAGCAAATGCGGAACCAGACTGTGAAATTGTTTGGACTCCGTTTCAATTCGTATTCCAAGTCTTCGAGGCTGACGTAGCGATAGCTGGCTACCTCCTTGGGGTTAGGTTGGGGTTCGGTGTCCGAATAGCCTATGAGTACGTGGTCTAATTCGTGTTCTATAAGTGCGTTAGAGAACTCGCTTCTGTAGAGAAATTTAAATACTGGTGTGGCTTGGCAATACATGCCCATTTCTTCTTGAAGCCGTCTCATGGCGGCTGCTTTCGGGGTTTCGCCTCGGCGAGGGTGACTGCAGCAGGCGTTGGTCCACAATCCGGGGCTGTGGTACTTTCCCCATGCGCGCTGTTGAAGCAACCATTCTCCTCTGCTGTTCAAAATGAAGAGTGAAAATGCCCGGTGAAGCATCCCTTTCTCATGGGCTTCCATTTTCTCCATTAGTCCGATCTCCTGATCATTAGGATCAACGAGAACGACCATGTCCGTGCCGATTGAGGATTGGATGTTATCGTTGGGGAGCGTCATGATTAATGTACTGTAAAAAGGTTAAAACGAAATCCTCTTGTTCTGCATCGTCGGTCCAATAGCCACCTTTCAATGCAGCAGCGACGTGGTCAAGGTCTTCATCCATATTATCTGAATAATCCAGAAAAAACGGAATAGACCACTGAATTGACAGACGAAAGAGTCGGAGTTCCGGATTGTTTGGAGCTGCTGTAATTGCGGCCTCCAGGGGCTCGCGCTGAGCGTTGAAGATTCTGAGTTTCTTGAATGGATTGATGAGCGTTTCGGCGCGCATCATGCGCGCTGCTGCTAAGAGGCCTTTTGCGAAGGCATCGTTCGAGTCAGTTCCGACCCATTGCTCTGAAGTGTGAATAAAAGACGTGACAACCTCACTATTATCGGGAGCGACGCATGCCGCTCGGTATGTGGACCGCACCTCATTCAACGATAACGGCTTTTGTGCTGTTACGACATTACATGCCACAGCCTTAGACAGCGCCAACAAGACGCTGGTTGCAGCCAGAAATCGTGCCATTACAACAAGTTAAAACTGTGGCGGAGGTAAGAGCTAACAGCAAGAGACGCTTTTCGTGAGTTTGGAATGCGAATGCGTTCCTCTAAAATGCGATTACTTGGGAGCGAGTGTATTTTCTGGAACAGCCTTTGATAGTAGATGTAGGCGATATAAACACCGAGTCGGCTGGTTTGCGGTAACTGCACAATGCCTTTGTAGGCTTCCTGAAAGTCGGTATTGATTTCTTCCTCTATCCGGGCTTTAGTCTCCTCATTGAATGTAGTCATATCCAAGTTTGGGAAGTAAGTCCGGCCCATTTCCGAAAAATCTGCTTTAATGTCCCGAAGAAAGTTGATTTTTTGAAATGCGGCGCCAAGGCGCTCTGCGTAGGGTTTTAAACGCTCGTACTCAGATTGGTCACCGTTGACAAATACCTTGAGACACATCAAGCCGACAACCTCGGCAGATCCGACGATGTACTCTTCAAATCCGGTACGGTCGTAGTCAACCTTGTGAAGGTCCCACTCCATGCTCCTTAAAAACAATCTTACATGTTCGTAATCCAAGTTGTACGCGTGGTACACCTCCTGAAATGCGTGTAGAATTGGGTTCAGGCTGATTTTATCCTTGAGTGCATTTTCCGTGTCTTCTTTGAAGCGTTCGAAAAGCACAGCCTTGTCAGCACTATGAAATGTATCTACGATTTCGTCTGCAAAGCGCACGAAACCGTAAATGGAATAGATGGGCTGTCGAAGTGCCCTTCCGAGGAACCGTATCCCTAATGAAAACGATGTACTGTAAGACTTTGTGGTCAGGATGCTACACTCACGGCAGACTTTATCATATAGGGGCATTCCAGACATGGGATGGTAACAATGTACGAGCGCAATTGGTTCAATCGACTGCCACGGCTCGTTTTAACAGGTATTTATGTGCTTCCTGTCCGACAACTTCGCCGCTAATCAGGCTCGGGGGAACACCCGGTCCAGGGGTGGTCAATTGGCCCGTGAAAAACAGTCCGGGAAGTTTACTTTTCATTTTAGGTTTCCAGAAAGCGGTTTGGCGCAGGGTGTTTGCCAATCCATAAGCATTGCCTTTGAAAGCCCTGTAGTCTTGTTGAAATTCTTCGTGGGCAAAAGACCTTTTGTACACAATGTGCGGCCGAATGTCCATGCCGACATACTTCTCCAAACGGTCGCACATCTCATCGAAGTACTGGTCGCGCAGACCGGACCTGTCTTTCAGACCGGGTGCCAACGGAATAAGGAAGAACATGTTCTCACACCCCGATGGGGCGATTCCATCGTCTGTTTTGGACGGTGCGCTAACGTAAAAGAGAGGGTTGTCTGGCCACGTTTGGGTGTCGTAGATTGTTTCTGCGTGGGGGCCAAAAGGGGTGTCAAAGAATAGGTTGTGGTGCTGGAGTTTCGGAACTCTCTTCTTGACCCCAACGTAGAAAAGAAGGGAACTTGGTGACATCACCCGAGAGTCCCAATAAGCTGCGTCATAGCGACGCCATTGGGTCGGCAGCAGGTTTTGCTCAACATGGTGATAATCTGCTCCAGCGACTACAGTAGGGGCAGTCCATCGAGCTCCATCCATCAATTCAATACCGGTCACACGTTGACCATCATCCGTGATTTTTTTTACGTCACAATTGTAATGAAAGCGCACCCCCTTTTTCTCTGCCACACGCACCATGGCGCGAACCACTTCGTGCATACCCCCCATGGGATACCATGTGCCTAGTACAGTGTCTGCGTAGTTCATTAGGCTGTACAAGGCTGGTGTTTTCTCCGGCTTGGCTCCTAGGAATAGTACTGGAAACTCGATGATTTGAAGCAGGCGCTTATCGCTAAAATATTTCCGGGCGTGGTTGCTGAAGCTTCTCAACAACGTCAGTTTCGTGGATTGTTTGAGAGTTTCCCATGTCGCAAATTCCATTACGCTGTGAGCAGGTTTTTGCACAAAACCATTCATTCCGATTTCATATTTGATTTGCGCTTCGTCGAGAAAGGCCTGCAGGGCAACGCCTGAACCGGGTTCAATGGAATTGAATGTCGCTTTGAGGGCGTTCAGGTCTGCTGGTATCTCAACAGGACCGTTCTCAAACCAAACGGTGTATGAAGGGTCGAGCCGAATGAGATTGAGTTCTTCGTTTACGTCGCTACCGAATTTTGAAAAATAGGCTTCGAAGACATCAGGCATCCAATACCAACTTGGCCCCATATCAAACGTGAATCCCTCGGCTTCAAACACCCGTGCGCGGCCTCCAGCGTGATCATGGCGTTCAAGTAAGTCGACTTGATGACCCAACTCTGCCAATTGGGTTGCGGCTGCTATGCCGGCGAAGCCCGCGCCAATGACCAGCGCTTCGGAAGAGTTTGAGGAAGACATGGTCACAAAACAAGGCCTTTTCCTCTCTTGTTCAACGGCTGGCATAAAAGTTCGTTGCGTTCGGGTTGTACTTTTACAGCATGAGTGACGGTCACGTTTACGACATTGTTGCGTTTGGTGCCCACCCAGATGATGTGGAATTGTTCGCGGGTGGAACGTTGGCCAAAAGTGTGGCTAGAGGATTGCGGGTGGCCATCGTTGACTTGACGCTCGGTGAGCTTGGTACTCGCGGCACACATGAGACCCGTAAGATGGAGTCCGCTGCTGCCCAGGCAATACTCGGCATCGAGCACCGCGAAAATCTCGATCTTGGCGACGGATTCTTCGATGTCAACGAGTTGAGCTTGCAAACGGTCATTGAGGTTCTTCGTCGTTTACGCCCTCGTCAAGTCTTAGCCAACGCCCTAAGCGACCGCCATCCGGACCATGGCCGGGGCGCAGAGCTCGTCCACCGCGCTGCCTTCCTAAGTGGTCTTACCAAAATCGAAACGGGTCAAGAGGCTTGGCGGCCGCAAGCTGTTTACCATGGCATTCAAGATCATTGGTTAGATCCGGATTTCGTTGTTGACATTGAGGGGTTTACGGAAGTGAAGGCCCAAGCGATTGCCGCTTATGTTACGCAGTTTCATGGACCTGGAACGGATGATTCTGAACCAATGACACCCATCAGCTCACCCGAATTTTTGGAGTATTTGAAGGCTCGTGATATGGCCATGGGACGATTTGCCGGGTTGAAGCTCGGCGAAGGGTTCCAAGTCAAGCGTCCGCCTGCGGTAGAAGGGTTGGAGTTTCTGGGATAATTACTTTTCACATCGCCACCATGCAATAAGCAGGCCCGCACATTGCATTGCCGAGGCGGCCGAAGCAGCCCAAGCAGCGCCCACGGCACCGGCATCGGGCACCCATTCTCGAGCGAGGACTAAAAGGGTGATCAATCCCAAAAATGAAGTTGCAGCATTCCAATGGTGCATCCCAATGCCGGCGAGATGATGAGCGATGATGGATGCAGCAGCGCCAAAAAGGCCTGCTGGCGTCAAAGCCTTCACGACAGGTTGGATGCCGTCAAAACCAAATAACAAAGCGAATAGGGTGTCGGGAATCAATAGCACAACCAGAAGGGGTGCCGCTGTCCCAAGGAGAGCTTTTCTGAGCGTCTTCTGCGTCGCTAAAATGCGGCTCGACTTGTCCGGATTAGATGCTGTATGTGTATAAACTAACGGTGCGAGTGCGCGTGGAAAGAGCCACATGGCTTCGAGCCCATAATAGGCAATTGAGTACACCCCTGTTGCGGCCAGACCAGCCGAACTTTGAGCTAGGAGGCTGAGGTTGAGGCGATTCGTAAGCATTTGCAGCAGCGCACCGGTTTGCGCCGAACGTCCATATTTCCATAGTTGGCGAATAACTTGGACCGTTGAAATTGGAGCATCAACGGCAGGCAATTTTGCTACCCAAAAGATGGATGCCAAGGCAGTGATCCCGAGGCTTGCCGCCAAGGCTCCAATAAAAGACCCAACGGAGTGGTTTTCCATTCCAAAAAAGGCGACTAATAATCCCATTAGAAGCAGTCCGCCTTGCATCATTTGAAGGAAATTGTGTTCGCGGATGCGGTAATTGGCGAGTAAAAGTTGGCTGTGGAAGATGATAGTGCCTTGAAGCCAGCCCAATCCAGCCATAGCAACAAAATGCTCGGTGGGCAAAAAGCCAGCGCTGACACCTACCCAAATCCCGAGAATTGCGGAAGCAATCAACCAAGCATGCCCAGGAAGCAGCATGGCCTTCCAGGGTATCTCCTTTTGAAGGTAAACGACTGCGCCACCAGCGAGAAAGCCGCTGACACTCGTGACGACTAAAATGCCCAATTGTATCCAGGCTATCTCACCTTGTCCTGAAGCACCGAGTATTCGGGTATTGAGCAAAATAATGGCGACCGTAAATGCCAGTAAAAAACCTCGGGTTGCAATGGAGTGGCGTTCGTGAAAAGAACTCATTGCGAAGCGATTTGGCGTGTGATTGCTTCGCCGTAAACATTAGCGTAAGCTCGGGCCACGGCTTCTGTGCTGAATGTGGTTTCTGCGTACTGTCTCAGATCTGAAGCGTTTGATGGCGTTCCGTCCTTGACCCATGAACAGAGTGCATCGGCGAGTGCGTTTTCATCTTCGGATGCTATCAACAATCCGCGCTCAGATGTGAGGTGTTCACGGATGCCTCCAACGTCCGTTGAGAGCACAGGGATTCCACTTGCCCAAGCCTCAGGAATAACGCACGGGAAATTTTCATACCGGCTGAAGAGCACTAGCGCATCGGCCGACCGCATGCGTTTTGCCACTTCGTCTAATGGTATTTCACCCTCAATTTCAATCCGCCCATGGAGCCCCAAATGGCGGGCGTACTCCCGATGAGGTTGGGGATTACCGTCGCCTACTATGCTGATTCGGAGGTTGTCGCACCGGTCGAGTGCAACACGGGAAGCTCGAAGCAATCCGCTGATATTTTTCTGGTCGTCGCGTAAAGAACTGATGTGGAGTGCATGGAACGTGTCTCGATGGGCTGATGTGTCAGCGGGGCGAAATATTTGAGTATCAACCACGTTTGGAACCACGGTGAAAGGCCCATCAATTCCGAAGTCGCGCATACTCTCGGCAAGGTCTGACGATACTGGGCAAATTATGGCTGCCGATTGACCGGTGGTCCGAATGGCATGTCGTCGCCAAAATGGAAGTGTTTCCCGTTGCGCAATATGGTATGCTGTCCAATGCTCGGTCATGACCAGCGGAATATTCCACCGACGTGCTAAAACCCTCGCAGCGCGACCCGCCGGGTAGGCTACGTGAAGATGAATGAGGTCAAATGAAGTTGATTGTTTGGCAGCGCGGAGCATTGCGCTGGTGATTTGCCATATGACGGGCTTGCGTGCTCGGAAGTAAAATATACGCGCGGTGTAGGTCCCACAATCGCAAACTGTACTTGCTGGAATGACTTCGCCACTAGGAACGGCTGCTGCAAACCAAACTTCACCACCATTCAGATTTGAGATCGCTCTAATGTGTCGTTCAACAAAATTACCCAAGGTTCTGTGCACGTCGCTGGGATACCAACTGGCGATGTGCAGAATACGTAAAGTTGAATCGGGTTCGGCAGCCATGGAAACCAAAGGTCGCAAGGAATTGGTTAAAGCATAACCCGTCTGCATTGTCTTTCATGAAGAGATGACGTAATTTAAACGCATGCAGCGGATTATTTTGCTTTTCATCTTTTCGTTAAGACTAGCATTTACTGCTTTTTCTCAAGCCCCAACCTTCTATGCAGACGTGGCACCCATCATTTATCAGAATTGCACTGAGTGTCACCGCACTGGTGAAATTGGCCCCATGCCGTTCACGACTTATGAGGAAGTAAGCGAGTACAGTTCCTTTATTTCATATGTGACCTCCACGAAGTACATGCCTCCTTGGACACCAGATCCAGAATATTCTGCCCTGCGCGGAGAGCGTTACTTGACTGAGGCGGAGATCCAGCTGCTGGCGGATTGGCATGAGGCAGGAGCTCCAGAAGGTGACCCTGCTGATAGCCCGGGACTTCCCGATTTTCCTGAAGGCAGCCAAGTGGGGGTTCCTGACTTGGTAATTTCCATGCCAAGCGCATATGCCCATGGTGGGGATATGGAAGAACAATATCAGGTTTACGTTCTGGAGACCGGAGTTGATGACGAAACGGAAATTAGTGCGGTAGAGATTCGACCAGCCAATGGTGCTATTGCACACCATGCCCTTATTGGTTACACGGAGAGTGCAAGTTCCATATCGCAGGCAGGAGCACTGGACGCAGAAACGCCTGAAGAGGGGTACGAAAGCTTTGGTGATTACGGAGTTCCCGTTGATGATTTTTTGTTCGGTGGATGGGCTCCGGGTGTTGAACCGACTGTCTTTCCATCTACCATTGGAAAGAAGATAAGTCCGAATGGTCGATTCCTTTTGCAAATGCACTATGGCCCCACACCGGTTGAGGAATCAGATTTGACGTCTTTTAATTTATTTTTCGCTGATGTCCCATTGCAGCGTGAGGTAGAGCTGGAAATGATGACACCGGCGAATTTATCCGATTTATTCTTTATCCAACCCAATGAAATTAAGACGTTTCATGGCACGATTGATATCGAGGAGGACATCAGCCTTCTTAGTGTTATGCCTCATTGCCACCTTTTAGGGAAGGCTTGGGAAGTATATGCAGTTTCATCGGACTATATAGATACCATCCCCCTTATTTCCATTCCGGATTGGGATTTTAATTGGCAAGGAATTTATGACTTTCCATCTCTGAAGCACATTCCAGCTGGATATACGATACACGCTATTTGCACGTACGATAATACAGCCAACAACCCGGACAATCCAAATGACCCGCCACAGTTGACCGAGTGGGGCGACCTCACTGGTGATGAAATGTACGTGCTGTTTTTTCAGTTCGTTGAGTACATGGAAGGCGATGAAAATATAACACTCTCCACTGCTGACGAGGATACACGGATTGTTTACCAAAGCGATGTGTTATTCCCAGCATGGCCAAACCCCTTGCCCGCAGGGAAGGAGGTAACGGTGGGCTGGCACTTGCATGAGCCGACAGAAATGAGGCTCGAATTGTTCGATGTGCGTGGCCGACTTGTCGACATTTGGTTACCCATGCAGTCCTTTCCGCGAGGACATCATCAACAATCTTTTGCGCTTGAAGCGCTGCATTCCGGCACGTACTTCTACAGGTTGACGACTGCCGGTGGACTGGTGCGGAGCCACACCATCCAAGTCATTGATTGATGTGGCAGGTATGGGTCTTTTTGGCGCCGCTTTGTCCGATTTGCCAGGATTACACTTATTACCTCAACGCCCTGCATGATGAATGGGTCAAATCTCCACATCCTCAGGTAGAATTGGTTGGCTGGTTTCCGAATCCTAATGTGACTGACGAAGCCATTGCGGAGTTTGCGAATCGTTATGCCGTCGAGTGGGATTTAGCGCGTGATACAATCGGTTGGTCAGATGCTCTTGGTGTGAGGTTTACACCCGAGGCAGTACTCCTAAGTCCGGAAGGAGCGGTGCTGTACCGCGGTCGTGTTAATGACCTTTACTATGCTCTCGGTAAGCACCGTTCGTCGCCGAAAAGCTCGGATTTAGCTTTGGCAGTTCAGCAAGCTTTGCTCGGCCAAGCTATTGTACCTGCTGAGACGGATGCCATTGGGTGTCCAATCCAAAATCGTTTTCCATTTCAAGATTCCCTGTCGCGTTGTGTCTATCGTGACGGGATACGAGGACTTTAAATGAAGCAAAGTTTTCACTGACAAGCCAAGTTGACTTTGGGTAAAGAAGCCTAGCAAAATCACCAAATGCCTAATCCAAGCTTTTGATAGTCGACGTTGCTAGATGTATTAATCATGCTCCGGTTCATCAGGTGCTTTTCTCTTTTGAGAAGAGTGTGTTTGGTTGATCATAGCGATATAGCCCCACATGTAGAGCAGGAATATTATCAAACCAACTATGAACATTAAGCGAGTCATGATTTCCCTGGATTTTTCTTTTCTTCTATCTGGTTAATCACTGTTGTTAGAGATAGAATGGAGGGTACCCAGATCCCAACGAAAATCCCTTCAAGTTGATTGCCCGTAAACCAAAGCGATACAGAAAAAAGGAATGATATGAAAGCGAGAATTAGAGGGTAGTAAGTGCGTAAGAACGTCTTCATTCCAAATCAACCTATTATCTGTAATTATTGTTCAATCAATCTATTGAAAATCAGTTAATTAAATAATCTATTAAAATGTGTTGCCTCAATTCAGTAAATCATGAGTTACTCTAAAGCGTATCAAGCACTGAATCAACCTTCCAATGAAACAGTCTCTATTTTGGGGCGAAGGATGGACGCTTCTAGATGCAGAAAATGGTAATTTTTTTCATAAAAAGCGGATTATTTCATTGGTTTTGATTGAAAAAGTCGAAAAAACACGCAAAAATTGAATTATTGAAGTTTGTAATTAAACCTGTCTTACTGTCCAATAATTTGGCGTTGAGAAGGATTTATTTATCAATACCGTTTAAGGCCCTACTCTTTTTCGTTGATCTTCATTTATCTGCTTAAGCGACGTACTTTCCATCTGTCAATTGGTTTTTGATCTGCACATTCATGGTCTCATGAATTAAGCCAATGAGAAGCATGCTTTTTTCTAGAAATTAAAATCTGCGAGTACCCAGGACTATTGAGTTATGTTCATTGATTGTTTAATCAGTCAGATGGGAGACGCAGTCTCGACTATCCAAAATCGCCTCCCATTTCAGGATTCACTGGCGCGTCGTGTTTTTGCCGACGGGGTGCGTGGACTTTAGAAATCTCAATTATCTTTGCGCTCCCTTTTGGGGCAAACGGTGGCTATAGCTCAGTTGGTTAGAGCACTGGATTGTGGTTCCAGGGGTCGTGGGTTCAAATCCCATTAGTCACCCATCAACCCTCGCTTCGGCGGGGGTTTTTTGTGTGTCAAGGTTGCGCTTGGGGTGGGCGATACGGAAGAGTCAACTGCTTGCCGTCCTATTGCTGGCTGGTTAGAGAAATTGATCGCGCACATCTATGATAGGGGTAAAACATCCCCCAACTGCCAAACTTAATCCTGGACTAGTGCTGCATTTTAAATCCTACGTGGTATTGGAGAAGTAATTTTTCGCCTTGATATTTAGACTTGAGCCTGAGGCGGTAGCCACCCCGGACCAAATTTTTGAGCCCAGGCCTGTGAGGATGATAGCAGCGCCCACGTACACCTGTTGGATTCAACGGCTGAAAGGCCATCTTCCGTTATTTGAATTAGGCTCTGAGAGCGATGCTTAAGAAATCCAGCAGCATTCAAATAGAACTTCGCCCATGCTATACGGCGTTGAATAATAGGTACTCCACGCTTGTCCGTTTGGATATGAAGAATTGAAGGCAAGGAATTAAAACCCTCTCGCTTCGCAGCTTTAAGCGCGGATTCCTCATTGACAGGTTTACCGCCGGTCGCGAGCACTCTCAACACGGGTAAAAAGCAATCTTCAACGGTGGGTATGGACAACGTCATTAAAGTTTGCAACCGTTGGAAGTATCTAAAAGTTCCCGTTGCTCCGCAGTATTGTAGATGCTAGTCCTGCAATATTTTGATTCAACGCGTAAAAGTCATTCTTTGATCGGCATCTTGAAATTGTTCGCTTTAGGGTGCAAAAGGAATGGGCGGATGTTGAGAATCGATTGGCATATGTATTATTCTGTTTACCTTCTTGTAGCTGTCATTCGTGAAGTCACCATTCTAAAACGTGTGGCTGCCAAAAGTCTGCATGTCTGGAATACATAGCGTGCTGAAGCCATTTCCCATCTACCACAGTACCGAGTGGACTATTACGTTCAGTTGATTTTGCGTAGAATCTATTGCGGTTAGTGTACCGTCTCCGCACCAATTGCAATAAAAGCGGAGCCCAGCTGAAAAGCGGTGAACCTATTAACTCTGTGATATTGGACTGGACGCTGCATTGAGATTGGTCTTGGTTGGGACGGTACAACCCATCTGCGAACCGGGCATTTACCATAATCAGATTTGAATTTGGTCTTTTTATATAAATTGAGATTAACATTGATAATAATCGATAAATTTGTTAAATTGTGCGACCTACATCCAAAACCTATATTTTATGAATGGCGTTGCCACCCGAGTGGTCTTGGCGGTACTTGTTGTCTGCTGCATGGCCTTATCCTTTTCTTTGAACGCACAAGTCAATGCCATTGTGGTGGAGACGATTCAGGTGCACGACGGTCCAGTTGGTAACTCAGATTTGACTGGCATGACGACGTATCGATTGTACGCACAACTTACGGATTCATTAGATTTTGTAGGGGCCGTGTACGGCAGTTCGGAGGAGCCCATCAACCTTTCCACTACAACATCATTTTTTCAGCATCCGGCTGGAGGGTCTTTTGGCACAGACCTTAATGGCTTTTTCCTGAATATCCTGCCCGACCTCAATTACGATAGTTGGTTGACAATTGGATTAGACCTCGCGCCCTCTGGTGTTAATGAGGAGGGAATATCGAGCATTGGTATCATTGCCGAACAAGCTGCCTTTGAAGCCGGCGAAAACTTTGTCTTAGACTCAGAAGTTGGAGGAAGTTGGTTTGTACTACCCGGCAGCGAAAACGGCTTGGCGGATGAAAACTTGCAGGTATTGTTGGCGCAGGTCACAACAAGTGGATTGCTTTCTGGTCAGTTGAACTTGCAATGCTTCTTGGCAGGCAACCCTTTTGACGAACAGTTGGCGGCTTTTGAATTTAGCGCTGGGGCACCGGGGTGCACGTCCGAAGATGCTTGCAACTTCGATGCAGATGCCAATTCGGATAATGGTTCGTGCTGGTTTGCTCCGGATGGATACAATTGTGACTTGGAATGCATCGATGATACAGATGGCGATGGAATCTGTGATTCGTTTGAGGTGATGGGTTGTGAGGATCCGGCCAGCTGCAATTTTGCAGAAGGGATTACCGATGTTATTGAATGCATTTATCCCGATACGGGTTACGATTGCTTCGGTGCATGTTTAGCCGATTCCGATTCCGATGGTATATGCAATCCATTTGAGGTGGATGGCTGCACGGATGGCGAAGCGTGCAATTACGATGCCGCCGCTACAGATGAAGACGGCAGTTGCACGTACCCTGATTTGATCCATGATTGCAATGGTGAATGCAACAACGACATTGACGAAGACGGTATTTGCGATGAACTCGAATCCCTGGGGTGCACTGACGAAAATGCGGACAACTTTACCCCTACTGCCACAGACGACGACGGTTCTTGCTATACGTCAGGATGCATGGACCCTTCAGGATGTGATTTCGATCCGATGGCTGACACGGCGACATCGTGCACTTACCCCGAAGTTGGGTACGATTGTGACTTTGACTGTTTACTTGATGAGGATGGCGATGGTATATGCGATGCGTTCGAGGTGCTGGGATGTACCAACCTACTCGCGGAAAATTTCAATCCGGATGCTACAGAAGACAATGGTCTATGTGTAGTCCTTCCTCCTTCGTACTGTGGCGAAGGCACCGTATGGGATCCAGAGGGTGGTCAGTGTATCAGTATTGATACGGGCACCGGGGGAATTGGCGGTTATGGCGGCCTGTGCTTCGGTGATTTTGATGCTGATGGACAACGCGGATCATCCGATCTTTTGCTGTGGCTAGGCGTCTATGGCTACGCGTGTGATTAATGAATGCCTCTGGACGCTAGATATCTTTCGGCGTCTAGTGCAGCCATGCACCCTGTTCCAGCGGCGGTGACTGCTTGACGGTAGGTCTTGTCCGCTGCATCGCCGCTTACGAAGACGCCTTCGCGGTTGGTCTTGGATGTCCCGGGTTGTTGGTAAACGATGTACCCCTGCTCGTCGAGATCAATCCATCCCTTGAACATGTCTGTGTTGGGCTTGTGGCCGATGGCAACAAAGAATCCCGTACAGGGAATGACCTGTTCCTCCTCGGTTTGGTTGTTCTTGACTCGTGCAC
>DIHQ01000103.1 GCA_002420235.1 Flavobacteriales bacterium UBA5692
CCGCAAGCTGTGGAAGATTCCTTCATCAGCACCGTCTGCTTGCAAAGCTGGAACTGGCAACTCGAGCAGCGGATCGAATTCGTTGTTTATGACTTGGGTAATCCCGTTGCGAATGTCGCATTGCGCAATGAGGCGCGCAGCGTCAATATCGCCAAGGTCGGATGGACTCACTGCATTGTCGCGCAACTGGTATATCAGGTAGCCCTCGAATACATAGCTGCGCTCTTCTTCAGTGAGTACAGTTCCGTCTTCCAATTCAGTCGGGATTGACGGATCCATCGCCATGTATTCTTCCCCGTAGTTGTTCGACAAAGGATTGTCGTTGGTCAAGTATAGAATGAGCTCATTCTCCAATTCTTGGATGGTCACATCCGGTGCATCTGGACCAGAAACAATCTCGAAGCAGTTATCAAAAAGCGCTTGAGCTTTGTCATCGGCTAGACGCAGTAATTCAACACTCTCAAAAGGCTCACCGCCTGTCGCACGCGCCCAAACCATGCCCACGGTGATATTATTGTAGTCGCCCGGCTCAAGTGTAAATGGACCCGCCGATTGCAAAAACAGGCGATCGCCAGGAGGGTTACCTGCACTCACTTCCGTCCAAGGTTCCACAGAAATTCCAACCGTACCCCATTGGTAAGGGTCAGTATCGCCAGGGAACATGTAATCGGCAGGAATTTCAAGGTCCGCCCCTGTAGCCACTGTCAAACCGTCACCGCCGTATGCCATACGCTGTCCGTTTTTCCAGAAGCCCCGCATATAATTATAGTACTGTGCGGCTAACGTTGGCTGGCCATTGATTCCAAAATTCCAGTTGTAGTAAATGAATTTACGCATACCATAGCGTTCATTATCTACAACACCATCGCCGTAACCTATGCCGATGCCTTGGTAGGGAATACCAAGCGAGTCAATTGCATCCGAAAATACTGTAGTCAGGGGGTTGTCAATGGAATCTGAATCTTGGTATGGCCCTTCAAAAAAGTCCACACCCATCGCAGGCGGATTCTCCCCATATCCGATAGAGTAACTCGTGGGTTCATCGAACGCGTCGCCGTTGTAGCTGTAGCCAAGGCCGCGTTCTACATCTACTCCAACGTAATCATCCACGTGGCCCCCTAAATCACAATCTACCCATTGGGCAAAATAGGTGTCGGTTAAAGTCTGAGTACCCTGATTGATCAACAGGTAGTTATAAAACTGCATGTTGTTGACCTCATCGTTGGTCGAGAACGCAAATGCTTGTGCTCGGATTTCCATGCCGATTGGTTCGCCTTGCGATTCAGAGTGGATATTACCTTTATCATTGAAAATCCAATAGTACGTCTGATCACCGTACAAGGGAACTTGGTCTTCGCGTCGTCGTTCTGCGCAATCAATTTCTTGGAGGAAATCATACCACGGGTAATCACCCGCCGCGGGGTCGTAGAACCCATTTCCGTCATAATCCTTAAATGGCGCCAGGTAGTAGTCTTGGTTGAGTCCTACGTTCCCATGTGCCGGGTATTCAAAAAAGTATGAGGGAATGGTGTAACCATTTGGGAATTGCTCCTCCATATCGCACTCAGGATCTGCCACACAATCGAAGTATTGACGGTGGCGCATGGCATCTGCACGCTGGGTGATGGTAAAACGGTCGTATTGCTCACACGTTGCAGGGTTTACTTCAGCTGCCCCAGTATTCGTTAATGGCCCCGGCCAAAAATCATTTCCCACGTTGCGGTAACGCACGGCTGCGAGCTTGAGCTGTTGGTCCGGGCTGATACCCCCCAGCCATAGCGCACCACCATAAACAACGGATACACCTTCTTCCTTCGGCACCATGAATGCGCCTTTATCGATTGCACGATCGTACCAAAGCGCACCTGCATTCTCAATCAGAGCGCGTACATTATTCCATTCTAAATCCCTCAGTGCCGTTGCAGGAGCACATGCTTCAGCTCGTATTTCCTGTGAAGCAGCAGGATGCACCTGTGGCACAGGAAATCCCTTTTGAAATAAGGGTGCATTCAGGTTATCATGCTGGGCCAGCAACACCCCACCGAGTAATACACAGCAAACAAAAAGACATGTTTTTTTCATGAAATTAGGCTTGTATGAGCAAGTTAGGCAACCCTTTGCGAAATCGCTCCTTCATGAAGCGCTAAAGAGCACAGGCACATCCACAAGTTTCAAGGTCTCCGTGTAAATCAACCAGCCTTTGACGGCATCGTTCGGATGCATTGCGCTAAGCACCTCGCAGTACCCCGCTACTTGTTCTTTGTCTTTATCCCGTTGTTTTCCGGTTTTGAAATCGACCACATGCCATACTCCATCGATGCAAACCACCCGATCAGGGCGACCCAACTGACCATTTCCGACATGAACGGTGCGTTCAGCAAATACCACCTCAGCGTGCGTATCAAAGAACCGTTTGGTATCGTCCCTTTGAAGAATGGATTCGACGATAGCTGAAACTGACGCACGCTGTTTGGGGTTCCACAGATTTGCGATTTCCACTCGCTGCTTCAAGCCCGGCCAGTCCGATGCGTGCTTCAACTCGCCCAATAATCCGTGTACGGCATTGCCGTACTCAATAGGCGTCCATTCACCTTCCGAAGCCAAGGCCGCCCAATGCAATTTAGGCCGCACGATTCGTTGACCATATGGCTCACCCAATTCAATTCCCTGTACATGATCCGCTCCAACGGCCGTGTCAGGAACGGCACTCACTTTTCGATCAAGCGCCCCAAAATTGTTTTGGCTAGTTGATTCATTGACACGGTCCGGAAAGGCTTCTTGCCAACCTTTCCAAAGCAACTGTGGCAAGGTCTGAATCGCCATATCCGTCGATGGGTCCTTGTCAAATTCCAAACCGATATCCAATCGGTCTATCGCCCGAGTCGCGGCCACGTATGCAACATTCAAGGCATCTAAGACAGTGCGATCAATTTCGGCTTGACGCTCATGTTCTAGGACAGTATCCTTCAGGTCACTGTCCCGCAAAAGCGCTGCTGGCAACCCGAACTGCTCAGCATTCAAGTAAACGGGAATTTCGTCCTTGAACCGGTCTATTTTCTCGGAGTGAAACGGTGCGATAACCACCTTAAAGTCCAAACCTTTCGCCTTGTGGGGCGTCATAATTTGCACCGCATCCTGCGCCCCGCTCACACGGATGCTGCGCTTGTGTCCTCGGCGATCCCAATGAGACAAAAAGTCCTTCAAGGTGCCCCGACGCTGGGTCACCACTTCATGCACCAATTCCAGCATACCCTCTGTGTAGGCCGGAAAACGATTAGACCAATCCAAGGCGTCGAAACAATGGCCTACAAGCAACGTCAAAGGAGCCGTCACCAGTTTCCAAGGATGCAAGCCAGGCGCCACGGCTCTGAACAATCCACGCGAATCCAGGTCACTTCGCTTACGTTGGACTCCGTCCGAGCCAAGGTATGGTGTCACAGTGCGGTGCTTTCTGAGCAATTCCGCTTCGGAGGCTGCGCGTTCGATGGCGCAATAGTTCTGGATGAATGCCAAAGCATGCGCAGGGTTGTCCGGTTCGAGGACCGAGCGCAAAAGGGCCACAACTGCTAAGGCAACCGGATGCCGACCCAAATGGAGGCTTTCGGAGGTCAACGGTGTGATGCCGAAGTCCATGAGGTACTGAGCGAGAACCGCGCCGTCCTTGTTACGGCGGAGCAGCACCACGATGTCGGACAACGAGAAATGAACCCCGGTGTCGGCGGGCGGGACATACCGCCTGGCACCTCCTTTATCGACTAAAGTGCCTCCCGTATGGGCCATAATACGCTCTACGACCCACGCATTGCGTTGATCTTGCTTATTCACGTTCTCTTCCTCGACCAAACAAGCCAAGTGCACATTACCCTGGTGATTGGCCGTCGGCGTTTGCCGCACGTCATCATAGACGCCTTGTAAGGACTCTGGGAGGTGACGTTGAACACTCGCAAACCACCGATTGTTCCAATCCACAATCGCCGACCCGGAACGGCGGTTGAAATTCAAAGTCGCCGGGAGGTGGGCGCGGCTTAATGCTTGCGAAGCATCGATGAGCGCAGGTCCAGGGTTGCCAATTAGTCCCGGTAAAGCCTCTAGTTGCTCATAATTTCCATTGCGCCAACGGTAGATTGCTTGTTTGCCATCGCCCACTACCATCCCCATCTCATCCAAGGATATAAGGTGCTCGAAGAGCTGAATCAAATTATGCCATTGCGTAATGGAAGTATCTTGAAACTCATCAATGAACAAATTGCGGTACCTATTGCCAATGCGTTCATAGATAAAGGGTGCAGGATTGTCGCGGACAATGGCAGCAATTTCGCGGTTGAGCGTGGACAGGAGGCGCACATTTTTTTCCTGCTCTACAGCGGCAAGTTCGTCGCGAATCAAACCCAAGGTGCCTATTAGGCTCACGCGCTGCTGCAGATGCTCTTCGAGTTTGAAAATCCGTCCCGATTCGCCCTCGTATAGATTGCGCCAGGCTTTAGCGGATTCTTCGATATCCGGAATTGCATCTTGAATTCTTGCTGCGATTGAAGCAGACGCTTTCGAGGACCAAAACACCGACTCCTCCAACTGACCTGCGAGGCGCTTACCAATAATCGCTTTTCGCCCCATTCCTTTTGCCACTCGCCTGAGCCACTTCGGTAAGTCGCCGTAACTGAAATCTCTGTCTTGCAGCCCGAGAGCTTTGATTCGAGCAAGGGCCTGCTTCGCGAAACCCACGGGCACACCGCGTCGCTTGCGAAGGGCTTCGCGTTGGGTTTTCCTGAACCGCTCCAAAGCGTCTGGCGTCCATTCAGCGGGGTCCAAAGCCTGCAAAGCCGATTGCATGTTTTCCTTGGTGACCTGCTTACTAAATGAATTCAACTGGTGCCGGATGATAGCATTTTTCTCTTCTTCCACCTGCTGCCGGACAAAACCCTCCAGCATGGCCGTCAAAGCTTTTTCCTCCGGCCTTCCCACTCGGCTGAGCAACCGGGTAACGGCTTCTTCAAGCAACCCTTCCTCGTCTAATTCAATTTGGAAATCCTCCTCCCATTGCAAGTCTTTACTGAAACTACGCACCAAGCGGTTGATGAAACTGTCGATGGTCATGACACTGAAGTCCTCATATCGGTGCATCATTGCCTCACCGAGCGCATGGGCTCTGCGCTCCAATTCTTCTGCCTCAATGGGGATGATTTTAAGCAATGAGTCATGCATCGACCCTTCTCCATTAGCCACTTCTCGCACATCGCTAAGAATGCGCTCCTTCATTTCCTGGGCAGCGAGATTAGTAAACGTAATGGCCAAGATGTGCTTGAAATAATTGGGGTTGTTCTCCCAGAGGCAGCAGGCGAGGTAATCGCGCACTAATCGGTAGGTTTTACCTGACCCAGCGCTTGCTTTTACAACGTGAAATCCCTTCTTAGCGAACTTAACCCCCATTTCTAGCTTATTGTGAGTACCACGCAACGTCTGCCCAAATTAGACGTTATACCTTTGATAAACAATACGCTGACGTTATGCACATGCGCTTTTCACTTCCCGTATTTGTTCCGCTGGTTCTAATCCTGACCGGATGCGACCGGTGCAACTCTGAAGTCCCAGTCGACGAAATAGGAACGGCGAGAATGGACTTAGAATTGATATGGGGTGAATCGGCTTACGTTCTTGAGCAAGTCGCAACCGACCACAATGGCTACACGGTTCGCCTGGACAACCTGCAATTTTACATCGCCCCGATGCAGTTCCGAAGTAATGGTGAATGGATTGAAGGAGCAGATGTAAGCCTCATCGATTTCGGTTTGCACGCGCCTCACATCACGAGCACCTTAGCAAGCGGAACCTATGATGCGGTGCGTTTTGGTATGGGCCTTCCTCCTGAAATCAACACCAATATTGACCCTGCGTCATATCCTAACAGCCATCCCTTGAGTGTCATTGGTTCAGCGGGAATGTTCTGGACGTGGTCGTCCGGATACATTTTCGTCAAGTACGAAGGGAAATTTGCGCTCGAAGCTGGCACACAATTGCTTGAATCCGTTTCATACCATTGCGGAACCGACTCGAGTTACCGAATGGTTACCTTGGAATTACCCGAACCATTCATCATCACATCGGAAGAAACACGAGCCCTGACCCTCACGTTAGACGCAGCGAAAGCCCTCAATGGGCCAAATGACTCAATCGACTTAGCTGTGGATCCCATTACCCACAACGCACAAGGAAGCGACTTGGGAAGCCGCATGATGGATTTGCTCATAGATGCCTGGGAGATAAGCGCACAATGACCCAGGGAAAGCCTATGAGAATTTGCCTGTCCACACTGGCATTGATGGTCTTGACTGGCTGCGAGCGATGTCAAGACGACTTGCCGTGCGGCACACCGGATTGTGCCCCAGCTGCTACGCCTTACACCCTCGAAATTCCACCCTTTTTTCCCCCGATGGATATTCCCGAGGACAATCCGCTCACTGTCGAAGGTATAGAATTAGGACGTATGCTCTTTTGGGAAAAGGAGTTGTCAGGTGATGGAACTATGAGCTGTGGGGCATGCCACCTCCCTTCCGCTGGATTTTCGGACCCCAATCCAGTAAGCACCGGCATAACAGGCGCACAAGGTATGCGCAACGCAATGGCGCTAATCAACATCGGTTGGTCACCATCCTTTTTTTGGGACGGGCGGGGCTTGACCCTTGAAGAGCAAATTTTGGAGCCGGTCTCCCATCCCGATGAAATGGCCTTGCCTTGGAGCGAGGCGGTTGAACGCTTGAAAAATTCCAACACCTATCCAGACCGATTCACGGTGGCATTTGGTGATGCAACGATTACGCCGAAACGAACGACACAGGCCATTGCTCAGTTCTTACGAACTATGGTTTCCTCAAATTCCAAATTTGATCGGTGGCGACGTGGTGAGACTTTCTTGACAGATGACGAATTTGCAGGTTACGAAATCTTTCTCCGCGAAGGAGGTGATCCAGAAACGACAGAGGGCGGTGCATTCGGAGGTGATTGTTTTCATTGTCACGGAGAGGCGGGATTGCAATTCAGTGACTACTTATTCCGAAATAATGGTTTGGACAGCATATTCACGGCCGATCCCGGGCATGCTGGTGTAACAGGAAATCCATTAGACTCAGGTAAATTCAAAACGCCCACTTTACGTAACATTGCGCTAACCGGACCTTACATGCACGATGGCCGTTTCCAAACCTTGGAGGAAGTCATCGCCCACTACAATTCCGGAGGAGTCGCCTCCACGACGGTGGATCCATTCATGAAGTACAGCACAGGAGGGCTGCAGTTAAGCTCTGTTCAACAGGCACAGCTCATAGCTTTCTTGCACACCATGACCGATACGTCCTTCACGTCTAATCCAGAATTTCAAGACCCGCACTGACGTACAATTTCGACGTGAAATTGTACCCGGCTAGACTCCCTCAAAAAAGACTAATCATCCACTTTTTGCAGGATGGATTCGTAAAGGGCCAGAAGCTGCATACATTATTCTGAATCGCAAAGCATCTGGAACACGATAGAATGGTATGCTAGCCTGTAAATTACTATTTCCAGCATTGTGCCAATTATTGACTAGAAGTTCAAAGACAGATAAATAAGCCTCCTAAAATGAAACCTCTGCGGAAAACTTCCGTAAAAGCCGGGTATGATCCGCTTATATATCATACCCATTGCATTGGTTTTAGGTGCTTTTGCACCCAAATCTCTTTTCGCTCAATGTCATGAAGTCATTGATAACGAAGGAATTGCGACATCCAATCCCACATGGCACAACTGCAGTGCCTCTGACGCTCCGTTGAGCATCGAGACGTCCACTTCTTGGATAGAGCTCGTGATCAATTGGGGCGATGGAAGTGCTTTAGAAACTATCGGGGTATTCAATCCCGGAGATGCGCCTGTCACGCATGCGTACGGCAGTGACGCCTCCAACTATACGGTAACATTGGCGGAAGCTGATGGATCGTGCTCTATCGAAGGGCACTACTTCACAAGCGCTCCAGCGAGTAATTTTTGGAGCAGCGAAGTAAGTGTCTGCGAAGGAGCCTCAGTTCAATTTCATCAAGAGGCTACAGACGTGGAATACGCCTGGAATTTTGGTGTGAACCCTAACTTTTTAAACACATCTACAGGGCACGTGAGCTTCACCTTCTCCAATCCAGGCGATTATACAGTTCAAAGCGTGATTCAATTGCCTGGAACCGGTGGTACATGTGCTGACACTTCGAGCATTGACATCACTGTCCTCCCTCGTCCAGAAGTCAACATGACGCTTAGCACCACAGAAGGCTGTGGAGAATTGACCGTATCAGGCAACGTAAGCGCACCCAACTCATATTTGTACGTCTGGTCGTTCATGCCTGCTCCTTCATTCCAAGTGGGCACGCAACTGGATTCTGTTACCTTCAGCACCCCCGGCAACCACCCAATTGCAGTCGCGGTCACAGGTGTTAATGGATGCCAGTCTTCGGCTCAGCAATTCGTCACTGTATACCCACAGCCACAGGCTGACTTTAATTTCGAAGGGGCATGCTTTGGGGAAGCCACCTCATTCTCAGATGAATCCACGGCTGGCTACGGAACAAACATCACCGGATGGTACTGGCAATTTGGTGATGGGAACGTAAGTTATGAATCAAATCCTGAGCACAACTACGCCTTCACTGGTGACTACAACGTAAGCTTGACAGTCACCTCACCAGAATGCACAGCATCTACTTCGGAATACATCGGGATTTCTCCAAATCCAATGGTAGATGCACAAGCAGACATTTTGAACGGATGTTCACCACTTGAAGTTGAGTTCAGTGCAGATGCTTCACTTGCCTCAACCTTTGCATGGGAAATCGACGGTAATACAACCTATGGTGAATCCATGAATGCGACGCTCGAAACCGCAATTGGTAATCCAAGCGCCCATACGGCAACGATCACGGTAACATCCGCGACGGGATGCTCCGCGATAGACACCATCACCGTGGATGCTTTTCCACGAGCCATCGCGAATATTGAGCCTTTAACCAATGCGGGATGCGCTCCGTATTCATTACCCATTGCCAACCTTTCCGAAGGAGCCATTGCATTCGAATGGTATGCCAATAGCAATTTCATAACGTCGAATTCAATTTGGAATGGTACGTTGGAAAACATCACTAACGAAATTGAAAGCCAGGCCATTGAACTTGTTGCACATTCTGTTGAAGGATGTAACGACACCACGCAAACAACTATTCAAGTTTATCCTGAAGCAGACTTTACATTCAGCCTTCCAAGTGACACGGCCTGTTCACCTTTAGAACTCACCATGCCAGTAGTGGAAGGCGTAAACTCGCTCACATGGGACTTCGGTGGTGGCAACTCATCTGAAGAACAAGCCCCGACCATTATGTTGGAAAACACGAATGGCGGTCTTTTAGGCACTTCCATAACTTTCACAGGCGTTTCTGTCTTTGGTTGCGTGGACTCGCACACCGAAACCGTTTACGTCCGACCTCAGCCCGTTGCTGAATTCACCTCGGATGCCCTTGAAGGGTGTGAGCCATTGGCAGCTAACTTTGAGAATGTTTCCAGCGATGCCGACTCGTACACGTGGGACTTTGGAAATGGAATTACTGATGACGGTCCGACCGCATCCCATGCATTTTACACAGATGGTCTTGTTCAAACGTACGCCATTACATTGACCGCTTATGATGACTTGGGCTGTTTTGATACCGACACATTAACTGTTACAGTATACCCCGCTGCAGATTTCACCCTAGACCTCGGTGTAGAATCTGCTTGTTCTCCGCTTGAAATGACCTTACCGGTCATTGACGGTGCAGAGAACGTTGCATGGGATTTTGGCGATGGAAACACTTCTAATGAAGTGACACCCGACTACGCATGGGAAAACACTTCTGGTGGCCTAGACAACTACGTCATCAGCGTGACAGGTGAGACCGAACACGGTTGCAGCGGCTTAGCGGTTGACTTAATCACCGTGAAGCCTCAGCCTGTTGCGAGCTTTAGTACAATTGGCTTGAGCGGATGCGAACCATTATCCTCGACATTCACTAGCTCTGGTACTACCGGCACGACGTTGAGTTGGGATTTTGGCGATGGTACTAATGATATCGGTTCAGAAGTCAGCCACACTTACGACGGGATCGATGCAAATGCTTCATATGACGTGACCTTGATAGCCACTCATAGTTTAGGTTGTGTGGATTCTGCCACCGCAACGGTGGATGTATATGCAGCAGCCGAATACAGCTTGGATTTGGGTATTGATTCCGTTTGCTCCCCTTTGGAATTGACCATGCCAGCATTTGAAGGTGCACAGAACTTGTCGTGGGATTTCGGAGACGGAACAACATCCAACGAATCCACCCCAACACACTCGTGGTTCAATTCATCGACAGAGTTAATGACCGCGTCCGTAACATTGGAAGCCGAGACGGCAGATGGCTGTCCCGGCACTTCTGAAGCTACGGTCAACATCAAGCCTCAGCCGGTTGCCAACTTCTTGGTAGAAAACGACGAAGGCTGCAATCCGTTGGTGAGCCAATTTCATAATTACAGTGTTTTGGCCGATTCTTTTGATTGGGATTTCGGTGACGGCACAACCAGCCACGATGAGCACCCTGCAAACGCTTTTACTTCCGACGATTCGACCACCACATTTGAGGTGACACTAACAGCACAACACGATTTGGGTTGTTCCGATGTGACAACCCGCAATGTAACCGTGCATCCTGCCGCTGCATTCAACTTGAGTTTGGAATCTGATACCGTATGCTCCCCCTTGCAATTGACCCTGCCTGAAATTCCAGGTGCGGAGGGTATCACTTGGGATTTTGGCGACGGCAACACCGCTTTTGGTCAAAGCCCAACTCATACCTGGGAAAATAACACCAGCGAATTGCTGACGGCTATGGTGTCATTCTCTGCTGAAACCGTCAACGGCTGCATTGGATCGGCGACGACTCAAGTCTATATCAAGCCGCAACCTGAAGCCACTTTCACAGTTGATATGGCAACTGGATGTGAGCCCCTCGTGAGCACGTTTACAAATACCAGCACAAACGGCGACACGTACATCTGGAATTTTGGCGACTCCTTGTTACCGGATTTCGCAGATAACAACGCTACCGTGCAGCACACATTCGCGGCACAAGCTTTAGACGCCACTTCAGTCTACAACGTGACCCTTTTAGCAATCGATGAATTAGGCTGTAGCGACCAAAGCACAATCGAAGTTGAGGTCCATCCTACCCCTGACTTTGAACTGGTCCTAGAGTCGACCGAGGCCTGTTCACCTTTGACCCTGACAATGCCCGAAATAGCCGATGCGACATCAGCTTACTGGGACTTCGGTGACGGATCTTTTTCCAACGAAACAACACCAACGCATTTGTGGGTTAACGAAACCAATGAATTGGTCAACCACACCGTTTCCTTCCAAGGGTTAAATGAATTTGGGTGCGTGGGATTGGTAACTACGGACGTAAGTGTCAAGCCACAACCTGAAGCGATATTTAACATCAGTGAGGAGATTGGATGCGCTCCATTTGATGTGGAACTTTCAAACGAAAGCCAATTTGCAAATCTCTATGACTGGGACTACGGGAATGGTGATAACCTGCAGATGGAAGGTCAAGATGAATATACTTACACCTATGCAGGTTCTGACGAACTGACGGAGTACACATTGACCCTTACGGCAACTCACGCCTTGGGCTGCATTGATACCGTTGCAAAGACCCTGACCGTACTTCCTGAGGTGAATGCTACATGGGCGGGTGAAACCATAGGATGTGCTCCATTTGAAGCGTCCTTCGAATACACAGGTACTGCCGTTCCATCCATTCAATGGACACTTGATGGCACAGTTGCGAGCATCGGCAATGCAGCGAATTTTACATTGGAGGGTATTGAAGACTCTGCCGCAGTGCACACCATAGAAATCCAGGCCATATCCGAATTTGGATGTGCGGAAAGCACAGCATTCGAAATCACTGTCAACCCGACCCCAGTCGTTGACCTGAGCGCATCATCCGATGCCACCTGTTCGGGTGAGGAATGGAACGTTATTTATGACGTTCAATTTGCTGACGATGTAACCCTAACAATGAATGACATGGGACTCGATCTCTCGAGTGACTTGAATTTCACGTCTCAAAACAGTTCTTCAGTAGATGCCGTTTCTACCCTGATTCTTACGGCATCAACCGATCAAGCCTGCGCCACTGCTATGGCAATTGAACACATCGTTTATCCGGAGGTTACTGCCAACTTTGATCTCCCATCGAGTTCTTGCACTCCAATGGAAGTAGTCTTTAATAACACTTCAATTCAAGCGACAGCTTCTACCACTTGGAACTTCGGTGATGGCTCTACCTCGGATGCCTTGAATCCAGCCCATGTCTTCGAAGCCTTGGGTGCTGATAATGAACATTACTCTATAACCTTGGTGGCCGAGAGCGCAGCTGGATGCTCTGACACTTTAGTTCAGGTTGTCGAAGTTTGGGGTCAGCCTGAAGCCGAATTGACACTCGTGGAAGCCGAGGGATGCTACCCTGTAGATGTAACCTTCGAAAATGCCAGTTTAGGTCACACCTCTACTGAATGGAATTATGGAAACGGTGAATACGGTGCGGTCGGAGATTCCATTCACACAAAAACCTTCTTTAATCCGACTAGTGAAGTTGTGGTTTACACAACTGAAATAACCGTTAACAATGCACACGGTTGCACCGCTAGCGATACGGTTGATGTTGAAGTAGGCCCATACTTAAATGCTCAATTCGACGTGGTTGCACAAGGTTGCACACCTGTTGAAGCGAACATCATCAACCAGTCAGAAGGCGCCGCATCTTTCTTGTGGAACTTCAACGATGGATCTGCATCATCAAATGCAGCTAATCCAACACACACCTTCGTAAATACCACAAATGAAGACGTTACCTACTACGTTGAGCTAATCGCTATGAGTGCGTATGGGTGCGCCGATACCACAGCTGTTGGAGTTGAGGTATATGTGGCCCCCACAGCAGAATTCTCTGTGAGCCCTGCAATTCAGACTTACCCGAACACTACCGTTGGCGTCAACAACTTGAGCATTGCCTCTGCGAGCGCCGTTCAATACTGGAGCTTCGGCGATGGAACAGAAATTGCTGCCGACCAGCCAATCTTCCATACTTACAACTCGTGGGGCACTTACAACGTCACATTATTAGTCGACAATGGATTCTGTGCCGATGCTCATACAGAGTTGGTCACTATACTGTCTCCTAATCCGGTAGCTAGTTTCACCGGCAGTGGCAGCGGCTGTGCACCTTTAGCTGTGGACTTCGAAAACCACTCTAGCCATGGAGCACAATACATCTGGGATTTTGGCGACGACATTATGACCTCGGAGGAATCGCCCATTCACGTCTTCACACGACCAGGCATTTACAACGTCTCGTTGACTGTAATCGGCTATGAAGGTCAGGAAGAACAGATTGTCCAGTACGGTGCAGTTGAAGTCTTCCCATCCGCCTCTGCAGCCTTCGTAAACAGCCCAACACAAGTCATTGTTCCGGATCAGCCGGTCGACTTTGTCAATCTATCTGAAATGGACGCAACGGAGTTCTTCTGGGACTTCGGAGATGGCCAATTCAGCACAGAAAAAGAGCCAGTTCACTTTTACACAGAGCCCGGAATCTATAACGTAAGTTTAACCGCCAACAACAGCTTCAACTGCCCAACTACTTACACGCTGGAGCACGCTGTTGAGGCAATCGTGGGCGGATTCATGGAATTCCCGACGGCCTTCACCCCCAATACTGGCGGTTCGAATGGCGGATACTATGATTCCAATGCATTGGACAACGACGTATTCCACCCACACCACATGGGAATTGTAGACTACGAATTAATCATTTTCAATAAGTGGGGAGAATTGATCTTCCGATCAACCGACCCCTACATTGGCTGGGACGGCTACTTCCAAGGCCGTATCGTTCGACAGGATGTGTATGCATGGAAGGCGACAGCAACTTTCAGCAGTGGATACCGTACCACACAGGCAGGGGATGTAACTCTCATCAAATAAACCGAAATGAAACACTTGATAATCAACACAGCTATGAAAGCAATTTGTGCCCTTATCCTCGCCTTGGGCGTGTCCGCCGTGCAGGCTTGGAGCCAGGACCTGCGGTACACGCAGTACAATGCAATCCCAACGAGCATAAACCCAGCCTTCGCAGGTTCACTTGATGAGGCAAGACTTTCGACGGTATATCGCAACCAGTGGGCAGCCATGCCAGGCGCGTATGTCGGATGGCATGTTGCGGCCGATTGGTACAACCGCAACTTGAACAGTGGCTTCGGCGTGTTGCTAAGCCAGGAGGAAGCGGGTGCAGGCGGATTAAACACCACACGCATCGCTGGACAGTATGCTTATGAAATTCCATTGGGCAACGGCTGGCGCTTGCGGCCAGCGCTTCAGGCCGCTTTGGCCAATCGCTCAATTGATATGGCCCAATTGACATTCGGGGACCAACTAATTCGCGGTCCTGAGGTAAGTACAATTGAGGACCGCCCAAGTATTTCCCGTCACTACTTTGATTTTGCCACAGGTTTTCTACTCACGGGAAAGTACACATGGCTCGGATGTTCATTTGATCACTTAAACAACCCGAACGAGAGCTTGAATGCGACTTACATAGACCCGATGGATGTCAAGACTTCAGTCCACGGCGGATGGCGTATGCCCCTTGTGGACCACATTCGTGATAAGCACCACGGCGACCTCATTGTGGCATTCAATTACATGGCGCAGGGTGAGTTTGACCAACTCGACTTGGGTATCTACTACGATACAAAGCCGCTGAGCTTCGGATTGTGGTACCAAGGATTGCCCTTCGGCCACACCATCGAAGGTGGCGCAGACGTTGACGCGGTAAGTGCGATTTTAGGGTACGGTCAAGACAACTGGAAAGTCGGGTACAGCTACGATATCACTTTGAGCACCTTGGGCCTAAGCACCACGGGTGGAAGTCACGAATTGGCGCTTTCATATACTTGGAAGACGCAGCAGCGCAAGCGACCCCAAGCACCTCGCCGCCTACCCTGCCCTATATTCTGATAGTTAAGCGGATCGGAATACTTAATGCCCACCCAACTCCTTAGCAGGAGTTGGGTGTGTGCATTTAAAGCCCTACCTGATTGACTTCAGGCACCAATTGAACACCATATTTGTCCACTATATCTTCCATGATTTCATGCGCAAGCGCCCAAATCTCAGCCCCTGTCGCTCCACCATAATTCACCAGTACAAGCGCCTGTTGGTCATGCACCCCACACGCACCCCGTTGATGTCCTTTCCAACCGGCCCTGTCAATAAGCCAACCTGCTGCGAGTTTAACCCCTCCATCCGGTGCTGGGTAATACACCACTTCAGGGTGATTGCGTTGGATGCGTGCTAAGACTTCTTTTGAGACCACAGGGTTTTTGAAGAAGCTTCCCGCATTACCTATTTCACGGGGGTCAGGCAGCTTCGATTGGCGGATGGCCATGACAACTTCAGCCACCTGCCGATGGGTGGTGCCTCGGTCCCACCCTCGGGATTGTAGTTCTGATTGAATCACGCCATACTGGGTATTCAACGGTGCCGTTCGCTCCAAACTGAAGGCGACGCGCACAATGACCCACTTCTCTTTCTCTGATTGCTTAAACACACTGTCACGGTAGCCGAAGGCACAACGTTTGGGTTCGAAACGCTCCAACGCACCAGTGTCCCGGTGAATAGCTTCCAACCAAGCAAATCGGTCTTTCACCTCTACGCCGTACGCACCAATGTTCTGCATTGGTGAAGCACCAACGGATCCTGGAATCAAAGCGAGATTCTCCAAACCATTCCAGCCGCATTCCAGCGCATGCATTACCCATGCATGCCACGATTCCCCCGCACCAACGACTACTTCGACAGCATTACCATCGTCAGTCACCTTCTGTATCCCGAGGATATTCATATGGAGCATGCGCCCCGCCCAGTCCTGACACATCAGCACATTGGAACCGCCGCCGAGCACCATTAGCGGCAACTCATCTCGATCTTGTAATGCCCATCGGACATCGGCATCACTCTTAACTTCGAATATGCAGCTGGCTCGTGCTTCGGCCCCGAAGGTAGTCAATGCCCCCACAGGCGCATTATCGCGCCATAGTCCTTGATTAGTAGGGTAAGGCGTTCTGCCCGGAATTTCGTCCGCCGATGCCACCGACCGTTCATTAAGTAACCGCTTCCACGTGTCAACATTTAAGAAGCGAACGGGATCATCGCCTTGGAGCAATTCGGAAACCCACTGATAACGGGGATAATCAGAGGCGTAATGCTGATGCACTACCCATTTGCTATCCCCCATCGGTTGCCACTCCGTGACGTGCTTCGGGCCCTCAATAATATAGAGGTTTGGTGCACCCTCTAGTTTCCGGAATTGGGGATAATCTATACTCATCTTGTGGTTGCAATTTCGGAGGACGCACGAAACAAAGTTGCCCTAGGGACGTTGTATTTTTGAACACCTTGATTTGTATCACACCATGCCCGATTTCAATCGCAATCAAGCTTCACCGAAGGGTCACTTGCTCGTAAACCAAGCTCGGAGCTCGGCAGGGGCGGGACAATGGCAAAGTGCATTGATTGCTTTTGATGAAGCCGAGCGCGAAAATCCAGCTTGGGTATACGATCCGGATTTTTTAAATGACCGGGCAGTTGCGCTATTCCACAACGATCGGGTAAATGAAAGTTTGGTACTGCTCGATCAGGCAATCAATCTCCAGCCTAAGTACGGCTACCGTTACGCAGCGCGCGGTTGGATGAAGCAGTCTTTGCGAGATGTTAAGGGAGCTATTGCAGATTACAAGAAAGCACTTGAACTCGATCCAGAAGATGCCATTACATTAAACAATTTGGGCTTACTGGAGGAGCAAATAGGACGCATGCAGTCGGCCAGGGAACGATTTGCTGCAGCCGATGCTATGGACCGCATTTTGGACGAATCTCTTATCCCAAAAGAATCCATGGGTGAAACAGGTGGCCAAGCGCAACCCATACCACCTCTCTTACATAAAGCACCTATCCCTGCCACGAACACCCCATGGGCCGAAGTGATCAGGGCGTTGTTAACTGAAGAAGGGAGAAAAGAATTCATTGACTTCATCCGCAATGGGTTTAAATTAAAGGGCTGAAACGCACCGCTATTTGACCAAGCTGCCCTCTTTTCTCACCAATCTGGCTCAACAGGTCATAGACCGTCCGAATCCGGAGCGGTGCCTGGTAATCCTGCCCAGCCAGCGCGCGGCGCGCAAATTTGAACGGAGTTGCGCGGCCTTGATGAGCAGCCCTGGCTGGCTGCCGACTGTCCGCACCCTCAGCGTGGCGATTCAGCACCATACCACTTGGGTTCCCTTGGACGGGATGGAAGGATTGGCGTTGCTCTTCAGCCTTTGGAAAGACCTCCCCGCTACCGCAGATAGCGGACCACGCACATTTAATGCATTCATGCCATGGGGACGAATTGCACTTCGCGATTTCAATGAAATTGACCAGCATCTGCTTGATGCCCAATCCGTATTCCAGAACCTCTGTGACATTGAAGGCATCGAGGACTGGAGCTTCGGGGACCCCGAAACCTTGAAACCCGGGCAACGGGCTTTCTTAAGGCAGTATATGCAACTGGGGCCTTTGTACACGGCCTTCACGTCGAGACTTGCTGAGCGTAAGCAGGGGTATGCCGGCATGCTTGCACGTAAAGCCGCTTCGCTCACCAATACTGCTGATTACGACCACGTCTTCATTGGCGGCATGAGTGCTCTCACCCCTGCCGAAATGCAATTCCTCAAAGGGTATGAGCGGGCCAATAAATTGACATGGGCGTGGGACGGTGATGTAAGTTATGTCGAACAAGACACAATCGAAGCGGGACTCTTCATCCGGGAGCAGATGCGGGAACGTGGAGCCGCGACCTCGGCATTACCTAATCGCCTGTCCCATGATCCGCCCGCTTTGTGCAAAGTCAATTGCAGCAGCGTAGTCACCGAATGCCAGTACATCCGGGAGGCAGTCACCGTCTTGAGCAAGGAGGAATTGGCGCGAACGGCCATCGTTTTGCCCGATGGCAGCCAGTTGCCCCTCTTACTCCAATCGCTCCCTGAAGGCCTTCAAAAAAACTACAATGTCACTATGGGATTGGCGTGGTCCGAATCGCCGGCCAGCAGTTTTCTGCGTACCACCCACCGGCTCGTTCAAAGGAAACGCATGTCCTGGCACCACGATGACATCCGTCGGGCGTTGAGCGAACCCCTCCTGCACGCCTGTAGTCCCGAGGCAGACTTCCACGAGGATGCCACACTGGTGTTGAATCAGATGGCTGCGAACAAATGGGCCTGGGTGTCAATGGGCCAATTGGCCGAGCTGTCAAGCGGTCCCGTACACGCCTTCTTCTCCGCCCTGAAACCATTGCTTACAAACGAGGTGTCTGCGTTTCTATCGGCTTTAACAAAGTGGGTCAGCGAATTAAGCGCCCGACTTGATGAGGATGATGGAGATCCTTGGACGCAAATCGGCTGGGAGAAAGTTGCACACTGCACGGGACTCGTTCAGCGGTTTCAATCTAATCACGCCATCCTGTCCTCGCCGGAAGAAGCATGGAGCATGTTATTCAACAGCCTACAATCCCAGCGAATTGATTTGCTAGGAGAACCTGAGGAAGGACTGCAAATCATGGGCCTGATTGAGTCGCGGGCATTAGACTACGACCGAATTTTCCTGATGGATTGCAACGAAGGAACTTTACCTAAATCCTCCATGCCTGAGAGCTTTATTCCATTTGACCTCCGTCACATGTGGGGCCTTCCGGGACGCCACCAGCGTGAAGCCATCTTCGCCTACTACACCTACCGGCTTATGAACCGATCTAAGGAAATTCACTTTCTCTACCGTGGGCGGGATGAAGCGGCAGAACCCAGCCGGTACCTGCTTCAATTTGAACGCTCATTTAGGCCCAATGGCGTGGAGTTACTTCCCATCAAGCAGGTCAATGTACATAGCGCACTTCCAGGTAAGAGGCCCGAAATAAGGCCATTGGAGTGGACCCCCTGGGCCCAAAGCGAATTGGTGGAATGGGCCAATAGAGGCATCAGTCCCTCGGCCTGGAACACATTCATGGCGTGCAAAAGAGATTTCTATTACAAGTACATCCTACGCTTGCACGAGCAAGACGAGTTCGAAGACGAAATGACAGCCAGTACCTTTGGTACTATTGTGCACAAAGTCCTGGAAGACGGCTTCAACTCCCTAAAAAGTCGAGTACTTAAGCCCGAAGATCTCGAAGCATTGATCCAGAATATTAGACCGTTGCTGCATACTTCAGTGGAAAAAGAATACAGTTTGGCGTTAACGGAAAGCGGTGAAAACTACCTGCATTTTGCAATTGCCGAGGCCACGTTACGCAAGCTGATCAGCGTTGAACTAAAAGAATTACAAGGCGAACATGTGCGCACAGTGACCGCCGTTGAAGCCGACCTGAATCACGCGTTTTGCTTCGAAAACAGTCCCTTCGCATCGGTCCGACTGAACGGCAAAGCCGACCGCATCGACTTGGAAGAAGGCGAAGTGGTGGTCACCGACTACAAGACAGGTTCCGTCAAGGAATCGGAATTGGCCCTCAAAGGCGACTGGCTTGAACGCCTTGCCAAAGGCAAATCATCCAAGGCGCTGCAGCTCTTAATATACTCCGCCATAGCCTTGGAAACTCTTGGGCCTGATGAGACTCCACTATCGTCGGTGCAGTCAGGTATACGTTCCGGTAAGAACGCACGTGAGGGGTTATTGAAACTGAAAATCGACGGGCGCCACCGCATTACGCGGGAAGATGCCAGTCAATTACTAGGCTGGTTGGTAGAACAGCTCGAAGCATTATACAGCTCAACCCGCGGTTTGGAACACGAAACCGAAGCGCGATTTTGTGCGTATTGCACGGTATTGGACCCCTTACCCACGTATTTCAATTAATCGATGGGCGTCATAGCTAAACAATCCGGATTTGCAGCCATCGCGCTCGGCGCAGGGATGGTCTTCGGTGCCTTGAACAACATCGTGGTGCTGCCCCGCGCGTTTGAAGGCAACGAGGTGATTTGGGGATTGGTGCGCATCATGACGTCGTGGGGCATGATCTGCGCGGCCATATCCACCCTTGGTGCGCCGGGAGCCATCCTTCGGTTCCTGCATCGCTACGATGAAGTTGAGCGCGAAAAAAGCTTGAATTCCATTCTCGCCATCGCCGCTTTCGGTATGCTCGCCACATTGACCATCCTCTGGAAATGGGGCGAAAGCTGGATTGTATGGCTGGATCCGGACAAAGGAGAGTTGTTGTCGCAAAACGTCCATTGGTTCCTCGTAATAGTCGCCATCATGAGCGCGTTGCATATTTTCCGCGCATGGCTCACATGGAAGCTTCGAACTGCTTTCATCGCTTGGGTAGACGAACTCTGGCAAAAGACGAGCTACCTCACTCTCGGCACACTTCTACTGTTTGATTGGGTTTCAATCAAAGCCTTTGTGCCCTTGTATATCGCCTCCTATGGCGTCTCTTTCCTCCTCATGGGAAGCACAAGCCTCGGCATGTTCAGTGGGCTACATAAAGGATTCAATCGTATTGACCTGCCTCGCTTTGCGGAATTCAGTGCCTTTAGCCTATTCTCAGGCGCTGCCGTGATCATCGCCACCCAATTGGACTACATCATGGTGGGCAAGTTTCTAGGACTGGAAGAAGTCCCCGTTTATACACTCGGATTTTTCATGGGTTCTGTAGTGGCCTTACCTCAGCGCGCAACATCTCGAATCATTCGTGGGATCGTTGCAGATAAAATAAACCGCGACGACAACTCCAGCATTGGTCAGTTGAGCAAAAATTCCGCGCGGGTCAATTTCTTACTCATGGGTGCCCTCACGGCCGGGATATGGGCAGGTTTCGATCCGCTACAGCAACTTTTACCCCCAAAGTACCGTGGGCTTGAACTGGTCTTCTTATGCATTGCAGGTGCTCAGTTAATCTCAGGATTAAACGTTAGCAACAACAGCCACCTCGGGTACAGTGAGCATTATAGGATCTTACTCCCAGTCAACTTAGCATTGATTGTGGTTACAGTTGGAATGAATTACCTATTCCTCTTCGTTTTTAAGTGGGGCCTTACCGGTGCGGCCTTAGCTACTTTGGGCACGTTCGTATGGAACAACGGATGGCGCCTGCTCATTGTCCACCGTAAGTTTGGCGTGCACCCATTTACCTGGTCCATTCCAGTAATGTCGGGGATTGCCATTGCGTCTGCAATGCTTTTCCATTGGAGCGCAGGTACCATGGGTCTACATCCGCTGATTGAGGCGATTGCGCAAGGAGCATTCGCCACTGGCACGTGCTTTACGGCGTGCTATGCCTTGGGATACTTTCCGGAATTGCGGGATGGCCTCCGACAACGGTTATCCTGGTGGCCCTAATCGGACTTATTTCTGCCGGAGCCAAGTCTGCGTGCGGAAAAACAAGAAGATGTACCCACGGACTTTCAATTGGTCCATGTTGTCTTCCTCCAGCCACATTTCACAGTCGTAGATTTTGCCATTCTTGGGATCACAAATTGTGCCGTCTTCCCATTCCATCGGCTTCACCTGCACCATGTCCCGGACAATCTCCATGCCCAACGCAGGCTGGTCTTTGCGGTCGTCCTCGCACTTATCGCAAATGGGGTTCTGGTCCTCCTCTGGCAAACGGAACAGCTCAATGACCTGACCGTAAATCTTACCGTCTCGCTCGGTGATTTCCACCACACTTTTGATCCGACCTGTTTCATCGTCTATGGTTTTCCATTTACCCAAAACAGGATTTTGAGTGAAAACTGTTGTTACAAAAAATGTCAGGACGAGGGTCAATGGAGATTTCATGATAAAGAGGTTTCAAATTGTTTTTCCGTATCCATACGCGCGCGATTTATAGCTGCGTTGAGTTCAAATCCCAATAATAAAATGGAACTGATGGAATTCAACCATAAAAGGGTAATCAATAATGTCCCAAGCGAACCGTACAAGGAGTTGTACGATGCAAACTGGTCAATGAACCAGGAGAACGTAAAGGTCAAGAGCACAAACAAGGCCGTGGTTCCCGTGGCCCCGATTGACCACCATTCCCAAGGATGCGACATTCGGTCGCCCACATTGTATAAGATGGTGACCGCTACATAAATCAAACCGAACGAGAGCGCCCAGCGGGCAACGGTTACCAAAGGAATATTGATGCTGTCCAACCATCCCCTGGCTTCGGCCCAATTCAACACATCGCCCGCAAACCCAATCATGAATACGGCAAGCACGAGTAAGATGGACAGCACCAACAAGAGCCCAATGGACAATAGGCGGAAGATCATCCAGTTTTGCTGAGGGCCTGCCGAGTGCGCACTTTGTCCAAAACCAAGCAGAATAGCGTTGACACTATTGGAGGCGTAATACAGCAGTAGTACAACTCCTACGGACAGGAGTGTCCCTTGCCGCTGGCCAATGAGGTCAGAAACCGTCGACTCAAAAAGCTCAATGGCCTGCTTGGGGAAAAATTGTTCGAGGCTGAGCAGAACTTCTTCGGTCTCAAGCGGGGTGTACGGGATGATGCTCAAAAGCAAAATCATGACCGGAAAAAAGGCCACGAACAAGCGAAAGCTGATAGCCGCCGAGCGGGTAGAAACCGAGCCGTTAACCAACCCTAAGAAGAAAAATCGACCGACGTCGTATACGTTCATCGACTTGTCCTTCCACGGGCGCACCCCGCGTAATACTTGGCGCAACCGGTCAAAGGCCTTATTCTGCTGAACCCAACGAAAAAACGGGCGATCCGGTACAATAGGAGGTTCGAGTTCAGCCATTGAAAAATGTTGCCGATTTCAAACTAAAATCCATGCCCTTGACGCTGTGCGTGATCCAGCCCATACTGACGAAATCAACGCCCGCCTCAGCATAGGCCCTGGCGTTGTCTGGTGTAATGCCCCCAGACGCCTCCAATGGGATAATCCGACCCCAACGTTTAACCATGGCCGCCGCCTCGTCCGGGGTATGGTTATCCAGAAGCAGGCGATCAACTAGCGGCGAACCGTCGGGCTTTTGCCAAACATCGCGCGCCTCCATGGCAGCGTCGGCTTCCTCCGCATGTCGCACCTCCACCACGACGGGCACATTGAAATTCTTGGCGGTCAAGTACCGAGAAACGTTCTTCAGGGCCTGTCCCATGGACCCCGCGTAATCAACATGGTTATCCTTAACGAGAATCATATCGTAAAGACCCATACGGTGATTGACCCCACCACCAATACGAACGGCCATTTTTTCAAATTCCCTCAAGCCCGGCGTGGTCTTACGTGTATCAAGTACAGCACATTTCGTTCCAGCAAATGAAGCCATAATTGCTGAAGTCCGGGTGGCAATCCCGCTCATTCGCTGGATGAAATTCAAAGCCAATCGTTCTCCAATCAAGATGCTCTTAACGTCACCTGCAACCCGTAGGACCCTTTGTCCATCCTTGACGGTGTCCCCATCACTGGTCAAAAGTTCACACATAAGGGTTGGATTAACCACACCGAAAACAAACTGAGCCACTTCCAATCCTGCGACTACTCCACCTTCTTTTGCCATAATAAAACCTTCTTGCACCAAACCATCCGGCAACGAAGATTCAGATGTGCAGTCTCCCGTTCCCAAGTCCTCTTCCAAAGCGAACCGGATCAATCGCTCCATTGATTGTGAAACCATGCAGCGAAGATAGAATACCTTTGCCTCGTGCAGATTACTTTATTGGCCACAGGAAAGACGCACTCCAGTTGGATTGCAAAAGGCACTGAGATTTACGTGGACCGCATGCGCCACTACAGCAAATTCAAGTTTATTGAAACTCCCGATGCCAAGCTAAAGCAAAGTAAAAAAGACCCGACAGCAGTTCAGGAAGCCGAAGCCACCATATTAGATAAATTCATCACTGGAGTTGATTGCCTTATACTTTTTGATGAAAAGGGGAAGTCCATGGACTCACCTGCATTTTCAAGATACCTCCTTAATCTCCAGAATCGGGGACTACGCCACGTTATGTTCGTCATTGGTGGACCCTACGGCTTTGCTCCGCGCATCCGCTCGAAGGCCCATGATTCAATAAGCTTGGGGGCCATGACATTTTCTCATCAAATGATTCGGCCATTTGCAGCGGAACAAATTTACCGCGCCCACACCATACTCAAAGGCGAACCCTACCACCACACTTAAAGCGGTTCCGACCATAAATGGTCATCTCTTTCAAATGCTCTTCCAAACGGATTACGCTGCGAGTACAGTTACCACGTTATTCAGCACCTCTACTGTCCCACCCTTCACCGCGAAACGCTCTTCTTTCCCTCCAGCTCTCACTAAAACTTCGCCGGTCTGCAGAGTAGTGATTAGAGGCGCATGTCGATCCAGGATACCCATGCTCCCATCGGAACCTGGAAGGCCTACGTAGTCGGCTTCTCCGCTGAATAATGTGGCGTCTGGGGTAAGAATGTGTACCGTCATCGTTTTACCCCGCTTCAGGCCTCAGCCATCATTTTCTCACCGGCCTCGATAACTTCTTCAATAGTGCCTTTCAGGTTGAAGGCTGCTTCTGGCAAATGATCCAACTCACCACTCAATATGCGGTTGAAACCTTTTATTGTATCCTCGATGCTGACCAAAGCACCTTGTAGGCCGGTAAACTGCTCGGCAACGTGAAAAGGCTGGGACAAGAAACGGCTGATTCGGCGCGCACGATATACTGTCTGCTTGTCTTCCTCAGATAATTCGTCCATACCGAGGATGGCGATGATATCTTGCAGCTCTTTATAGCGCTGCAAAGTCTCCTTCACTTCTTGAGCGCACCTGTAGTGCTCTTCGCCTACAACTTCTGGAGTTAATATTCGAGATGTTGAATCCAATGGGTCTACAGCTGGGTAAATACCGAGGGATGCAATTTTTCGTGACAATACTGTAGTTGCATCCAAGTGGGCAAATGTCGTTGCAGGTGCCGGGTCAGTCAAGTCATCCGCAGGGACATACACAGCTTGTACAGATGTAATCGATCCGCGTTTAGTTGAGGTAATCCGTTCTTGCATCGCACCCATTTCTGTTGCTAAGGTTGGTTGGTAACCTACTGCAGATGGCATTCTACCTAGTAAAGCTGATACTTCTGAACCTGCTTGAGTAAATCGAAAGATATTATCTACAAAGAATAATACGTCTTTTCCCTGACCATCACCACTACCGTCTCTAAAATACTCGGCAACTGTTAATCCAGAAAGTGCCACTCTTGCTCTAGCTCCTGG
>DIHQ01000009.1:0-310 GCA_002420235.1 Flavobacteriales bacterium UBA5692
GTCAAGTCCACACGGGCCGTATACTTGCAGTAAACCACAAAAGAGCCATGTCAGAAGACAAAAAAGTCATTTTTAGCATGCATCGGGTGAACAAGGTTACCCCTGCTGGCAAACAGATTCTTAAAGACGTTACCCTTGGGTTTTACTACGGCGCTAAAATTGGTATCCTTGGGGCCAATGGTGCTGGTAAGTCTACAGTCATGCGCATCATTGCAGGCTTGGACGACGCCTACACCGGTGATGTTACATGGTCACCAGGGTTGAGCGTCGGATACTTGTCTCAGGAGCCTGACTTGGACGAGTCCAAAAC
>DIHQ01000009.1:633-1062 GCA_002420235.1 Flavobacteriales bacterium UBA5692
GTTCGTGAAGTGGTCGAGGAAGGCACAGCAGAAATTGTTTCCGTGTTGAAAGAGTACGAAGAAATAAACGCGAAGTTTATGGATGAGGAAGTCTTAAATAATCCTGACAAGATGGAGGCGTTAATCAATCGCCAAGCGGAAGTTCAAGACCGCATTGACGCCATGAATGCATGGGAGTTAGATACAAAATTAAGTATCGCTATGGATGCGCTTCGCTGCCCGCCAGATGACACCAAAATTGGTATTCTTTCAGGGGGAGAACGGAGGCGTGTAGCGTTGTGTCGTCTTTTGTTAAAGCAACCGGACGTGTTGCTACTTGACGAGCCGACAAACCATTTGGATGCAGAATCCATCGACTGGTTAGAACAGCACCTTGAACAGTATTCGGGCACTGTGTTATGTGTGACGCACGACCGCTATTTCCTCGAC
>DIHQ01000009.1:1360-5662 GCA_002420235.1 Flavobacteriales bacterium UBA5692
CACGACCGCTATTTCCTCGACAATGTTGCTAAGTGGATTTTAGAACTGGATCGTGGCGAAGGCATTCCTTATGAAGGCAACTATGCCTCTTGGTTGGAGCAGAAATCAAAGCGTCTTGCTCAAGAGGAAAAACAGGAGTCCAAGCGCCGAAAAGAATTGGAACGAGAATTGGATTGGGTGCGCCAGTCGCCGAAGGGAAGGCGCGCTAAAAACAAAGCTCGCGTAAATAACTATGAGCAAATGATGGCCGAAGGCACTAATGAAAAAGTAGCTCGTCTTACCATCCCAATTCCAAACGGCCCACGGTTGGGTAATTCCGTAATAGAGGCATCTAAATTGCAAAAGGCATTTGGTGACCGGTTGTTGATTGAAAACCTCAGCTTCGATTTGCCACCCGCAGGAATTGTTGGGGTCATTGGTCCAAACGGAGCTGGAAAAACAACGCTTTTCCGAATGATAATGGGTGAAGAACGAGCTGATGCTGGTAGCTTCAAGGTCGGGGAAACAGTTGAAATTGGATACGTTGATCAACGCCATGCCGACATAGATGCGCAGAAGTCTGTCTGGGAAGTTGTTAGCGGTGGTAACGAGCAATTGGAAATTGGTGGTAAGCTGTTTAACAGCAGAGCCTACGTGAGTCGTTTTAATTTCAATGGCGCTGACCAACAGAAGAAATGTGGCGTACTCTCTGGCGGTGAACGTAACCGCCTGCACCTTGCGATGACATTAAAAACAGAGGCTAATGTCCTGCTATTGGATGAGCCGACTAACGACATCGACGTCGATACATTGCGTGCTTTGGAAGAAGGGATTCAGTCGTTTGCGGGATGTGCAGTGGTCATTTCCCACGACCGGTACTTCTTGGACCGCATTTGTACGCATATTCTAGCCTTTGAAGGTGATAGCCAAGTGTATTGGTTTGAGGGGACTTACAGTGAATACGAAGAGAACCGCAAAAAGCGATTGGGCAATTTGGGGCCACAACGTGTTAAATACCGAAAATTGGTGCGTGACTGATTCGCGTCCATACGTTGGGCGATTCGCACCCACGCCTTCAGGTCCGCTTCACTTTGGTTCACTGGTGGCTGCTGTGGGTTCGTGGTTGGATGCTCGTGTTCACTCTGGACAGTGGCGCTTGCGTATCGACGATCTGGACAGCCAAAGGATTGCTCCAGGATCGATCCATTCGATTTTAAAAACACTTGAACGATTTGGTCTAGTATGGGACGGAGAGGTGCTCTATCAAAGTAGTCGCTTCGATGCCTATTTCGAGGCATTGAACACCCTCGGTGAGGCGCGAAAGACCTTTCCCTGTTCTTGTACACGTAAGCAACTTTCCGGCTTTGAGATTTATCCGGGAACTTGCCGAGGCGAATACAATGTTGAGCCCCGTTCTATACGATTTTCTGTGGGTCTAGGTACCGTCAATTGGATGGATGCGGGACTTGGATTGATGAAGAAGGATTTGGCTTCAGAAATAGGGGATTTTGTACTGCGTAATGCACACGGTGTATACGGCTATCACCTTGCAAATGTAGTTGACGACATACACCAGGGGGTAACACATGTTGTTCGCGGGGCTGACCTAGCTCCGTTTACAGCAGCTCACATTCTTCTACAAGAGACATTGGGTGGTGATAAGGTTCAGTATCATCATTTGCCTCTGGCGGTAGATGAACGAGGGAGAAAGCTATCGAAACAGACACACGCTCCGGCTGTGGATTTGATGTCCACTCATTCAGCACTTCAGGCCGTCTTTGTACACTTAAAGTTACCGATGGTCGAGCAGGGCACTTCGGAAGCTATGCTAGCGGATGCAATAGTCCATTGGAGGAATCGTCCGCGTCGCTAGTCGACAAGCTTGGCGATTATGGACTTCATGGCCTCGAATTCTTCCTCTTGGAAAAGACGGGTTAGGAAAACAATCTCACCAGTTTGGTCAACCACAACATTCCGGGTCACCCCAGATTTTGGTGCGGCTATTTTGTAGAATAGGTCGCCGCCAGGATCCGGAGCGATCGGGTAGGTAATCCCCATTTGTTTGGCAAATGCACGTACTTTTTCTGGCGTTTCATCGAGGTCTACCCCCAGCAGAAGGAAATGCTCCCCCCGGTAACGCTGCCAAACTTCCCTTTCGAGATGCGGCATTTCCTTGCGGCAAACTCCGCACCATGAAGCGGTGAACTGCAGCACATAGGCTGTGCCGAGTAAGGACTGACGAGAGTAGACTGACCCGTCCGTACAGTTCAGCTCGAATTCAGGCACAGCTTCGCCCACGCGAACAATGTAACCTCGCTCATCAGGGGGATATGGGTATTGTTGCGCTTGGATATGGACTCCCAAGGGGAAGAGATGAATCAAGGCAACGACGATTGATTTCATTGACAGGTTAATATAGAATCTTGAGGCAGACCGCATGGCAAATTGATCGAAATGATATTGCTTTTAGGTTTAAAAGTATTAGTAACAACTGCATTGATGAAATCTATTGACCGTTCTATGAAGAAAGGGTCGCCGAGCATGGCAGTACTAATTTCATGACCAGCGTTTTCGATTGCCCACAATTCGATTTGTGCACCGGCTGCAGCCATGCCACCCGCTCCTGCAAGTATGAGAGCGCCCGGACTTTCTTCTGGACAATAGTGGTGAATATCAGTGCAGTAGGGCACGAGCGAGTCGCAGGTACCATGAACTGCTAGGATTGGGGTATTTCTCCAAGTTTTTGGCGGTTCGACGCCACCTGATAGGCTTATTGCGCCATCCAAAGAGGACAAGCGAAGAGCAAAGAGGGCATCTAATACGGCCTCAGCTCCGGCGGATGAGCCGGCTGCGATAATGCCTTCTGGAAAATTCGCACCGAATGCATCAATTGCTGCAATCAAGTCTTCTGCAGCCCAGCGGATAGCTTCGCGCTTACTGATTACGCTGATGTCACAATGGAATCCTTTGCCCACTTGCCGCAGTCGGTAATCCATGCTCATCACAGGTATACCAGCCTTGGCGAGTTCTGTGCAGTATGCCCGGTCAGCAGTTCCGTTACGGCTGCCTGAAAAGAAACCGCCGCCATGCAAGTACACGACACCCCAACCGGGATGGGCAGCCTCGTTTGGCGTGAACGCATTATAGCCTAAGGTGTCAGTCCCATTTGCGCTGACGAACCAAGCTGTCGAAACATTATACTCTTCCTGTGCTTTTCCTTTCAGGCAGATAATGAGGATGAGAAATTGAGCTAAAATGCACCGAAATTCGGACTTCATGAAGTCGCCTTGCTTTTTTGCTTTGTTTCGCTTCGCGGGTGGAAGGCGTTTATTTGATCTCGGAGGAATCGCCGATCGAGGTGCGTATAAATTTCAGTAGTAGCGATTTGAGCGTGGCCGAGCATTTCTTGAACAGCGCGCAAGTCTGCACCGGATTCGAGTAGATGCGTGGCAAAACTGTGCCGGAATGTATGAGGTGAAATACTCTTTCGCACCTGGGCATGAATGGCCATGCGACGCAACATCGTAAACGCCATTTGACGGCTCAAGCCCCGCCCTTGTCTTCCTAAAAATAAAATGTCCTCGTGACCTTTCATCGGTAAGATGTCTGCGCGGTAATGGGCGAGGTAATCGTCAATAGCCGCGAGGGCAGTTGAACCAATCGGAACAATACGCTCTTTATTCCCTTTTCCAACCACTTGTATGACTCTGTCGATGAAATCCACTTTGGATAATTGCAATTCACATAGTTCCGTTACCCGAAGTCCGCAGCTGTACAGCACTTCGAGCATCGCCTTATTTCGCACGCCTTCCCGCCGTGACAGGTCGACAGCACCAATGATGGCGCCGATTTCGTCTACAGTCAGGACATCGGGTAGTTTTCGTTGAGGCTTGGGCGCTTCTACAAGTTCCACAGGATTGCCTTCCATGATGTTCTCTACGCGCAGGTATTTGCAAAAGCTGCGAATTCCAGATAGCATCCGAGATTGGCTGTTGCGCGCTATTCCTTCATCAAACAAGAAGCCTAGGTACCTCTCGATGTGTTCCATTTGAACCAGTCCGGGATCTCGCACCGATTCCTGATCCTTGCAGTATTTGCAAAACTTTGTGATGTCGCGGAGGTAAGCCACGATGGAATTATCACTCAAGCCTCGCTCAAGGGCAAGGTACGTTTCGTAGCCGTTGATGGCTGATTTCCAATCTGATAAAGTGCGCTTCATTAGGGAATCCAATTTTGTTTGGTGACCAAGAGGGCTTCTTGAACAGTAATGCGTTGCCCGTTGCGGTAAGCCGTGACAAACGGACCTGGGAACGAGTGGTTGGT
>DIHQ01000163.1 GCA_002420235.1 Flavobacteriales bacterium UBA5692
ATTCGGACGGCCCATCTCGAAATACGGTGCAATCCGCTACAAACTCGCCGAAAGCGCTATCCGGCTGTATACCTGCGAATCTGCCATCTACCGAGCGACCCAGAACATCGATGATGCCATAGCCGCGCTAAAAGCAGATGGAATGGACCACGGCGACGCGACGCTTAAGGGCATTGCAGATTTTGCACCAGAGTGCGCCATGATGAAGGTCCTGGGCTCTGAAGTACTCGACTATTGTGTCGATGAAGCCGTCCAAATCCACGGCGGAATGGGCTACAGTGCCGAGACAAGGGCTGAACTCGCCTACCGCGATGCACGGATCAACCGCATTTTCGAAGGCACAAACGAAATCAACCGAATGCTCACCGTCGACATGATCTTGAAAAAAGCCATGAAGGGGGAAATGGATTTGATGACACCAGCAATGGCAGTCGCCAATGAACTAACGGGCGTTCCGGATTTTGCGGCGCCATCAAGCGACCTTTTCGAGCGGCATTTAGGCTACGTTGCAAATCTCAAGAAAGCCATATTACTGGTTGCAGGTGGGGCGGTGCAGAAGCTCATGATGAGCCTTGCGAAAGAACAGGAAATCCTAATGAACATCGCCGACATGGCCATTTGGACTTACACCATCGAATCTACTGTTTTGCGCGTGCAAAAGCTGATGCAGCAAAAGGGCGGAACAGACGACCTTGCAGTACAACTGGCCATCATGAACGTGTACACCTACGAGGCCAGCGAGTGGATCCATAGCGCAGGCAAAGAAGCATTGCTGAGCTTTGCCGAAGGCGATGAGTTGAAGATGATGCTAATGGGCATGAAGCGCTTCTGCAAAACCGAGGACATAAATCCGAAGGAGGCACGGCAGCTGATTGCTGCAGACCTTATCGAAAAGAACGGCTACACGCTGTGATCACCAATAGGTGAAATCTTTGTTGAAATCAATCCGACCGGCCAACACAATCCCCGTTGCGCCGGCCGGTATTTTTGTACAATGGCAAAAAAGACGATCCTCAACAAAGCTTCGGAAAACTTCCTTGAAGCATACCTCAACAACGCGAGCCCAACGGGATTCGAAAGCAGCGGACAACAATTGTGGTTGGACTACATCCGCCCTTACATCGATGACCACATCATCGATACATACGGTACGGTAGTGGGAGTAGTTAACCCCGATGCCCCTTACAAGGTTGTCATAGAAGCCCATGCTGATGAAATCAGCTACTTCGTTCACTACATCACCGCGGATGGGTACATCTACCTCCGCCGAAATGGGGGCAGCGATCACCAAATCGCCCCTTCTAAACGCGTGGATATTCACACGCCCAAGGGCATAGTAAAGGGCGTATTCGGGTGGCCCGCTATACATACCCGCAAAGCGGGCAAAGAGGAGGCGCCTACTATGAAAAACATATTCCTCGACGTTGGAGCAAAAGACAAGAAAGAAGTCGAAAAAATGGGGATTCATGTTGGGTGTGTCGTCACGTACGAGGATACGTTCATGTTATTGAACAAAAACTGGTACGTGGCCCGCGCCTTAGACAATCGCGCCGGCGGATTTATGATTGCTGAAGTAGCTCGAATCCTACATGAGCAGGGGACGGAACTGCCTTTTGGCCTATACATCACGAACTCAGTGCAAGAAGAAATTGGCTTACGCGGGGCACAAATGATTGCTGAGCGAATTTCTCCAGATGTCGCGATAGTAACTGACGTTACACATTGCACTCAGACCCCTATGATGAACAAAATCGAAAACGGAGATGTGGCTGCGGGAAAAGGACCCGGTATAACTTATGGACCTGCGGTCCAAAACAACCTGCTGCAGCGAATAATTGATTCAGCCAATGCAGAAAAAATCCCGCTTCAACGCATGGCAGCAAGTCGCTTTACCGGAACCGATACCGATGCGTTTGCCTACTCGAACAAAGGCGTAGCCAGCGCATTGATTAGCCTCCCCTTGCGTTACATGCACACCACCGTTGAAATGGTACACCGCGATGATGTCGAAAATTGTATTAAACTAATTTTAGCCACATTGAAAAGAATCAAGCCGCATGAAGACTTCAAGTACATCAGCTAATCAAGCCTGAAGCAATAGCTGAATTGTATTGGCCAGGTCAAAAATACGTGCTGTTTCGTCAGCTGTGAGTGCCCCTTTACCCGAGGTTAGCGATTGGATTTTAACAGCCTCTCGTTCGGCTTTGCTCATTCGCTCTTGTAAATCTTCACCTCTCAGAACAATAGCTTGCCTTTCGTGGTACAAATGTGAAGCTTCATTCACGAGGTCGCGCAATTCCGACTCGTTCCATGGCTTTGAGATGTACTTGTAAATCTGCCCTTTGTTAATAGCGTCGATCACTGCATCAATATCAGCGTGACCGGTTAGCAGCATACGCACAGGATCAGGGTAATCGGGCGCAATAAGTTCAAAAAACTCGACCCCGCTCAACTTGGGCATCTTTTGATCCGAGATGATGACCTCAATGGGGTGTTCTCTGAGAATCCGAACCGCATCAGTTGGTTCAGTGGTGACATGCACCTGAAAATCTCGGCGAAAGGCTGCGCGAAATGCAGTTAAGTTATGCGCCTCGTCGTCGAGGTAGAGTACATTAATCATAATGGAAATCGTATGATGAATTCAGTGCCAAGGCCTTCTTCAGATTCAACCTCAACTTCAGCATTATGGTCGCGCAAAATGCCCATCACGATGCTCAAGCCTAATCCCGTCCCTTCGCCTACCGGCTTTGTTGTAAAAAATGGATCAAAAATCTGTGATTTAACGGCCTCTGACATACCCGGTCCCACATCTTTGATACGCACCTGAGCCCATGCCTCACCGTCGCTATCTATCCGCTCCGTTTCGATTGATAAGATGTTCTCTTCCACATCCCGCCCGAGTTCATCCATGGCTTGAATGGCATTTATAATGATGTTCATGAAAACCTGATTCAAGCGCCCTGGTTGACACATCACGGGTGGCATTTCTTCCCCAAGGTTTAGTTGCAATACGGCAGCATCTTTGAAGTTACTACGCAGCACAATGAGCGTAGATTCAATCAATTCGTTCAACTGCGCCTGGATGAAATTATCTCCATCCATACGACTAAATATCCGAAGTCCTTTGACTATTTCAGACGTGCGCACGGTACCGTCTTCAATGCCATTTAACAACTCCTCAATTTCCTTTTGCGTGAACTCAATGTCAAGTTGGGATAATTTGTCCTTAACGCTACTGACCTGTTCATTTAGATTAATCGCTGAAGGGTCAATGGCTTTGATCAGGTCAATAATGGCATTCAGGTCTTCAAAATCCCGCCGTAAGGATTGTGCACTTGAAGAAACAAAGTTGATTGGGTTATTCAGTTCGTGCGCAATGCCCGCCGTTAGCTGACCAATGGATGCAAGCTTCTCGGATTGTACGAGCTGTTGTTGAGCAGACTGCAATTCTTCTAAGGTCGTTCGCATGTTAGCATTTACCTCTTCGAGATCGGCCGTTCGGTCCCTCACGCGCTCTTCGAGCTTAGTGTTTTGCTCTCGGACCATACGCTCATTAATTTGGGAAATCCGCAATTGTTCTTCTCGCGCATGAGCACTCTCCTTCTTGAGCTGGTTGATTCGGCTGGCCAAGGCAAGACTCAACAGCACCATCTCAATGGCACTGCCCAACGGTAAGGCAAAAAAGGTCCAAGCATTGTAAGGAATCACCCCAGCATCTTTCATCACAAAAACCACCACAGCCACAATGAAAATGGAAAATGCCAAGAGGAAATACTTTGCTGGGCTATACCCCTTGCGCATAGTGATTATTGCACCAGGGATGAAAAAGAAAATCGCCGCAGCACAGAAATTGATCACGTTATATGCCCAAATCAGCTGTCCCAAAATGGTCAATACTAGCGCCAGCAGATAAATAACAAAATACCCATTCAAAAGCTTATGTAACCAAGGCACATATCGGCTCATCCGAAGGAAATTTTGTGCGAAGACGATGGTCGTTAATCCACTGAATACTCCAAATACGTGGGTTATACGCTCGTTCAACCAAGGCCACGATTCAACATTGAAATAGGGAGCGTACCCGTTAAGCACCAACTGAGTTCCTCCAATCATAAAGATAAACAGTGAATACTCCAAGTAGCTTCGGTCACCTACGCTGAAAAACAGGAAGAGGTTATAGAGCAACATCACCAAAATCACCCCGAAATACGCCGCGAAAAGGATATCTCGTTTATGGGCATCGTTCAAAACTTCGCGGGGACCTGCAATGCGCATAGGAAGGAGCAAAGGCTTCGAAGATTTTAGGCGAAAAACGGCATGCAGTTCTTCGCATTCCACCAGTGGGATAGGAAATGTCGGATACGCACCAAATGCACCATCGTGGCTTCCATCCTGCAAAACACCACGGTTGTAGGTAGCGACAACCTTGCCATCGCACATCATGTAACCCGTCAATTCATCGATGCCAGCGTTTTGAATTTCAATGAGAAGGCCGTTCTCCCCGCGACTATCCAATTTGAGCCGTACCCAACTGATGTCATCTGACAAGCCTAAACTGGGGACCATTTCTTCAGAAGGAGTCCAAGCGTCACGCTGAACAACCTCGGATAGTCCCATAAGTTCGGCTGTTATTGAATCCTGCAAAATCTCAAGGCGCTTGCCGATGAGAGATTGTGCCGCACATGCCGAGGCCGCAGCCATGAACACCAAAGCGCACCATGCACGCAATTGCCGTGCTCCTGTGGCAATGGTCATCACACCTCCAATCTGAATTTGAGGTTCAGTTCTCCTTTCGGCCCGTGCACTTGGTGCACCATCCCTTCGGGATTTTGCCAGATGCCCTCAAGCAGCGCACGCACTTCCGGTTGCACATCTTTGAGGTGTTCAGGAAAGGTATATCGGGCTATGGTCGCACGTAATTTTGGTGTGGGATATGTAAAATATCCGTTATCACCCACGCCATCCTCGGTAAAGAATGCTAAGGGCTTTTGCATGCGACGGGTCACAGGTGAAGTCAAAGCAAACAGATGCCTCCCACCACAAATGGTTAGGGCGGCCATCGCCGCCTGAATCATGAAAGTTGCCTCAACGCCCATTCCAGCCATTTCAATGCTATTCCACATACCTCCCAATTCAAAGGCGCCTTCTTCAACGTATGGTTCCATGTGCTCCCTGAGGCCAGAATCCTGGCCGCCAATGGCCTTCAGCAAAGGCAATTCATCAACGGTGTGAGCACCATGCATGCGAGCACCACCCAATAAACGTCCGGTACGACCGTCCACACCTGCTCCAAGGCCCACCGCAGCAATGACAATCACTTTTGGGTTACCAATCCAATCACGATTAAAGGTGGTCAAGCTCTTTATACCATAAGCTTTTAACACAGCTTGGTGACCATCCACCAATTCATGGCAAATTTCCGCGTGCTGATCAGCACGAAAAACATGTACTTCAGCTTGAGCAATTCGCTCCGCTTGCCGAGCGCGGTCAATTGACGGATTCAAGGAGCTGCTCATTGACTTCAAGGTAATGGCGAGCATCAGGAACGTGCTCACCTAGAAAAACGCTTCGGATAACCTGTGCCGCGTGGGATCCTCCCGCGGCTACATCGGTATACAACTGTGGCCATCCAACGAGGGTCGTTCCGATGGCCTGTAAACTGGATACGCCGCGTTGTGATGCCTGACTAACATCAATAAATGCGTCAAAATACTCAGGTTTCCAGGCCGAAGAGATGCGCATCTCTTCCATCATATCATCTGAAATACGGCCATGCAGAAAGGGCGTATTAGCCTCATCATAGCGTTCAATATCGATCATACCACGATCAGATGTTTCCATTATGAGTGGAATGCCATTTACCTTGGCGTACCAACGAAGGTTGGCCTTTGCGCGTACCTGATCACATGCATCGCAAACAAAATCCAATCCATCCATGAACGTTTCCGCATTTTCATCCGTAAAGCCTTCCGTGAAAAGCTCTACTTCGAAGTAGGGATCTACTTCCGCAATGGCCCGTGCGATGGCAACTGCTTTCGGAACGCCGAGATGGTGCACCCCAGTTTGAATCCGATTCAGATTCGATAACTCTAGCACGTCGAAATCAGCCAACTTTAATTTTCCGCAAGTGCGCTCCATGGCCAGAATCATCGCCAACGCACTGCCGACCGAGAGGCCGGCTATACCTACACATTTCGATGCAAGCTTTGCTTGCTCTTCTAAAGTAATCTTATCACGATTGCGATTGGTTCGGACAGCTACAAAAGCCGCTTCAGGCAAAAGGCGAACCCAAGTCTGGCGCCACGGGAACCACGCCCAAGTGCCGAATGTCTCCCAACCACCATCTCCAATTTCCAACTTGATAGCCCGGGCTAAAGCATCCGGTTGCTCACGCAAAGTGGGCGTTTGCGTGACCAACCACTCCACCAACTGAGCCTCCAACGTGTCAATGACTTCTCCTCTCCGGTGACTCATGGCCTGTTCACAGGCAGCGCGATCAGCACGATTCTCAAGATGATAAAGGACCGGATTTGTGGTGTATGAAGCAGTATTGACAAACATGGAGTTAACCCCGTGAAGTTCGATGGTAAAGCAAGGGTTGTTTGTGGCTTGCTGATATGTTTTGAACACGGGCTATGTGGGTATCTGCAACCTTTTAGAGAATGGACTCGTATGTTAAGCCACAAGCGATTTACGCTACATGACACCGTATAACTCCACCCCGCTAATTTGGGTCGCCTTTGGCAGTCCTGATGAAAGTGAAAGCTTCGCAGAACGCATTCGCGATTTTTCCGACGCACATGCCCTTGCTGAAAAGGATTTATCAGCTTCGGAGTTTATTCATGCCAATGCAAAGCACCAGTCTACCTGGCTCATTGTCAATGAGGAAATGCAGGATAATGTCAACATCAACGCATTGGCCAAAATCGCTGCTGAAGCACACGAGTATTTCAGATGCATCGTCGTTGGTGAAATTCATGCGGCGACGTGGCCCGCGAATACCATCGTAATGTCACAGAATTCTTTGTCAACCGCGGTCATTGACAGATTGCGAAACGAATCGCACGTTTTGCGTATTTCCATCAGCCGTAACCGTCACATGCGAAGATTACAAAGTCGATAGGCTCATATTCCTTGGTATACCCTGACGTGTCCGCGGGCAAGGGCATTAGCCATTTCCCGAATAGGTTGAAGCGCTGACTGCGTCTCCAAGGTCAAATCTTCTTTTCGCATTTTTAATACAAGCCAACCGTAGAGGGCAGTCAACATCGTTTCCGTCGGATGTCGCATGCCTTCCCCCATCTTGTTGTGCTCCAAATCCTGTAACATAGGCTCTGCTGTCTTAAAAGCGCTGGCATAAATCTCATCCTCCATTGGCCCGATTAGCAAATCGTGAAGGAGGGCCAGCTCGGTTTGCACTTCGAGCACATTCGAAACGTGGCCCTTTTCCTCGAGCTTTTCGAGTTGCATTTGCTTACCTAAATCCAGCAGCCATTCGCAATCCGTACCACCTTCCCCATTGAATAAATCCTCAATAGCAGCTTCTGAAAACTGGACAGCACGCACCAAATCCTCCATTTGCCATACGTACAATACGTATTCGATAATGTGTGAGTTCTTTTTAGTTGCTGCAGTATTCATTCTCCTATTTCCTATTCACTCTCATCTACTGCCGGGGTCTCGTAACGGTCGTTCATGAATGCAATCAAGGCACCAGTTACATCCAAATCGGATGAGCCATACAGCACACCTTCGCCCGACACCCCCCAGTTCAGTACCACTTCTAGACCATTTGCACGAGCGAAAACAGCTACCTCATCGCTCAATCGCTTGGCCACCTCCGCCTGGAGCTCATTCTCCAATTGCATCAGCCGAGTTTGCGAATCGTTCTGAATCTGACCCAATTGCGCCTCGATCTCATACAACCGTGATTGTGCAATTTGCAACTCATCTTCCGTAACATTAGGGCCAGTTGCGAAAGCAATCAACTCCTGAGCCTCTTCTTGCAGTGGTGTAGCCATGCGCCCTACTGCGATTTGGGCTTGTTGAACGGCTGCGAACAACTCACGCTCACGCTCTGCAATGAACTCGTAGTTGGCCTGGAGGGTGTCCCCGCGAACGTAAGCGACTTTTGCAACGTCGCTACTTTGCAGGGATGAAGAAAGTTTATGGCTTGCATCGCTGACCTGGATGTAGGTCAGGATTGCAAGCCATATAACAAGGCAAGCCATGAGAATAGAAACAAGCTGATTATTCATGGAATCGAGTTAATGAGTGTCATTTAGTAGCAGTGCTCGCATGGTCACAAAGCATTTCAGCACTTGATCAGCCATTCGGTCGGCACTTAATTTTACGTCCTCAAGAGAAACCGTTTCCGCATCGAATTTGTAAGTCTGTTCGTACCGATCCAGTTCGTACCGTAACTGGTACTTATCATTCCAGTGATTGATGGTGATGCGCATCAACGAATGAGGCACGTGGGCGATGGTTCGCATTCTTTTTGATTAAATTCATCGCGAAGATAGTCCTTCATCCATGGCAATTCCGCACAATTGGACCCCACCACTTGACGACGTGATAGAAGCGTGTTCGACCCTTGAACTGCAAGAAATTGCTTGGTGTGTTGGAAGCCCGACACTCATCGAATCCAGTCCAGGTGTTAAGCACGTTGGCGAAAGAGAAGCGGAAGCAGCTAGAATGGGCTTCGAAGCATGGATGGAACGTGCAATTTCTAAAGGATATGATCCCAACAGCATCGAACGCGAATCGGGAAACCGACGCCTCGGTCGTCGTTTCGAAAGGTGTGTGTCAGATTGGTTTCGTTATCATCCAGATTGGGTAGTCAAGGCCGCCAACCACGCAGTACAATTAGACAATCGCACGACTGGTGAAATCGATTTGCTACTGGAGCAAGATGGGGCACTCTTGCACCTCGAGTTGGCGGTAAAGTTTTATCTGAGCACCTGCGCTTCTGCTGATTGGAAAACTTGGGTGGGCATCAATCCGGTAGATTGTCTCAACACTAAACTTAACAAATTCAAAACTCAATTGGACCTAAGCACACGGCCCGAAGTCATAACGCACCTCGAGCAATTTGGATGGAAAATAAATCGTTGGGCCGCTTGGATGAAAGGATGGTTTTTTGAGCATTACCAGCGCATAACCAACCCCGTCTTACCACTCAACGCTTCAGCCAATTGTAATGTAGGCTGGTGGTGTCATGAAAAGGACTGGCCGGAAATTTGGACATCTGCTGGGGATTGGGTCGCCATCGCTCCACACCATTGGTTGCGTGTGCGTCACGATGCAAATGATGTTATGACGCTAGCAAACGCGACTGAACTCCCAGTTAACCTGAGCAAAAAAAGGGGTTGCATGGTGGCAATGGTTGAGCGTGAGGATGATATTTGTAAAGAAATCATGCGAGGAATTGTTGTGTCCGATCGATGGCCAATAGGTTGAATTCACTCATATTTATTCGTAGCATACCTTAATTAAACCCTTTAGGTGTGCAAGCGTCTTACACAAAGAGAATGCAAGACACTCCAAAAAATATCAATACTTCGATAAGGCAAATTGCTAGCTGGATCACCCTTTGTTTCATCCTATTCGTAAAAACATCATGGAGTCAGCGTTCTGGGGGCCCTCCTGCACGATCTGGTGGAGAAAGACCTTCCATTTGCACGGTAACCGGGACTGTAGCTGACGAGGGAAATGGGACTGCGATTCCTTTCGCATCCATCGCCCTAATGAGCGTGCGTGACAGTAGCATTATCGCCGGGCAACTGGCGAAGGAGGATGGCTCTTTTCGCCTGCTGGAGTTGCCTTTTGGTAAATACCGCCTTCAAGTCAATTTTATGGGCTACGCCCCTTATAACTCGGATCCTTTCATCCTCTCGCCTCGCACTGAGGTTGAATACAACGCTGGTATCATTGCACTCAGACCCCGCATTAACACCTTGGAGGAGGCGGTGGTTATTGAAGAATCAAGTTCACTTGAGATGCTCATCGACCGACGGGTCTTTAGAGTTGGAAACGACCTCTCCGCTGCTGGAGGGACAGCCAGTGAGCTTTTGTTAAATGTGCCTTCCGTTGCGGTGGACATCGACGGCAATGTATCGTTGCGAGGTTCTTCTCAAGTTCAGATTCTAATCGATGGTCGGCCATCCGGTCTAACAGGCTCAGCGCAAAACGCCTTCCTCGAGCAAATTCCAGCCAGTTCGATTGATCGTGTCGAGGTTATCACCAATCCCTCGGCGAAATACGATCCGGATGGTATGGCCGGTATTCTGAACATCATCCTAAAAAAAAATAAGTTGCGAGGTTTTCATGGCCAAGCGCAGGCTACGCCGGGAACTGGTGGCAACCACAACGCCTCAATCTCGATCAACTTCAAAAACGAGCGATTCTCAGTGTTCAGCAGCGCGAGTTGGAACCAAAGAGACATGTTCCGCAAAGGCGAGACATTTCGAAGTTTGACAGGCCTAGACAGTACGTCCGCCACGGAACAAGATCTTTACGGAAATCAACTCCGAAAAAGCTCAAATGGACGCCTCGGTATGGAATGGTATCCAACATCTTCCCAAGTCATCGGCTGGAACGTCAACGTGAACCAAAATAACCGCTCGTACAACAGCAGCCTCGAAAACAGCGAAGTCTGGGATACCGGCACTGCATTCGCATCCAATCGCATTACCGACCAAGGTTCTGGTGGTCAAGGGTGGGATGTAGATGGCAATTATCGTAGGGAGTTCAATAACAATCCCAAACATTTTTTGTCGGCCCAAATAAGGCACTCACGATCCAAATCGCGTTCAGATGAATTCATCGAAGAACGAGTGCGTGAAAGCGACAACGGAGCTATGGCCTTGGATACGAATATTCAAATCAACACCTCCCATCGGACCGTCGCTCAAATTGACTTCGAGAAGCCACTTTCCAATGATGGAAAGTGGGAATTGGGGTGGAAATCCAACGTGTCCGTCAAAGATGATCGATTCGAATATCTGGCCTCAGACACTGCCATTTGGCAAGAGGGCATCCTAGTGCCCATACGACCTGTCGCAGCTGCTTTTGATTTCACCTACAAGGAGGACATTCATGCAATATACTCCACATTTGGCCGCAAATACGGCGTTTATGGTGTGCAAGGCGGACTCCGTTTAGAACAAGTCTTTACCGAAGCGCAATGGGAGGGTGACCAATCGTTTTTAAACGACTATTTCTCAGCTTATCCGTCGTTCAATCTGTCCAAGCAACGAAATGATGAGGTTAGCTGGATTGCAAGTTATAGCCGACGCGTAAATCGGCCGCGGGGACGATCCGTCACTCCGTTCATCGACGATAGCGATAGCCGAAATATCCGAACTGGTAACCCGGAGCTGCGCCCCGAATACACAAACAGCATGGAGATTGGTCACCAATGGACACGGAAGCGCATTTCGGTAACCACTTCCCTGTTTTGGAAGATCACAAATGACATCATTCAACGTTATTCGAGCATCGACGCCCAAGGCGTCAGAACATCCAGCTGGATTAATCAAGGGCAACGTCAGAACGAAGGGCTGGAGATAATTGCTATGGCCCCCTTACCAAGACGAGGTCAGGCGCGCTTAACCGCTTCGGTATATCACCTGCGAAACAGCGTCGGAGACGTTGAATTCGCCAGTGACGCCATTGGGTGGTCGTACAATTTTAACTTTTTCGCAAACCAATCCTTAGGAGACAATGGGCAATGGAAATGGCAAATCAATGGTATATACCGCGGTCCCTCGATTACACCGCAAGGGCGGTTCAACGGCTACACCTTCATGGACGCCAATATCCAGCGGAGCTTGCTAGATGGTGATCTGACACTTTTGCTAAAATTAAGCGATGTGTTTGACACCCGAGAGTGGTCATATCTTTCTGAATTTGCCAACCTTTACCAAGAAAACCGCTCCAAACGAGAATCTCGTAACCTCTTCCTAACTGCTACATGGAAAATCGGCAAGTTGGAAGAACGGCGGCGAAGGAGTCCTGAAAGTGGAGGATCTAGCGGCGAAGGCCTGGACGGCTTAGATTTCTGAGTGGGCCTCAAAGGCATGCGCATCAGCCTTCCAAGGTTGTCGTAAACTCAGAGCCACCGGATTATAACCTTGAGTATAACGCCCGACTATAGCTTGGAACAGTGGATTTCTAAAACGCACTTCGCACATCAAGCGCCGAGGCAATGCTCCCACTGATGATTTGATTTCGAGTGCTGTTCTACCCATATTAATTCGCTTGCTTTTCCGTTCTATACCAAGGCAAATAAACTCGACCAGCATCCGCTGATAAATGGCATGGGTCTTACGCAATTCAGGGTCAAACCCCACAAAAAATGCTTCCGTCTCCTCACGACCAATGTAGGCACACTGAAACCCTTTAAGCTCACCCTCTAATTCGTAGACAGTGACTACAAAATCATCACCCCATTGCGCTTTGGAGGTGAGTAACTCCTCCGCATGCAGTGATCCCAAGCGGAACCCTGATCGCTCATAAACTTGCTGATAAAGGGCGATGAGATCATCACATCGAAGGGTCAATTCGCCAGCTGATAGGGTGCGAATTGCAAAATCCGACGACAAAGTCATGATGCGTTTAATTTTCGTCCGCGGCTTGGTCTTTAACCCGTGGATGTAATCACCAAAATCATTCCATTCTGGGTTTATGTGAAACAGCATCTCCGGATCAAATTCGAGCGGAATCCATCCTGGGTGTTGGACCTTTCGACGCGCATTGTTTCGTATGGGCTGGTCTTTAAGCATGACTACGCTTGGAACCTGTTCACCGTCTAAGCAGTGAGCCTGAAAGACAGTTTCCGTGAGGAGCAGACGCGCCTCTGCAGCTGATACGGCGGGTGACCAGCACTGACCATGCTCCCCACTTCCCAATACGGTTCCAACAACGCGCACACGGAATTGGAATCGGCCGTTCCTGCTGTGCAAGAACTTATTTATGAGAGCAAACCAACTCCGCTCCGATTGGACATGGCTTTCCAAGTTTACACTTTCTGCCATTGTATCTTCGATGCAAGCCAGTCCTATGAGGTCGCATTCCCGCATCCACTGAACCGCGGCTATAGATCGGTCCGACGCCATAAGCAGCGACCTCAACATACGGCTTTCTAAAAAAGCCGATTTACACGTTACGGTGTCCAAAAATGAGTCCCATGCACTCCAATCTACTGCTTCGACAGCACCGGGGCCCCAATGCCAGCTGACTATCGTCCCGTCAGTTAGAGTTGAGGCACTAGAGCCTGTCGGTTTGTGATTGTTTTTCTTCATTCGATTCTTTCCAGCCCCACCAGCCTGTACCCAAAACAAAGAGCACCAAAAACAAATTGAAGAGTGCATCCATTAGAGGTGATCGCTTTTGAGCATACTCCCAAGTGATGGTGTGCTCACCAGCGGGAACCTTTAATGCCCTTAACAGGTAATTAGCGCGCAAGGTTTCAACCGGCTCGCCATCGATACGGGCCGTCCACCCCTCGGGATACCAAATTTCAGAAAAAACACCCAAGCCAGTCGCAGACAAATTAGCACGATACTCTAAGTAATCTGGCGTGTAAGTCACCAATTCGATGCTCCCTGTAGTACCTGGAGAAACTCCATCCAAAAGAACTCGATAATCCGAATGTAAGACCACCTGACTCGGCTCGTCCAAAGCACTGGTTTTAACCATTTCATCGTCGTCTGAATCTGCCCAATCGAGTTCGCTTGCCAACCAGGCGTAACCCGGTGTACCCGGTACAGCCACTGGATCCGCCATTTGACCAAACAGTATGTATCGAGTATTCAGCATTTTGTGTCCTACGAGCGATGCAAAAGCCTCCTCGGTTCCGCTTGATTGAATCTTCTCTGTAAAGCGAACTCGCTCCGGCATGAGAATCCGATCAATAAAATCCTGATAACGTCGCAGCTTGGCTGCATGATATCCTCCAATGCTTTGGAAGAAGTATGAAGTTGAGGCATCCGTAAACGGATTATCCCATCGCAGAACGCGATACGGCGAGCTGAAGCGCATCGCACCAAATTGACTTATGGATTTCAAGCGATCCTTTTCTGCACGAGTTAATCGGATGCCTTCTAAACGTGCGAGATACAAATCATACAGCTCGCTAGCGCGCAGCTCATTCTCAGGATGGGCATTGAAATCTTGGGCTAGTAGCTTCATCATCAGCGAATCAGGGACGAATGGGAATGCATGGTCCACCGCTTTAACCCAATTGCGGTACATCCCATTTACCTTATCCTGATTAAAATACCGGCCATCGACAATCCATAGGTCGGCAGTAGTGATAAAAGTCAAAATGACTAATGCAAAGGCCGGCTTCAGCTTGTTCCACAACAAAGCGGCTATTACAGATAACAGAACCACGAGCAAACCCAGAGTTCGCAAAACATCTGCACGAAATACCTCTAATCGACGGCTAATCGCTTCTTGGTAACCCAGTTGCTCAATAGCAATATCTTGGCGAATGGAGGATTGGAAATCAAAAAATAAATCTGGAATACCATAAAACCCCACAAAAAGAAAAATCAAAGCCAACAAGCTACCCAGCCACCACCAACGGCGCTGAGGAGATACCCCCCCTTTCAGGCTCGTTTCGGAAATCATTTCCTTTAAACCAAGTGCTGCTCCCATGGACACTGTCATGAGCACCAAAACCAACATCATCTTTGTATCCCGGAACTTATTGAAAGCGGGCACATAGTCTAAGAAAAAATCGACTACGGTGCCTCCGCTCCGACGACTTAGGAGAATAGCAAGTAACGTAATAAGTAAGAGCGGCCACCGTAGGCGATCCCGACCAGCTACCAAAAACATGAAAAACAAGGCCACGAGTATAGCACCAAAGTAAAATGCTCCACCCGAAAAGGACTGCTCACCCCAGTACAATGGATTATTACCCCCCTTTATGTTCGGACACATGATAGACAGCCATTCACCATCTGCTATGCTATACTCCAAGATGTAATCACGATCCAGCCCAGAGGGTACTTCTACCTTCGTTGCATCCTCCAAAATTCGCTCACCACGGATGGTATATTGTGCATATTCCTTGGTTTCCTTCAGGTGAGCGCTGTGGGGCAATACGCCAATTATACCCGCCAATAGTATCATAGCATTCACACGTAAAGCCTTCGACACGTCTTTCTCTTGCATCACCATTCGCCAAGTCTCGGTAATTCCAATCGCCACGAGTAAGAAAATCAAATAGTACGTCATCTGGGGATGACCACATGACACGTGCAGTGCGGTCGCGAAGGCTGCGAGACCAATGCCGAAATACAAACGTTCGCGGTACGCCCAAACCACACCTGCTAGAACGAAGGGCATGTATGCAACGGCTTGTACTTTGGTATTGTGCCCTGCGGAAAAGTACAGCACCTCAAATGAGCTTAACCCTATTCCAATACCACATAGCAAAGCAATCCAGGGTGACACTCCCAAGGCGAGGGCTAGGATGTACCCGCCGAGCATCGCTAACCAAAACACCGAAATACCGCTAGAACCGGCAAGTAAATTAATCAACCGCTTACATTGGCTGACCACATCAAAAGCAGGTTTGGAAGCATTGATATGGGTGGTGGGCATTCCCCCAAACATAGAATTCGTCCAGTCCATGTGTTTTCCGAACAAAGCCCTTGCATCACTTGCCTCCTTGCTCATGCCCACCCAATTCTGATGATCCCCTTGTCGCACCACGTAGCCGTCGAACGACTTGGAGAGCAACGCAGCAGCGATGGCATAAAAAACAAGCACCGCAACGTAGTGCATCGCATATTTTTGAAAATGATATTTCAATCGCTCCATGCGTAAATCAGATTAGGGCCCAAGTTACGGGGAACGCCCTCAAGGCTCATTAATCTCTTCGAAATCCACATAATCTCCTAAGCCATCTTCTTTGGGTGAGGAGGACCGCTGCTGAGCACCGCTTTTCGTGTCATGGTCTGTTGTGTGCTTACGTGGGCCCTTTCGCGGGCCACCGAAAAAACGGTCCAACCATCGAAACACAAACCACACCAACGCAGCTGTAGCAATGAGTCGAATCAATCCCATTCACGTCATTTACTGAGGTACAAATTCCGCTCGCTGTAGACCTTCCGGAAGAATGGATCTCGTAAATCGGGAATGAAACGAATGCCCTCCCCTGTGGACTTCATTTCTGGACCCAACTCCTTGTTGACCTCTGGGAATTTCTCATATGAAAAAACAGGAATTTTGACTGCATAACCCTTCAGTTTGGGGTTATAAGGCAAGTCTTTCAACTTCGCCTCGCTCATCATCACCTTGGTAGCGTGATTCACATAAGGCTCACCATAGGCTTTTGCAATGAATGGCACGGTGCGCGACGCACGCGGATTCGCTTCGATGATATACACCTGATCATCTTTCACAGCGAATTGAATGTTGATTAGGCCCACCGTCTCCAGAGCCAAGGCAATGCGCTTGGTGTATTCCTCAATCTGGCTGATTATTAAATCGCCCAAGTTATAAGGCGGCAACACAGCATAGCTGTCGCCACTGTGAATGCCCGCCGGTTCAATATGCTGCATAATGCCGATAATGCGAACCTCATCTCCATCGCAGATGGCATCAGCCTCGCATTCAATGGCACCATCGAGGTAGTGATCGAGCAAAACTTTGTTCTCGGGCATATCTCTGAAAATATCGATTACATGTCGCTCGAGTTCATCCTCATTGATGACAATTTTCATGCGCTGTCCGCCCAAGACATAGCTGGGTCGAACAAGAAGTGGAAAGCCTAGTTTCTTACTTAGCTCGTTGGCCTCATCCGCGGTTTCCACTACTCCAAAGTCGGGGTAAGGAACGCCCTCATCACGAAGCAGGGTTGAGAACGAACCGCGGTCCTCTGCGAGATCAAGAGCGCGGTAGCTCGTACCGATGATTTTTATACCATATCGATTAAGCTTTTCGGCCAATTTCAATGCAGTCTGGCCACCCAGCTGAACGATGACACCCTCTGGCTTTTCATGCAAAATGATATCGTAGATGTGCTCCCAGAATACCGGCTCGAAATACAATTTATCCGCGGTATCAGAATCCGTTGAAACCGTTTCGGGATTGCAATTTATCATGATAGTCTCGAAACCACATTCCTTCGCTGCGAGAACGCCATGCACACAACAATAGTCAAATTCGATGCCCTGTCCAATCCGATTGGGGCCACTGCCCAAGACCACAATTTTCTTCTTGTCCGTGACAATACTCTCATTCTCGACTTCAAATGTCGAATAGTAGTAAGGGGTTTTTGCTGGAAATTCCGCCGCGCAAGTATCTACAAGTTTATAGGTTCGTATAATGCCTAGTTTAACGCGGTGGGTATGCACCTCTGACTCGAGACAATCTAGCATATGGGCGATCTGTCGGTCAGCATAGCCTTTTTGCTTAGCCTCTCGCATCACCACCTCTGGGATGGTGTCAAGTGTGTACTTTCCAATCTCCTCTTCGAGGTGAACGAGCTCTTCAATCTGCCTCAGGAACCAAGGGTCGATTTTCGTTATCTCGTAAATTTTACGGATTGGGATACCCAGCTTCATTGCATCGTACAGATGAAAAAGTCGGTTCCAACTGGCATGCCGCAGACTGTTAAAAATCGCGTCTTGGTCCCGCAATTCACGTCCGTCACAGCCTAAGCCATTGCGGCCAACTTCCAGCGACTGAGCCGCTTTTTGGAGAGCCTCCTGAAATGAACGGCCAATAGCCATAACCTCGCCAACTGCTTTCATCTGCAATCCCAGCTCGCGGTTAGCTCCTTTGAACTTATCAAAGTTCCACCGTGGAACCTTGACAACCACATAATCAAGAGTGGGTTCGAACATCGCACTCGTCGTGCCAGTGATGGGATTAGGTAATTCATCAAGATGATAGCCGATGGCGAGCTTAGCGGCAATTTTCGCTATCGGGTATCCGGTGGCCTTTGATGCGAGTGCTGATGAACGGCTGACACGAGGGTTGATTTCAATTGCGATTATGTCCTCATTCTCATCGTTTGAAACTGCAAATTGAACATTACATCCCCCTGCAAAATCCCCAATTTCTCGCATCATGCGAATGGCCATGTCTCGCATGCGCTGAAAAGTGGTGTCGCTAAGCGTCATCGCCGGAGCAACTGTGATGCTGTCCCCAGTGTGGATACCCATCGGGTCAAAATTCTCGATGGAACAAATAATGGTCACGTTATCGTTGCTGTCGCGCAACAACTCTAGCTCGTACTCTTTCCAACCCATGACCGCCTTGTCAATCATGACCTCGTGAATCGGACTCAAATGCAAGCCACGGGTCAATGCCTCATCAAAATCAGCTGAATCATGGATAATACTAGCGCCGGCACCACCCAGGGTGTAGCTTGCACGAATACACAGAGGGAATCCAAATTGCTGCGCCGCCTCTTTTCCTTCGAGGAAACTCTTCGCAGTGGCCTGCGGAGCCATGGGAATGCCCATCGATTCCATTAAATCGCGAAATCGCTCGCGGTTTTCAGTGATTTCAATCGCATCAATATCTACCCCGATCATACGCACATTGTGCTCTTTCCAAATACCCATCTCGTCGCATTGTATGCAGAGATTCAGTGCCGTCTGGCCTCCCATAGTCGGTAAAACCGAATCGATATTAGGGTGCTGCTCGAGGACCTTTTCGATGGAAGCGGGTTCCAGCGGCTCGAGGTACACGTAATCCGCCATGACCGGATCGGTCATGATGGTCGCAGGATTAGAATTGATCAGGGTAGTTTCGATACCTTCTTCGCGAAGTGACCGCAGGGCTTGGGATCCAGAATAATCAAATTCGCAAGC
>DIHQ01000012.1 GCA_002420235.1 Flavobacteriales bacterium UBA5692
TTGTTTCGATCGTTGTTTCGATCGTTACGTCGGTCATTCCTACGATCGTTACTGCGCTCATTGCGTCGCTCGTTGCGTCGCTCGTTGCCTTTTTCGTCAGTCGCGGCCTCTTTTTCTTCCCCTGATTTGATTGTTTCGGCTGATTCTTCAGCTGCTTTGCGACGTTGACGCCGTTCGCGGATGGCATCGCCTGGTTTGCGCTCCTTTTTTTCGTCGGATGAGCTAGAACTGTCCTCCGATTTCGGGTCACGGGCCTTTTCCTTGGCAGCAGATTCAGATTTGTTGCTCCGGGTGTTGCGGGTGCGCTTTCCCACGTCTCCGTCCTTCTTAGTTTTCACGGCAGCTTTTTTAGCATCGGAAGGCTGCAGTGCTTGTTCGTCCAAAATGCTATAGACGAGATCTTGTTTTTTCAACTTCTCTGCTCGTGCTACGCCTATTTTCTTCGCAATTTCCTTTAGTTCAGGAACTTTCTTTGCGTTAAGTTCAATGATGTCATACATCCAGTAATCGTATAATCTTGTTTGTTTCTTCCATGCTTTTAGCAGTTCCTATTTCCAATTTGGAAACGATGACTTAAAAGGTGTTTGAGGGAAAAGATGATGTACTTAATCGTACAAACTGATGGCCTGCTATCCGCAAAGACACAACAAGTATACATAATTATTCGTTGTTCAGGGCTTTTTTCTTCTGTCACCGAGTTCGATAACATGCATTTGGCTTACTGATCCTCGGATCAATGAGAACTTTATTAGAGTTCGCTTTTGGTGAAATCCTTGCGTGCCAGCTGCACCAGGGTTTATGTATAAACCACCAAAACTGTCGTCATGCTGAACCTTGAGCAAATGGCTGTGTCCGCAAACAAAGACGTCAGGGCGGATGGAGTTCAGTAGATTACGAATGCCTTTGGCGTACCGGCCCGGGCGACCACCTATGTGGGTCATGCAAAAACGAATGCCCTGGAGTTCCCACTGGAGGATTTCCTCTGTTTCTGAACGCACATGGTGATCATCGATGTTCCCGAATACAACCCTGAGCTTTGCCCCGAGTTGTTGCATGGTGTCGAAAACAAATAGGCTGCCTAGATCTCCAGCATGCCAAATCTCATCACAATCTTTCAAGTGATAGGTCATTCGATCGTCCCAATAACTATGAGTATCCGATAACAAACCAATGTGAACGGTATCCTTCGGCATGGTATTTGAATTGCTTAAAAGAAGACTATTTTGGGAACATGCACAAACCCCATCATGACCTCACTCACAGCGCAAGGTCCTCCGCGAATTATATACGATCATGTTTGGTGCTGTTATTTTTAATAGCGACTGCATTTGAAGCCGTGGCTCAATTTAAAATTTCGAGGCGCATGCAAAAGCAATTGGATGAAGCCGTTGAAATGTACATGGACCGTGATGTGATCGGGGCACTTGATGCGGTGAATAAGGTATTGGAGACTTTTCCAACTTATGCGGATGCCTGGATGCTAATGAGTCAGCTTCACGAGGGGCGTTCTGAATGGCTTGCCGCGGCGACCGCTTTGAATCAAGCCGTAATATGCAATGAACAGCTGCTCGGGAAATGGAGGGATAAACTTGCGATGCTAGAATTCAGGGCAGGACGTTACGAAGTAGCTTATTCATTGATTGAAGATGCGGTTATCTCAGATTCGTTGCTCAATTCCTCGATTCGATTTGCCGCGCAGGCGATAAAGGAGCCTGTCGAATTGGATCTCGCGTCACTTCAAGGGAATGTAAATACCGGGGCACCAGAATATTATCCTGCCCTATCTGTCACAGGCGATCACATGATTTTTACGCGTCAAATTGGTGGGGATGCTCGCATAAGTGGTCAAGAAGATTTTTTCGAGGCGAAACTATCTGAGGATGGCTCGTGGAATGTTTTACGCGCATTGGTTGAGATCAATACGCTCGGTAACGAAGGGGCACCAACGGTACGTGGTGACGGTCGGCAGCTTATTTTCACCGCATGCGACGGCTTGGATGGAGGGTACGGGAGGCGCGTGGGCGAAGGCAGTTGTGACTTGTTCTGCGCTGATTTTGACGTCTTAGATCAGCGTTTTAAGCAGGAAGTCAACTTAACGGATATCAACAGCGAGGCTTGGGAAAGCCAGCCTTCACTGAGTGCGGACGGGCACTGGTTGTTTTTTGTCCGGGCCTATCGGACCCAAGAAGGTCGGGTGGTACAAGATATCTACCAATCGGAGCATCAAGGCGACGGTTCTTGGAGCCGTCCGACTCGGTTGCCCCCGACCATCAATACCTTCGGTCGAGAAGAAAACCCCGTTCTCCACAGCGATGGTAGAACGCTTTACTTCGCATCGAACGGCCACGCAGGAATGGGCGGTTTGGACCTCTTTGTTTCTCGCCGTCAACCGGACGGTTCGTGGTCACAGGCGGAAAACCTTGGATTTCCTATCAATTCTAACGGTGATGAGAATAGCCTGCAGGTGTTTCCCGACGGGAGAACTGCATTGTTTGCGACCGATCGCGATGAACCCGGGAACCTAGATCTGTGGCAATTTGAATTGCCGGTGCACGCATTGGCTGAGTCAGTAGCGCTGTGGCGTGGTGAAGTTCGGGATGCCGACTCTCAGCGTCCCATCCGAGCATCCGTTCAAGTTTTAGACAGCCTTGGGAATACAATAGGCATACAGACGAGTTCACAGGTAGATGGAGCGTTTACGTTAACCTTTCCGGCTACTGAACATGTGATATTACAAATCGAAGAGGAGGGCTATGGCTTTTATTCAAAAACCCTCAATCCTACCGATGGGCATGAGCCGTTTGTTTCTATTGGTTTACAACATCTTGAAATCGGAACCGTCCTCGTACTTAACGATGTTCGTTTTGAACGTTCTTCGGCGGTGTTGGACGCTCGTTTTCAACCGGACCTCGAACAATTGGCTCGAACCATGCTACGGACTGAAGTGCGCATTCGCATTGCCGGCTATACGGATGGAGAGGGGAATACCCAGCAAAATCAAATTCTCAGCGAAGAACGTGCTCTAGCCGTGGCTGAATTTCTTACAAAACAAGGGATTGAAATGAGTCGAATGGAAACCATTGGATTCGGTATGTCTCATCCTATTGCAACGAATGAAACCCCAGAGGGGCGCGCAATTAATCGGCGAACGGAGATTGAAATCATCAATTGAGTCTCCACCGAAGATTTAGCCAAATAGTTCTTGGTGGAGCAGGATTGTAATACTTCCCACCAAATCCATTTGTTTGCAGCCAACCTGAAAATGAAGTATTCAACGCGTTTCTAATTCCAATTTGAATTGTGTGCGATTTAAAATCTCGCTGGACATATAGATTAACACGGTGTTGTTCTTGTGCCCAATCATCCTTGTCATCGTGTAATTTGATTTCATCTAGCCATTGATGTTGCCATCCCAATGTCCACTCTTTTTTTTGCATTGTTCCCCTTGTGCCTGCTGTATGCAGAGGCGTGCCTGGAAGTGCATTCGTTCTTATCGATCCTGATGAAGGCAAAATGAAGAAATCATCGTAAGATTCAAAGGCGTGACGATTTAAATTTCCCCATCCCTGAATTTCGAAGCGTATGCCGCTATCAAATACGTGTTCGACGGCAATAGTTACTTCAATTCCACTCATGTGAAGGCTATCGACATTACCCATAATAGGCTCCTCATTTGTGCCTGGAATACGTGTAATTGCTTGATTTACGCGCTGATGATATCCCTGTGCTGTTAGCTCTATGGTCGAAGCACGAGTATTTTTTAGCCAGCGAGCTCCAATTTCATAGGAATTAGCTTCTTCGGGCTCGAGATTGTAAGGTTCGTAATCATCGGGATCGACCAATTCGAATGTTGTCGGATGGCTTCCTCCATTGCCCCATTGTGCAAAAACGCGCAATCCTGGCAAAAATAAGTACGACACCTGAGCAAAGGGAAGTGGATCGAGCACAGAATAATTTTCTGCATATCCGGCAATGCTGTCTGCAATTACCTGTCGCGATCCCTTTGAATTTCGGCTCATGTGTTCCAATGCCAATTGTGCATCTACTTGCCACCTTTCGCCTAATTCCAACCTTCCACCAATAGCCGCCCAGTGACTTTGAGTCCATGATTGGATGTCGTATCTCAAGTCGTCTGAGCCTGGTATATTATCACGTTCACTTATATCAAACCATTCGTATCGAGCAATTACAGACTGATCGAAAGTGAATTTACTATTGCTTCCAAAAAGGTACGATTTTGCTCGCCACCACCTTGCGGAGATAAATTCTTCTGATTCGTCTTTAACACCATTAAAAAATGGAGAAGTTCCAAATGGATTGTGTTTGTTCGTCAATTGTCCGTAGAGCCAGACTCCGTTTTGGCTTGTAGCTTTATTCGCCTTTCGACTCCAACCGAACCATGTTCTGGTGCGTTCTACATGTGCATCGTAATTCGAGCCTGGGGCCCTCGTTGGACGCTCGGTTGCATCTTCCTCATTTAGCGACCCGGGTAAGCCCCAGTTTGCTCTCATCCAACCGAGCCATAAATGGGTCTTAGCATTTTGCCTTGGCTCGTCTAGTAGATGCAATTCAGCTTGATTTTTATAATTGAACTCTTGGTCTCGATATCCGTCGGCATCATTCCAAAATGCACGAATGTGCAGGTATCGATTTTCGGATTTTTCAGATTTTTGAGTATGCGAAATGCCGGACTCTTGGGCCCATGCGTTCATCAAACCAAGGCCTTGACTGCGCAGTGTAGTGTACCAATGCGTTGATGTTTTGATAGCTTTTAAATCAGGGAGAGACGTCGCTAAGAGCGCTCCACCATAGGCATTTCCATAGAGAGCACCAACTGGTCCTTTTACGATTTCTAAACTGTAAATCCACTGGGGGTTCCACATCTCGAGAGGGCTATTACCACTCGCATTAGTTAAGACAAAACCGTCCATGAGCATGAGAATGTTTCGCACTCCGAAGGGTGACCTCAAGCCACTGCTTCGCATTTGTAAACGCCTCGATCCACCTGTCCCTCTTGTCTCCATAAAAACCCCTGGAATACAATTTAATGCATCCTGGAGATCAGGGGAATGTCCGTTTTGCAATAACGCAGAATCAAGCAGGTGAATATTCGTTGCTGCTTTGGCTTGAATCGTTGGAATTCGCAGGGCTAAAACTTCGGCTACTTCGACGGCGGTGGTGTCAATTTGTTGCAGACCTCGAGCAGACAGCTCTAGCGATATTCCAAGGGTTATAGCAATGGCAACGTGCCACTTAACAGACAAGCTCATTCTCCTCGTGCTACCTGAAAGGTGGCTGAACGCTCACCTTCGGAGTGGGAAAGGACAATGAAATATGATCCAACTGACCAATCACCTGTTTCTAAAACAAGAGGCTGATTAAGGACCTGACCTTGCGCTATGCTTTCACCGCTAAATGCATAGACTGTGTATTCGACACCGGCTAAGTCATTTTCCCATTCAAATTGAATACGGTCCGTGCAAGGGTTTGGAAAAGCCAATGGTTTGAGTTGGGCAGGTATTTCAGCCACTGCAGACGCAAAAGCCTCGTTTCGAAATTCCTTAATGATATTTGGACCGCTTCCAGGGTAGGACGTACCATTGAAAGCAACGTAAACCGAACCGGTATAGGGATTGACTGCGACATCTCGAATCCGTTGATTGAAACTTGAGAAGTACTGGTCTTCACTCGTGACACTGAAACCATCTTCAGACAAGTGTAAAACACTCAAACGCTCGTATTGCCCACCCAATCCTCCTAGAACTGACAGCAGGATGCTGTTCTGCCATTCTGGAATGGCTTCGTGGTTGTAGTATTCAATGCCGTTCACGGCAATGCACGGGGTCCACGCCTTTAGCGGCTCAATAACGTTGTTTTCCTCACAAAATTCCAACTCCGCGGTGGTGTTACAGAACCCTTCGACCTGAGGCCAGCCGTAGTTCCCACCGGCTTCAACAATGTTGAATTCATCGTTGGAATTCTGCCCGTGCTCGCTGGCATAAATGATGTCATTGGGACCCAACGCCAATCCCTGGCTGTTGCGGTTTCCGAGGGTGTAGATGTACGAGTCAGGGAAGGGGTTATCTTCCGGGATACTACCGTCTAGGTTCAAACGTAATGTCTTACCCTGTAATGAGTTCATGGATTGAGAAAGGGACGATGCTCCTACATCTCCGGCGGTCATTAGCAATGTGTTGTCTGGTAATAGGAGAAGCCGGCTTCCATTGTGTATGCCACCTGCGTCGAGGGTTAGCAGGTACTCTTCATTGGTCAACTCGGTTCCATTCCAATCAAAAACACTGAGGTACTCTTGGCCGCTCCACGAACTGCCCGCGCAGTACACCAGGTACACTTTCGGTGTCGTTTCCCAGTCCGGATGCATTACCATTCCCAGCATACCCGGTTCGCCGTTTCCGCCGTTCATGACGTTTTTTTCAAGAACGGTGGTGTAGTCGCCGGTCGTGGGGTCGATGCGCAAGACCTCACCTTTCCTTGACGTCATCCAAAGGTGATCATCCGGTCCCCACAAGATTTCCCACGGGATTTGCATACCGGTGACCAAATCGTATTCGGTCAAAGTCGTGTTGCCAATTTCCCAAGTTGTTTGACTTGTGGCAGCCATTGAAGCCAAACCGAACACGCCAATAAGTACAGATTTCAAATTCATGACCGAAATTTAAGGCACAAACTGCTTCTCATGATTGTCAAAATACTTCACTCCGAGACTCTTCTGTTCTTGGTAATTTGTGCTCTAGGGTTCAATTCACCTGTCTGTGGTCAGGCTCCGGATTGGATGTTTACTTTGGAAGGTGCCTACGTTGGACGCTTTGAGATTCCATCGGATGAGGACGGGGCCCTGAACACTGTTGATGCGCGATTGGACGGGAAACGCAGTGGGGCCGAAGATGGATTTGTATTGCAATTCGCAAAGGAAATGGCGGAAGGCATCGTTAAAGAGGCGCAAATGTGGTCGTGGAATTTCAACGCAAGTGCTCTAGATATGACGGCGATTCAAGATGGCCAGCGAATCGAAAGTCAATGGTTTGCTGCGCCGAAAGGCCTCGCAGTCAATCTGACGCGTGGAGGCACGGTTGATGGAGCGGCAGCGATTGAAAGGCTACGTTTGGAACGCCTGCCCGGTCAGTTGCGCTTGACCAAACAATACAACCTTGGCGACGGTGAGTGGATATTGCAGTGGCGTTACATCCTGGATGATTTCGTCGCTGAGGATTGATCTGAACTTCGAAGTCGCACTCGTGGGCAAACATCAAAAGCAGCGGCGCACCCTGCCTGAAGAGTGAATCCGCCTGATGTAGTGGCTTCTAATGTGCCAATCAAAGGCTTTAGAGGTTCATCGGTGTCGAGTGCAAGGTCATAAGTTTGTTCTGTGGTATTGATGAGCACCCAGGTGCTTTCGTTTAAGTAGTTTCGGTGAATGGCTAGTAAGCCTGGTGCCATTTCGGAATAAGACGTCTGGCCATAAAGCATGCTCATGCGTTCCTTTCTCAAGGCAATCCACTTCTTGGTCCACTGGTGGATCCAAGCCTCTTCTTCGTTCCAACCGTCGAAACGCATCACTCGGCGGTTGTCGGGATCGTTGCCGCCGACGTCTGCGATTTCATCACCGTAGTAAATGCAGGGAATGCCCGGACTCGACATCAAAAAGGCCATGAGCCAGCTCATTTTTTGGTAGCCAACACTGCCTTGGTGTTCGATGGCTCGTGTCCACCCGGCGAATTTGGTGTTTTCACCGGGCTCGAGGCTGCCATCGGCTATTGATGTGAATCTTGGGCGGTCTTGGTTGCCTGTGATGTTACCCATGAGGTGGTGAGCGCCGTATGTGTCGAGGCTCTGATTCGCGACATCGATTAAGGCTGAAATGTTGGCTGTTTCAGATGTAAATGCAGCAACAAGTGCATCGTACAAATTGAAGTCAAACTGGGAATTGAGCATGCCATTGGAGAGGTAACTACGAATCAATTCGGGAGCGCCATACGTCTCGCCAATTTGGAATATTGGCTGGCACTGTTTCTTGCGCACTTTCAGTGTTAATGTTCTCCAAAACACCTCAGGGATGTGTTTCGTTGCGTCGTGTCGGAATCCGTCGATGTGTGTGTTTTCAATCCACCATACCGCGCTATCGGTCATGGTCTGATACACCTCGGTTCGTTCCAAGTCTAGGGTGGGCATGAAGGTGTCGAACCAAGTTGTTAAGCGCTGTTTGTCCCACAATTGTGTATTCAAAGAACCATCGGGTAAGTAGAGGTTGGTGACCCAATCCGGATGTTCTTGGTATATGGGATGCTCCTCGTGCACGTGATTGGCGACGTAATCAATCAATATGTTCTGCCTTCTTTCGTGTATGGCATCCACGAGGTCGTTGAACTCATGCATGGTGCCGAACCTCCTGTCTGTTCCGGTAGATGCGATGGGCCAGTAGCCGTGGTAGCTGCTGAATTTGCTGGTTACTTTAGAGGTAGGGTCGGACCAATACCCCCAAGCTCCGTCTGGATTGGGGGTTATGGGACTAACCCAGATAGTATTGGCTCCCAGGTCATGGATATAGTCCAGTGAAGATTTAATACCTGAGAAGTCGCCTCCATGGTGATTGGCCTTTGAGTGAACGCCCGGGTCTTCACATTTCCAGTCGTTTGTCGAATCGCCATTTTTGAATCGATCTACAATTAAAAAGTACATGATCATGGTATGCCAATCATGCCGGTCGAGTTGGTCTGTCTTGGTAACTGGTTGACCCGCGTTCAAAGGGATCAGTTGGGCTTGGCTTTTGTTGGAATCGGTCGAGGTCCAAATGCGAATGTATGAACGCTTCTCACCGGATGCTCCTGCAGGGATTTCTAAGGAAAACACCCCGGTTGAATCCGCCTGCCCATACCCGTAGATATTATTATTCCACCACGCGTAGAAGTATGCATTGGGGGCCGTTCGGCTCAAAAGGCTGGCGGAGCTCTCACTGGATCTAGCATTAGCACTAGGGATGTACTCAACATTCAAGTTGAGAGGCGGAGCATCTGAGCCCACTTGGAGCAACGAATTCAACCCTCCAAATCCGTTGGACACTCGGTCCATGTGGGAGGGGTCGGGTTGCTCCACCCGGTCGATGATTAATTGGTACTGGTGCATTCCTTTGTCGAGCATCAAATCCACTTTGTGGTAGC
>DIHQ01000186.1 GCA_002420235.1 Flavobacteriales bacterium UBA5692
AACCGCCGTGAAAGCATAGCACCAATGGCACCCCTTCATCGGTATCAAAATCAACAGGAACGTACTGTAAGTAGGTACGGGTTTGGCCGCTGACGATGAGGGATTCGTTGGTTAGTTGAGCTGAGAGTGTTGAAGCACTGAGCAAGCAGGTGAGCAGTATGCTGTATAAGAGGTGTTTTTCTGTCATTTTCAAAAGATGATTGAAATTTTTGCCTTGTCGAGCCTTTAGAATAGCTAAGCGCATGATTTTACGTTTCTAAATAATTAATTGCCATTTAATACTGATATCGGTGATGGAAGAATGAACAGGGCTGAGCCAGATGTTTCCCAATTCATAGGGCAGTAAATCCCGACTTTGGCTTTGAGGCCATAAAATTCATATTTCTTCATGGAAGAGAGTATGGAGCAATGTACGACCTCAGGTGATTGACGCACATTACATTTAGGTGGCAAACAAAACATGACGATTTACTCGTTTAGATTGAATTCGAGCTGATTCGGTAGTGGGCATTTGCACGTCATCGATAGCATTTATGTTGACGGTCTGATGACGTTACAAAAAGTCGATTATCTCAAGTCGGCCGCCATAGATTCAATAAAGGTCAAGCCCATGGATTCGACCATCGGTTGTGATGCAGCGGAACGTTCAGGGTGCCATTGTACTCCCAGGTAACAGGGATAATCGATGGTGTCAGACCGACGGATCCCCTCGACAAGTCCGTCGGGGCTAATGGCCCATGCTTCAAGAGGCGTTGCCAACTGATTCACACCTTGGTGGTGATGGGAAACAACGAAGGAGGTGTCACCGGCAAATACACCAAACAACGATTTAGTGGCGACTACAGTGTGCAGCGTATCTCGATGCGAAGCCTCATCACCAGCACGGTGCAAATCGTTACCTAACACTGCTGGTAGATGGGGGTGAAGGGTTCCACCATTGTGCACATTCATAAATTGCATGCCACGGCAGATGCCCAAACACGGTGTCTTCATCTTGTCTACCCATTGCAGAAGTAAGGATTCCAACTGGTCTCTCTCAGGCTCAATCACCCCGCAGACAATGGTGTCTTCCGCTTGTTGATAGCGTTCTGGGTGGATATCAGCTCCGCCTGTTAATAGAACTCCGTCTGCTTCCGGCAGGATTGAAGCCAATTCAATTGCATTAACTGCTGAAGCGTTGATCCATCTGATGGCGCAACCCTCTGATTTGGCGATGGGTTCAAGGTAGGTTTGGTACGTATTGCTAGACCAAAGCCGAGAAGCGATGACCGTTAGTGTGTCAGTTTGCTGTTCAGTTGGATTGGAGCTAGGAATTTGCGGCGTCTCGCATCCAGAAATACAAATCGTTAGTAAGACGATCCAACCGGAGGTTTTAAATCTAATCATGCACACAAGGTATAGCTACGCCATAAGGTTTGATAATATCTTACTATTTCGCAATCGTTTTTGCTTCGTCGTCGCTTGTGCTTGCGATCTCTGAGCGACCTTCGCCACATGGATTCGTTGTCGCAAATCGTGTTGGGTGCTGCAGTTGGTGAGGCGGTTTTAGGTAAAAAACTGGGTAACCGCGCGATGGTCTGGGGAGCAATTGCGGGAACATTACCCGACATGGATGTGCTGGGCCAATTTTTTTTGAGTGAATTGGACAATTTAGCTTTCCACCGGGGAATAAGCCATTCGCTCACGTTTACGGTTATAGGATCCTTATTTTTTGGGTGGGTTACCGACTGGCTGTACTGCAATTCACACCATGCTAAAATTGCAATGGCAGCTAAAGCCTTCGCCGTGGTTGTTTTGGGTTTTGTGATTAATTTTTTGACCCAACTCTTTTCTCCAGGTGGGTTCTTACCGGTTCTGCTTTATTTCCCCGCGGCGACTTGGTTGTGCTGGCGCCATGGCAAGCGTCGTTACTTCAGTGGTAAGTGGGTACAGCCTGAAACCGACACGAAGGGCTGGATCCAACTTTTCTTCTGGGGGTTCTTCACCCACATCTTGCTTGACTGTTTCACTACTTATGGCACACAGGTCCTTGCGCCGTTCAGCGATTTACGCGTGGCGTGGGGGACCATCTCTGTTGTAGACCCAATTTACACTGTTCCATTTTTGATTTGCCTTTTGGTCGCCGCTTGCTTTGGGCGAAATGACGGTCGCCGTCGATGGTGGAATGGGGCCGGCCTTGCATTGAGTTCACTGTACCTCGCTTTGACTGTTTGGAATCAAGCTCGCGTTGAGGCCACTTTAAAGCAGACGCTCTCTGGCCAAGGAATTGTCTATACCTCGCTTTGCATAACTCCAACTATTTTCAATAACATCCTCTGGAATGCCGTGGTGGATGCTGATGATGAATTCTTGCTAGCACAGTATTCCATTTACGATGAGATACTCCCCAGCTTTCATTCCATTCCTAAAGGCTACGAACTACTGCACAACTTAGAAACCGACGAGACCCTCGCGGTCCTGCGGTGGTTCAGCGCGGGCTACTTCAATGCGGTGATTAGAGAAGACGGCCAATTGCAGTTAAACGATCTTAGGTTTGGTACGTTCTCCGGCAAGGCAACAAATCCTGATGATTACGTCTTTCGCTTCAACCTCGATGACCGAGGACCGGATGCTCCGTATGGGTTTGAACAAGCACAGGGTGGACCTCCTGACAACAAGCCAGAGGATATGATGCGGGAGCTGATTGAACGTGCTCGAGGGATTTCGGCACCAAGCGACTGAATCAATATGGCGGCTCGGCGCTCAGGCTCACGTTTTTTTTGACCGACCCATCGTCAAAGTGATAAAGGAGCATCCGACCCGGGGTGTAGGTGCAGATACGCCCCACCGCGTCGGTGATTCCAACCAGGTTGGCAGATCGATCTGAAGCGGACATTGATTCCACAGCTGTAGGCGCGATGTGTAATTTGAGAATGACAGGGCGGTGATCACTGACATTGGTGTCGAACTCAGACCAACCTCCCGGCATGTACGATGCGATGTCAAAGCACGACACAACTGTGGAAGGGGATGCAAAATCATCAAATAATTCATTGGAAAGAAGCAAGTGGTCGAGGTGCGAAGGCCATCCCGGGAAAGACCACCCCGAACTTGCCCCCTCTGCGATGGACATATCAGCAAACACGTACTCATTGGGCAAGTCCAAAAAAGATGCAAATACGTTGTTGGCAATCGGTTCTTGAATGAGGTCATTTAAATCTCCTAAAACGATGACGCGTTCCTCAGACAGGCCTTGCTGAATGAATTCATTGAGCAGCACGCATGCCTCGTAGCGTCGGGTTTCTTCATCATTGGCATCTGACCAATTGATGGACCCATTCCCGCAACATTTGAAGTGGTTATTGATAGCGTAGAATACTTGGCCTTCAAAGGTAAAATGGAGCACGAGGGGCGATCGAGGGAAAGGGTTCCAAAATGTCGAAGCGGTATAGATTTCATAGGCATTAAGCACCTCAATGGCTTCGGTTTTATAAACATAAACCAGCCCCCCAAACCAACCGTCCATGAGCACATAGTCGTATCCCTCGATGCCTTCAACCATTCCTTTGAAGGCTGTTGTATCGTCAATTTCTTGGATGGCCCAGAGGTCGATATCGAGGTTCTCTATTATCGTCTGTACTCGCTCGATAGTGGCATTCCCGTTCTTCGGAAACCACTCGATATTCCAAGTAGCTATGTCGAGGGCATCGGGGGATCCAAACTCTAAGTCGTCAAGGGTTTGGGCACTGATTGATTTTGCTATGAAAAGGAGGCCAATGAAGGCCAAGCGTGTACAGGTGGTCATGGCACAAAAGTAGCTAGATGGCGGCATGATAGGACTTAATTAAAACGCAGGTGGCAAATGCCCGTGCTTAGGACTCCACTGAAATTCGAAACGCCATCAATATTGATTCTTAAGCACTTTCAGCGGCAAAATCGCCTGTCAGATTGCGGCAGTAAATAATCTCAAGCTGAGCATTATGCGGTGAGTAATTTCAATTTGGTAACGGGTGATGTCTCGAGGTGTTATTTTTCAGGTTCTTTTTGAAGTGGTTTTTTTGTGTTTATGTTTGACTTAATTTTTAAAATTATGAAAAACATTATCTCCAGTTTCTTTGCCCTCTTTCTGCTCTGTTCGGCGAGTTCAGCTCAGACATTGCAAGGAAATAATGACTCTTCAGGGGCCACCACCAGTGATGTTGCCACCCTTTCTGGGCCTAGATTTGGCCTAACTTTTGTTGGTGATGGTAGCACTTCTCAGTTTTTGAATCGCGTTCATGAAATGGATAGTTTAGCATTTAGCGATTTCGGGAGCTTACCATTTACTTGGACTACACAGTACGGCTGGCAGTTCGAGACACGATTTGCCGACACAGGTGGTCCCGTAGTTGGCCTAGTAGAGTGGGTTGTCATGGTCGCGGGTATGGAAAAAGGTTTGATTTTGCCGTCACTTTCTAGTCTTGTCGGGGTTCGAGGAGAAAGCGGTTTTGAGTTTGCCACAGGCCCCAATCTCTCTCCAAGTGGACTTTCATTTGTTTTCGCGGCAGGTTTCAATTACAAGAAGGGAGACCTTAATATGCCCATCAACATTGCATTCGTTCCAGACAAAATGGGTCCAAGAGAGTCTGGTTTGGATGGCATCATTGACGTCAGTGACTACTTTGACGTTGTGAAGATGCGTGAAACAGGATATCGTCTGACAATTTCCGTGGGCTTCAATTTGAGCGGAAAAAAACAGAACAGATAATCGGTTCTTTGGTTTTTTTGGGTGTACACCCTAACGGCAGTAACTTGTGCCTTGGGTAAAAACCCAAAACCAAACAGGAACCCGTGAAAGATTTAAAATACCTTTTAGCTTATACCATACCGCTTTCTGCTTACTTCTCCTTTTCGTCGACAGGAATCTGGACGTATTCTGCTGTCTTCTATGCGTTCATTATCCTACCCGTGCTTGACGTTCTAGCGGGAGAGAGCACAACGAACTTGGATAGCGATAATGCCGTCAAAAAGAATGGTATGTGGATTTTTAACGCGATGCTTTATGCAAACGTGCCGATTGTTTTTGGTTTGATTTCCTTCTTCTTTATCCAAGTCGACACCCAATCGTACTCCATTTTTGAGTTGGTTGGATTGTTACTATCCGCGGGGATATTGCTCGCGACCAACGGAATAAATGTCGCTCATGAGTTGGGACACCGCAGATCGTTGCCAGAACGATTGATGAGTAAGCTGCTCTACATGCCTTGCCTATATATGCATTTTTTCATCGAGCACAATTTCGGTCACCATATGAATGTGGCAACGCCCAAAGACGGGGCAACCGCACGTTATAATCAGACGGTTTATGGCTTTTGGTTCTCTTCTGTGACTAAACAATACCGAAATGCATGGCGTGTGCAAGGAGAATTGCTGAAGCGGCAAAAACGATCATTCCTTTCTTCAAAGAACGACATGCTATGGTACCATATTTTTCAACCGGCATACCTGGGTCTGGTTTGGTATTTTTTCTCAATTGAAACCATGCTATGTGCTGCTGCCGCAGGGGCCATTGCCTTTTTATTTTTGGAGAGTATCAACTACATCGAGCATTATGGATTACTTCGGAACAAATTGGAATCTGGTCGGTATGAGCGCGTGCAGCCCCACCATTCTTGGAATTCCAATTCTCACATCGGTCGAATCGTATTGTACGAGTTGACTCGCCACAGTGATCACCATTTCAGGTCGGCAAAGAAGTACCAAGTATTGAATAGCCATGAAGAAAGCCCCACACTACCCTTGGGCTATCCGGCCTCCATTTTATTAAGTTTAGTTCCACCGCTTTGGTTTCGTGTTATGAACCCACGTGTACCAGCACAAATGAAACCTCAATTAGCACATGACTGACGCCGCGAGCGGTTTGCTAACTGCGGGTACCCTTGATTTGTTTTCGCAGAAAACCCGCGATAAAATATTGGCCACAAGCCTCGTCCTCTTCAATCAGAGAGGTTTTAGTGCGGTAACCACCGCTTCCATCGCTGAAAAATCGGGTGTACTTGAAGGAACCTTATGGTACCATTTTCGGGCCAAAAAGGACATTCTTTCTGCTCATATCGTATTGCTGCAATCTGTTTTTGCTCGCGGAAATACAAAATCTGATGCAACCGATGCAGCCACAATCATAAATGGTATCTTCCTTTCTTACGATGTGATTTGGGACTTTCGCTATTTGCTGCGCGATGATTTCAATATTGCTCTTGCTCGCGATTCGGAAGTTTTAAACCAGGTAACAATTATCAATAATTTCTTAGACCAATGGACGGAAGAACGGATGCACCATGCTCATGCATCGGGTTTACTTCAGTTTGAACCCGGATTAGCCGGAGATGTCTCCGAGATAATCCTAGTCATGGGACGTTATTGGATGGATTTTTCTCACAAGAAATACCCTTCCATGGATGGATTGGAATTAAGAAGGAAAGGGCTGTCTCATATCTTCACTGTGCTCAAGCCTTACCTGACAATCGAGGCTAAATCCCTGATTTTTGATCGGTTACTGAATTAAACAAACATCTCATCGTAGTGGGTTGACGAAGGACGCGATATTCTGAAATTATGCAATGAACGTAATGGTCATGAGTCTGTTTTAATCACATGCAAAGGGTGAGCATTCTCAACCAATTTATTTTGACTTTGTGCATGTATGGCATATTCAGCACTCCTGCCGAATCACAGTGTACATCAGACGATTATAATCTTCTTTGCGACGAAGGGGAGTCAATCAACGGGGTCGTATTTGATTGTGGATTTTCTTGCTTTCTATCGAACGACGTGACGTCATGCTTCGAAGATTGCATACAGATTGGTGTGCCCACAATGTCCAGTAGCTGTGTGACGTGCTTTGCAGAACAAAGTACATGCGTTACGAATAGCTGTTTTTTTGCATGCGCTTTTGGAACTGAAAGCGATTGCGAGGCTTGTGTGCAAGCCAATTGTCAGGAAGGATTTGAAATATGTGCAGGGATTGTAGACGCTGATGCAGATGGCGAATCCAACATTTGCGATTGCGATGATAGCGATGCGACTTCCTATCCTGGCGCGCCGGGAACAGCCCAAGGTATCGATAACAATTGCGACGGCTTTATTAACGGTAATGAATCCCTGCTTGAAGACGGATGTCAGTTAGACATCAATGGAGATAGCACAATAACAATAGCAGATTTACTTATTCTCTTGTCTGAATTTGGATGCCTTGAGAGCTGTGCGGCAGATGTCAATGGCGATGACCAGGTAGGGGTTTCCGATGTGCTGGAGCTTTTAAGTGGCTTCGGAGAACCGTGTTAATTCATTTCAATTATCCACAAATTGTCTCAGTACTGCGACGAGTGCGTCTGCGCCCATGAATCCGTTTTGTTGAAACAGGATTTCATTTTCTGAATTGAAAATGGTGATGGTAGGGTAGTTGATTTTGCCATCCACCGAAGCTAATTCCAACGCTAATTCGTGAATACCGGATATTGGTCCGCTGGGCTGGTAGCGAAACACGCGGCCGCTGTATGGCACGGGTTCTCTTGACTCAGCGTCGAATGCGACGAAAGCGAAGTAGTCTTCCAAGAGAACCTGAACTTGGGTGTTTAATAGCGTTCTCTGTTGCATCGCGTGGCACACGCTGCACCACTCTGTGTAGAAGTAAACAACAGCCAGTTTGTCCTCCTTTTGAATGCATTGCTCCACTGCTTGTAGTGATGGGTTTAATTCCTGAGCCAGAGATGCATTAATTCCTATGAACCAGACTGCTCCGGCCAAAAATATTCTTGATAATTCAGTCATTTCTTGGGTTCAATTCAAGGTCCACCTCAATCCACAGAATCCACGGACGCCCTGATTTGGGCCGTATACGTAAGCCGGATCAAACACTAATTCGTTGGGGGGGGTGTTTTGTTGGAATGGATCCAGTGTGTTTCCTAAATAGGAGACGCCAGATTGAAGGTGATTCCAAGGGGTCCAGTTCAAAAGGTTTTTGACACCTAAATAGCATTCTGCGCCATTATCAAATGTCTTCGTGAATTGCACATTTTGAATGCTATACCAGGGAGATTGCGAAGGCCGAGGATCGATGAAGTCACCAGCTGTCTGCGTCGGTAACTCCATTGGGCTATATACATTACCCGTGTAGTCGATGGAAAGCCCCGCCTTATCGATGGTGTACTTAATGGACCAAGTGCCTGAGAATTGCTCCGTCAGGGCTTGCCGCTCGCGCACACCCTGCCGTTCTGTATAAACGTTCAACGCGGTGATACCGGCGAGTAGTTTTAAACTTCGCCGATTTACGTCGACATTCAAGGATACCCCTTGTGATACAGCGAATCCATCGAGGTTGTTGTAGAGTATTTGACTTGGATCGGTGTTGTAATCAGGGAAAATTTTGTTGTAAAAGTGTGTGTAAAATGCTGTAGCATCCAGGCCTATTATGGCTTCCTTTCGGGTAAAGAAACGACGGACGTAGTTGATGTTTCCATTAATCGAGGTTTCCGGTTGTAAGTCTTCTGTCATGATGACATCGCGCGTTCCTGTGAGCGCTGCATGGTCCTCCGTGAACACATTGACAACTCGGTATCCTGTGCCGAAAGAAAACCGAAATGTATTTCTCTTATCCAGGGAATTCCACTTGAAGTTAAGTCTTGGAGTCAAAATATTGCCATGCAATGAATTGCGGTCATAACGGATGCCGATGAGTAGCTTGCTCTGGGTGGTTAAGGAAATTTTATTTTGAACGAAAATGCCGGGGAGGTAGGTGTGAATAGGGCGGTTTATTGAATTCAAAGTATCTGCCGTAGCAGTCGCAGGGGTGTTGTCGTCGTAGTAGGTGTACCGAAGCGTCAAGCCTGTGAGCAAGACTTGTCTTTCGCCCAACCCTCTGTCCCAGAGGAGTTGTCCGAAACTGACGCGTTGCTCAGCGTTGTATTTTGTATCTCCGTAAACAGAATTCTGAGTATGACCGTTGGCGCTAAATTGAAACTGCACGTGCTCATCCATAGGCAATTCGTACACGCCAAATAACTCCCAGCGGTCCGTATCTATGCTTTCCCCGTACACCTCGTTTCCGCCTCTGTGCAGGTCCGCCTCCCAGTCCATATCGCCTCCGAATCGCTCTTCCTTTACGATTCGTCCTGCCAATGTGAATAAGCGGTTTTTTTTGCGCTTGAAGTTCCATTTGTTAAAGATGGAGATGCGATCTTGCAAGGTCATATCGGTGAAGCCATCGCCGTCTTTGTCAATGCGTTGACCGAAGCGGAATCTGTTCACCCCGACCAATGATACGGCGCGCTTACCGGTTTTGAATTTTGCGGCGATGTCGGCATTTACCTCTCCCCATGAGGTGCCGAATGCATCGGCTGAAACGCGAGGGGCATTGGTGGTCTGTTTCGTTATGATGTTGATAATGCCTCCTACAGCCTCCGATCCATAAAGGGTGCTTGCCGGTCCTTTTACGATTTCTATTCGCTCGATTAGTGAAGTAGGGATTCCATTCAATCCATATACGGTTGATAAGCCACTAACAATCGGCATGCCATCGATCATTACCAAGGTGTAGGACCCTTCTAATCCGTTGATGTGGATGTCACCTGTGTTGCAAACGGAACAATTGATCTGCGGACGCACACCATTGACTGTTTGTAGCGCTTCATAAACCGAGGGCGTTGGGTTTGCTTTAAAAAAACGCGGGCTGTAGACTTCAACGGGAACGGGGCTGTCCAGTTTATTGACCGCCTTCATGGTGCCGGAAACAACGACTTCATCGAGCGCGGCGAAATCTTCTCTTAAGTTAAAATTCAGTTCCACTGATCCAAAGGAAGGTACGAGTAAGCTCTGTTGCGATCGACTGAATCCTAGAGCGGAAGCTACGACAGAGTATCTTCCTGCGGGGATGTCTTGAATTTCATAGACGCCCTGGTCGTTGGTTGTCCCGCCCATTGCAACTCCTTCGATGAACACTGTCGCTGAGAATCCCAATGCCTTTCCGCTGGATGAAACTTTGCCGGTAAGAGTGGCTTGCCCGTTGGAATTAAGCACCAGAAGAAGACTTGCAGCAGAAAGTGAAATGAATCGACCGAGATTACGTGCCATGAACGGACAAATTTACGTCATGATTCTGGGCATTAGAGAGGTAAGTTTTTCTGAATTCACTTCGATCTTCAATGCCATAATCGCCTAACTTCGTTGCGGTATGTTTCGTTCAATTGATTCGACTAAGCGTGTGCTGTTTGCGAGCATATTGCTTTCTGTTTGGGCCTGTGTAAATGGCTTGGAGGCTCATCACCAGTTCAGGCACCTGGTAGAGGGATGCAATCACAAGCACCATTGCATGAAGCATGCAGAACCACACACGGGCAGTAAGGACTGGGCTGGACCCCATACCGGAGATCATTGGGTTGACTGCACAAGTGCCTGCGCCTTATGTGCTTGGGATTTTAGTCCAATCCAAAGTGCCTCCCTGCGCCATGAAGAAATCACTAAGATTGAGTTTAAGGTTTGCTTGGTGCTCGGATACCTATGTCAAGGTTTTTGGGGAGCGGATGGGCAGACCAACTGGAGTGAGCGCGGACCACCTGCAACGATCTAGAGTTGTGTAATCCGTTTTACCCATTTGTTTCCAACCTTCTATGACCCATTTGTCGATGAAGCGTGGGAATGGTGAAACCCTTGCTACGTATGCAATGCCGAATTGGGCTTTGGTCTGGTGCGCATTGTTCATCATGCTCTGCGTGCATTCAATGGCACAGAATGTGACGAATACGATGGTTGAAGGGCACATTCTGCATGCTACAACCCAACAAAAATTACCAGGTGTCCTCATCATGGCTTTGCCGTGTGGACTTGCTGCGTCTTCAGATGCAGCCGGTGCATTTCGCGTGTCTTGTCCCCATGGTGTGGATACCATTGCTGTAAGTTGTTTGGGATATTCATCTCAACGAGTTGCTGTCACTGACGGTCATGTGGATGTGTGGCTCGAGGAGCTAAAGGTCGAATTGGGACAAGCCTATGTTGCGACCGTTGGACTGTCGGAAATGGAAAGCCAGGCGCTGCCTTCGGATGAGCTGATGCAGCAGTTGGACAGAACTCCGGGCCTTCAGAGTTTGGATTTGGGTGCGGGAATGATACAGCCTGTGATTCGCGGTTTGTATGGTTCCCGTGTTGTTGTACTTGAAGATGGTGTTCCACAACAAGGCGGTCGGTGGGGAAGCGATCATGGCGTACTCATAGCACCGGAATTACAGGTTAGGAGTACTTGGACAGCTGGCGGAGGACACGTGTGGATGGGGCCTGAGGCTGCCGGAGGTGGATTGCGTTTTGAGTCACCCTCATTGATGAATACGAGCGGTACAAACACCCGTTGGGGTAGCTTCGCACGGTTCGGAAACGCCAGAGGAAAGGTTTACGCGTTACATACGGATTCTCGTCATGAACGCCATTGGCATGTCGGCGCATCCGCTTCACAATTTGGGGCAACACAAGTCCCATATCGATCCTTTTCATATATAGGTCGTACATACCAACTTGAAACGGGAGAACTGCCAAATACCGGAGGACGTTCGCTGCATGCTGTGGCAGGCGTTGGCCGCAGGTTCCAAAACCAATGTGAAGGTGGGATTTCGCTGCGTGTCTCCGATGTAACCCAAGGATTATTCCCTGGAATCATCGGAATTCCCGTGCAAGGCGATCTGGCGCCAAGAGATGGGGAATTTGACATCGATATTCCCAAGCAGCAGGCCTCACGGGTCCAAGCCGTGTTCACGTTTCAAGGTCCACGTTTGGTCAACGGTAAGCAATGGTCAACCAAAGTAGCCTCATCATGGAACAGAAGGTTGGAATTTGCACCGCCCCATGCACACGGCTGGGGTCCGCTGCCGGATTCGGATTTAAGCTTGTCACTGGAGGAATGGAATTCGTTCATTGAATTTAAGCGCAGCGGTCCTCATCAAACCTTTGGCTTTCAGGCGGAAGCGCGAGGTGTGCAAACATCAGGCTGGGAATTTTTACTCCCCAGCCACCAGCGTGCGCGGTTCTCTGCTATTGGCAAATTGGTGCTCCGGAAATCCACACTTTCGGTCCGATTGGATGCAGTTTACGCTGCCCAGGATGGATACAATGAACCTCAGTTTAATGCTGGAGGTGAAGTCATTGGTGAGGATGTTCGAGCGATGCCGTTTGAAAAGGTTTTACCGGGCGGTATGTTGGCGTGGCAGCGCCTCTTCCGTTCGGATGAAAACGCTTTAAATGGCATAGCGACGCTTGTTCTTCACGGCCGTGTGCCAAATAACCATGAATGGGGGGCAAATGGCATTCACCATGGAACGTTCCGGTTTGAACAGGGTAATCCTGATTTAACGCCAGAGTGGACTGTAGAAGGTCGAGGCCAATTAAAACATGAGCGTACGAGCCGAGGCTGGAGTTGGCGAGCGAATGGTTTTGCAGCTTTGCATAACGGTTTCATCTCGCTCACTCCGAGTGCACAATTCGCACCCATTTCCCATGCGGGATTGATTTATCGTTTCGAAGCCAATGATGCATTTCGAACGGGAATGGAAGCCACCATCAATCATACCCAGGAAAATCATACTTGGGAAGCTGCGGGATCCGTGCTTGGCCAATGGGATTTACGAACAGGTTTGGGCTTACCTTTCACGACTCCATCGCAGCTTATTGTATCATGGGAAGGCCGCAATGGTATCGGAAGTGCCCTGAAATTGACTGCAAGAGCCATTGCTTCTGCCAAACTTACAGCGCGCAACGAGGCATCCACGCCGGGCGCTTTGCTTGCGAACCTCTCTTTGAATCAAACCACGCGAAGGGGCCAGTGGTCCTTACAAGTGCATAACGCTTTAAATGTTGCGTGGCTTGATCACATTAGCGCTTATCGTGCACTGGGCTTGGTTGCTCAGGGCCGATGGGTGGAATTAAGTTTCAGCGCTTTGCTGGAGCGTAATCATTAAAAAAAAATTGAAATGAATACGAAAATTATATTGAATTGTGCGGCAGCATTAAGCGCGATATTGACCATGGTTTCTTGCCAAAAAACAGATGAAGAGGCACCTACGGTCTGCACTCCGGAAGCGAGTGCTAACAGCGTACTTGCAGACGAAATCGAAGCAATGGCTGGCGATCACGTTGATATTGAAGATGTTTTCTGCGATAATGAAGGCCTAAGCCAGGCGCGCTACGACATCCACAATGCGGCGGGTCACGCTCATGAAGGTGAGGAGGATGAACACGATCACGGCCTCACGTTGCACAGTGGTACCGACTGGGAAATTCTCGAGACCCAATCGTTGAGCGGCACAGAAGTTGAAGTGGATTTCCATGTGGATATACCAAACACGGCAAGAGGTATCTGGGATGTCGTTGTATCGGTTGTTGACGAAGAAGGCAACGTCGCGTCGGATTACATTACCAAATTACACATCGAAAACGACTACATCCCGGAGTTTACGCTTATTTCAGTGGGTGGAACTGACCCCAGCGGATGGCACGGTGAGCCAGTTTGGACAGCGGGTACTGACGTGAACATAACAGGTACTGTGAGCGATAGTGATGGTATAGCTTCTTCGGTTTTGGAGTTCATTGATGAAGCAACAGAAGCCGTCCTCTGGGAAGTGGAGTTGGCCCCCACGGGTGAGACCGAATTTGCATTCGATGAAACGGTCAGTGTTCCCATGGATCTCGCAGGTGAATGCCATTTTGAGATGAAAGCCGTGGATAGCGCAGGTAACGAGACGGAGACGGGATTTCACGTCGAGGTCGAGTAATTCATTCTGTAATTACCAGAAAGGGAGGCCAGCGCCTCCCTTTTTTAATGCAATTTTGAAGGATTCACTCCGCCTGGTTCATTATGGCATCGTACCCTCCGACATTGTAAACATCGGCAAAACCATTCGCTTTCATGAAACGCGCAGCCTGTGCTGAACGAACACCAGATCGACAATATATAAAGTAGGTTTTTGCTTTGTCAAGCAGATCGATGGCCTTGTGGACTTCCCCATTAAGCCAATCTAGCTGCTGAGCGCCGGGCCAAGCTCCCGTAACGCATTCACCAGCAGTGCGGCAATCGATAACGGCACCATGTGTCGAATCCAGCTGAGCCCGAAATTCTTGTGGCGTTAGGTCGATTGAGGGCGTTTTAATCATAATTCTAAAATTAAGAATAATGCATTTATTGTAATGAGCAAGAGGGGCTGAATTATCTTGCTCTATGGAAAAAAATTACCGAAACCTTTGGTTTCGAAGCGGAGCCATTGGGTGCTCCTTGTTAGGAGCGGGGTTGTCCGTTACGCTGGACGCTTTGGCGTGTCGTTTGAATGATGCTTCTTGGTGGGTATGGGTGATGGAGGGAATGGTCGGGCTAGTAGTTTTTATGTCGGGACTGGCTTTTTTTGGTGATGCGATAAGGTACCGCGTGCACATGGACCATGAGGCGAGGAAGTCCTAGGATTCGGTCAGCGCGTCGATGGCTGCAGCGAGTCGCCGGTCTTTAGTGGTAACCGTATTCCCGGCATCGTGTGTGGTTAATGTGAGCCTCACTCGACCATAAACATTAAAAATTTCCGGATGGTGCCCTTGGTCTTCCGCTAAATCTGCAACGCGGTTCAAAAAAGTCATCGCAGTGCGAAAATCAGGAAATTGAAATTCTCGCACCATGCTCCTAGAGGTTTCATTCCATGCCATACTTCGAAAATAATGCGAAATGGAAGAGCCTGTCAAGTGCTATTTAATCGACCTGCAACGAATCCTGTTGACCATGCCGCTTGAAAATTGAATCCACCGGTGATACCGTCCACATCGAGGACTTCGCCGGCAAAAAATAGTCTAGGCGTGACTCGGCTTTCCATGGTGTAAAAATTGACATCGCTTAGGTCAATCCCACCACACGTTACAAATTCATCCTTGAATGTGGTCTTACCACGAACCTCATGTTCGTCGTTCAGGAGGGTGTTGAAAAGGCGATTGCGTTCCTTTTTTCCAAGGTTCATCCAGGTTTGGTTTGGATTGCAACCGGCACGACAGAGAAGGTAGACCCAGAACTTCCGTGGTAAATTAAATGGGCATGCATTTCCCATTTTTCTCTTCCGGATTTTCGGTAGGCTTTCGTTTAAAATGAGCTTGGCATTACTTTCACTGGGCTCTCCGATCCAATTGATTTGAGCTGTGAATACATAACCGCGATTTGCTAACTCACGTGCACCCCAGGCGGAAAGCTTTAAAATGCCCGGGCCGCTCATCCCCCAATGGGTGATGAGAATAGGACCCTGCTCGGATAGTTTTGTGCCTTGGATACGCGCAATTGCGTTTGGTACAACTACGCCCATTAAGTCCGTGATGGTATCATCAGGTAAGTTGAAGGTAAATAAAGAAGGGACAGGTTGGACAATTTGGTGTCCAATGGAACGTAACCATTCAAACCCCTCGGCTTTGGGACTTCCTCCGGAAGCAACGATCACAAAATCGAAGGGCTCACGGTTGATCAACCAGCCGTAATCTGCCAGTTCAAATTTTCTCACGGCCGTTTGCATTCGCACTTCGATGCAGGCATCTGCAGCGGCATTGGTCAAGCAGTCCAAAATGGTTTGAGAATCGTTGGTCTCCGGAAACATACGGCTATCTGCCTCAGTATGCAGGGGTACTCCGTGTTCTTCGAACCACTGAATAGTGTCTTTGGCTTGAAATTGATCGAATGTTTTCTTCAGTTGCTTACCACCTCGGGGATAACACTTAGATAGCTTGCTCGGGGAGAAGGACGCATTGGTGACGTTGCACCTTCCTCCACCGCTGACTTTTACTTTAGCAAGAACTTTATTGGACTTTTCAAAAAGGACAATTTCAGCTTGCGAATGATGCTTTCGAACGGAAAGGGCGGCGAAAAAACCTGCGGCACCTCCGCCTATTACAGCAACTTTCTTCATCTCACTGCAGAAATTTGGCGTGTAATTCAGCGGATTCCAAAATCTGTTGTATATCCTTTATGATGAATAGCATGAAGACTGTAAATGGAGCATTTACCCATACTTTGAAATTTAAAAAATCATCCACCACTCGAAAATAGGGGTCAGGCTTGACTTTCCTCATTACTCAACTTTTACATGCCGTACCCATGAGTATTGATGCTTATTTTGGGATGTGCGAATATGATTTATGACTCTATACCCCGGCAAATGTTGTGCCTAAACAAAAATCTGCCTAGGTGGTTATTAGGCTATGACACTTCAACCGCAGAATAAGGTCATTGACCATTCAGACTTCCTGATAAATGGAAAACTAGAAGCATGGAAAGGTCCAAAGGCGCAGGTTTGGAGCCCTTTGACAGACAATCAAGGCGACCGCATCTTATTGGGGTCAACACCTGACTTGTCAAGTGAAGAGGGTATGAAAGCCCTATCCTCCGCTCGCACTGCCTATGATCACGGTCGGGGTTCTTGGCCCACAGCACCAGCTGTTGACCGAATCGCAGCAATGGAAAAATTCATCGAATTGATGGTGCCAAAACGAGATGAGGTTGTCAATTTGTTGATGTGGGAGATATGCAAAAAGCGATCAGATGCGGAGAAAGAATTTGATCGTACTGTGACTTACCTCCACGAGACCATTGACGAATACAAGAATTTGCACCGCGAAGGCAGCCACATCATGTCCGTCAACGGTACTTTGGCGCAGATTAGACGAGGACCGATTGGAGTGGTATTGTGCTTGGGGCCGTTCAACTATCCGTTGAATGAGACGTTTTGTGTGTTGCTACCGGCCTTGCTGATGGGCAACACTTGCGTATTTAAACCAGCTAAATACGGTGTGTTATTGATTACACCATTACTTGAGGCCTTCGCTCAAAGCTTTCCGCCAGGTGTGGTCAATATCATCTTTGGTCGCGGCCGGACCTTGGCGACACCAATAATGAGGACCGGTAAGATTGATG
>DIHQ01000167.1 GCA_002420235.1 Flavobacteriales bacterium UBA5692
CATGGATTGACGGCACAAGAACTCACCGCGTATGAACAACGCCTCACTGCTGTTGATTCCCACCGAGCCATACGGCGCCAAGCCCAACGCACCCGACCCCAAGAGAGGACACAGATCTGAGAGCCCGCCCGTGGCGGTATTCACAAGGGTCAAGCCGTCGTTTTCGTGTAGCATGCAGACATTGCCCGGGGTGCCCCCGTCCTGTTGCCCCACTACGGCCCAACCGTCGGGGGCGTTTGCCAACGCCACGATGGGGCCGGTGCCGCCCGTTTGGAAATCCCACGACCGCAGCCGGTGGTTATCCGTGGCTTCGTTGCGCTCCCACACGATGCAGGTCGTACCGTCAAAACGTACGTCAATGGGCACCCATGGCGCTTCTGAAAACCGTTCAAACAGCAAATTCCCCGACGGATCGAAGGCGACAACACCACCGCTGTGGGCGACGATGAACCCAGCCTGAACGACAAGCGAGTGTAATGCTTTGATGTGGGGTGCTGTGCCAGCTATAGTGGGGTCCGTCCATTCGTTGGCTATTTCACCGGTTTCCCAATCGACCAAATGCACCGTGGCGTCGGCATTATCTGCCAACGCGATTACCCCGTCGGAATAGGTCAGCATGGTGCTGCCGGGGAGCCCCGTCCAGTCCTCTAATTCGCCGCCGTCAGCATCCGTTCGCACCAAGGTGCTGGAACCATCCGATTCGGCTACCAAAGCGACGATGACTTCGGGCAGGTCCTCTGCTGCCGTGTAGTTCAAATCCCGGAAGACAGCCGCGCGGTTGCCTGCGGCATCATCGGCCACAACCGCGAGGGTCATGGGCCCCGTTGGCCAGGTGCTTGCATCCAGCGCAAAGGCCACGATGAGATTACCGCTTGATGTTCCTTCCCAAAGTCCGGCCTGGGCTGTTTTAGGGGTAATACCGTCCCCGCCCCGCAGTTCGACGCGCCACAAACCACCGTCATCTCTATCGTCAATGGCTTCGAACTCCACAAAAAACACATCACCGAATTGAATGTTTTTTCCGTTGTATGCCGGTTCAGTGATGGAAACGGTCGGCGGTGTTTTGTCGCGGTTGCAGCCACTGGCGAATAGCAACAAAGCGCTGCAAATGAGGAGGGTGGAAGTGCGCATGATGAACGTTAGAATTGCCCCAAAAGTAGCGGGTGCTTCGGTTTGTTGAGAACCTTGTCAATGCGTTGTGAATTATCCATGCTGTTCAGGTCAAAAGCAAGCCCTACCTTCGACCACCCCGCAAGTATGAACGAATCTCACCCATCCGACGCTTCTATTGCCCGCGTGCGACCTCGTGGCAACCAGAATCAAACCATTACACCCGAGGTATTGGGTAAATTGCAGCCTCAAGCATTGGAGTTGGAGGAAGCTGTATTGGGCGCCATGATGATGGAACAGTCGGCAGTCAACTCTGTTATTGACGTGCTGAAGCCCGATAGCTTCTACCGCGATGCGCACCGTCGCATTTACGCTGCGATTGTTGACCTATTTCAAGCTTCAGAGCCCATTGATATCCTCACGGTCACTGAAGCCCTGCGCAAGTTGGGAGATCTGCAGCAAGTCGGCGGGGCTCAGGCTGTTTCAGCATTGACTGCACGAGTCGCGAGTTCCGCTAATATTGAGGCCCACGCTCGAATCATCTCACAAAAGCATATCCAACGTGAGTTGATACGTGTGTCAAGCATTATTACCCAGAAGGCATTTGAAGAGACTACAGATGTGCTCGATTTGCTTGATGAAGCCGAATCGCAGTTGTTTGAAGTTGCCCAAGGCAACATTCGCAAGAGCTACGAATCCATGAGTAGCGTTATGCGCCAAGCGCTTGAAGACATCGACAATGCTCGGAACCAAGAAGGTGGCGTGAGCGGTGTTTCGACAGGATTTATTGACCTAGATCGTATCACTGGAGGCTTTCAGAAATCCGATATGATCGTATTGGCGGCAAGACCTGGTATGGGTAAGACAGCTTTCGTCCTTACCATGGCGAGGAACATCACGGTTGAGTATAAAATTCCGGTAGCTGTTTTTTCCTTGGAGATGTCAGCAGTGCAATTAGTACAACGTTTAATCTCCGCCGAGACAGAAATCAGCTCCGACAAGTTCCGCAAGGGTAATATGCAGCCGCACGAGTACACTCAGTTGCATGAACGCATTGGCCGCCTTTCCGATGCCCCACTTTACATCGACGACACACCGGCTTTGAGTGTGTTTGAATTGCGCGCAAAATGCCGTCGACTGAAATCGACTGCGGGGATTGAAATGGTCGTCGTTGACTACTTGCAACTTATGACTGCTGGTAGGAACAACGGCAACCGTGAGCAGGAAATTTCTTCGATCTCCCGGTCCATTAAGAGCATCGCGAAGGAATTAGATATCCCGATTATAGCTTTGTCACAACTTTCTCGTATGGTGGAGACGCGCGGTGGGGATAAGCGACCGATTCTTTCGGATTTGCGGGAGTCGGGTGCAATTGAGCAAGATGCAGACATAGTGGCGTTCATATACAGAGCGGAGTATTATGGCTTGACCGAGCATCCGGATGGTATTGACACTGCGGGATTGGGCGAGTTGATTCTCGCCAAGCACCGACATGGGGCTTTGGGCACGGTCAAATTGCGATTCATCCAACGTTTAGCCAAGTTCGCCAACTATGACACTTTTGCGAATCCGGTATTTGATCGGGGTGAGTTTCAAGATGGTTTACGACCCAATGCGGATTTCATGAATCAACCGACCGTGACAGTCCAATCCAAAATGAACGAGGAGCCTTCGAGTGCGCCAGGTGGTGCCGATGAATCTCCCTTCTGATTCCTGGTGGCTTTAGCCGTAAATTGCGGCATGGCACGTAAGGCTTTGAGCGCGCTGCGCAATGGTTTGGTGACAGCGATAGCTGTGGGCTTATATTCGATTTCTGTGGTGAATGCCTCACAGCTTCTTATTCCCATGGATGATGCCCAATCAAACCACCTCAAGGCATACGGTTTAGCCTATTGGCTGCTCGAGCAGGAGGTCGAAATCGAATGGCTGCTCAATTACCGAGGAGGTAGCTTCCTTGTCCCTAATTTGTTGGCAGTGCAGCAGGAATGTGTTATCCGTGGTATCAGTCACCAAGTCATCGCGGACGTTCAGGCCGGTCAAATTCTGTCCGAAATCGCTGACCCGGAATCCAATACCGAACGTATAAAGCTTGAGGTAGCGCCAAAGATTGCGGTTTACAGTCCCGAGGGTAAGCAGCCCTGGGACGATGCAGTAACCTTGGTATTGACCTATGCTGAGATTCCATATGATGTCATTTACGATGCAGAAATCATGTCAGGATTGCTCCCGGTCTACGATTGGTTGCACCTGCACCACGAGGATTTCACTGGACAATATGGGAAGTTCTACCGTTCATATCGAAGTGCGTCATGGTACCAAGACGAAGTATCAAGGCAGGAGGGTATGGCGCGCACGCTCGGTTTTAACAAGGTGAGCGTAATGAAGCGCAACGTGGCGCTGCAAATCCGTGACTTTGTTTTGGGAGGCGGGTTCCTTTTTACCATGTGTTCGGGCACCGATTCGTTTGATATTGCGTTAGCTGCAGAAGAGGTAGACATATGCCAAGCGCCATTTGACGGTGATCCTGCCGATCCAGGAGCAGCGCAAAAATTGGATTATAACCGTGGGTTGGCTTTTCAAGACTACCAAATCATCACCGATCCAATGGTGTATGAATTTTCCGATATTGATGCTACTGAGGAGCATACCAAGACTAAGCAGCTGAATGACTTTTTCACGCTATTCGATTTTAGTGCGAAATGGGACATCATCCCTACCATGTTGACCCAGAGTCACGAACGAATCATTCCTGGCTTCATGGGGCAGACCACGGCATTCCGTAAGCAGTTTATCCGATCTGATGTTATTATAATGGGGGAGACGAAGAGTACACGATCGGCCAAATACATTCATGGTACCATGGGCCAAGGCCAATGGACTTACTATGGCGGACATGACCCGGAAGATTACCGACACCTGGTGAACGACCCGCCAACCGACCTCAACTTGCATCCAAATTCAGCTGGATATAGGCTGATTTTAAATAACATTTTGTTCCCCGCGGCGCGTAAAAAGGAGCGAAAAACTTAAAAGGTCATGACTTCACCATCACAGCCAAGGTGAATAAGAACATGCCGGATTCCAATTCGTTGAATTGATAGTCGAGAGGTCCATTGGATTTTTTGGCCATGCTAATAAGGCCAAGGCCAGCACCACCTTTTTCAGACCAATCGTTGTTGCACAATCGCTCCACGTATTGAACCCTTAATTCCTCATGCGACATGCCATTGACTTCTGCTAGATTTTCTCGCAGTCCCGCGGCCATATCAAAGTCAACAAGGTTGCCAATACGGATTTGGTATCCAAGCGGTGTGTCTTCGATGGTGAGGTATAACTGAATTTCTCCTACGTCATCGACCCATCCGTGTCGGCTCACATTCTGCAGACATTCAATTAAGGTGCTGCAGACACGGTTCACTAGTTTGCGTTTGACGCCTTTGCCTTTTAAGCTATTCTCTGCTAACAGCATGAGTGAGTCATGAACCTCTTGGGTTAGCTGTCCGGAAAAACTTAATAAGACTCCACCTTCACCACTATCCGTCCGCTCGTGCAAGGTCGCCTGAAGCGTTGAGAAAAGATGATGTGGTCGGGTTGTGTCCATTTTTCACCTGCTAAAGTAGTAAAATAGTCGACGAATAAAAGTGTATTGTCGATTAATCAACTATTTTAACAATTGAAAATTAGGCAATCAATGGCGAATGCATGCTTTGTGAATGCTAAATGTTATTCACGGCTTCACAAAACTTGTTCATATCCTACATCCTCTACACCCAGCACTTAATGCATAGAAAATGGCCTATTGTACCATTAAGAAGCAAATTTGCGTAATCGCGATTCAGCAATTAGGCTGATTCCTTCGGGGGTTTTGATCATTTCGTAGAATGTGGGATGCAAAAAGTTCAGAGTCCGGTGAAAAGGGCGCTGTTCAAGGTGGCATTTCCATACTAAAAAGGCAAGGCGCTTGGTCGTTTGCCAAGCGTATTGGTTGAATAGATTTGGACGTATGAAGGAGTCGACCCAGGTTTTGGCCTCTGCGAGGGTTTTGATTTGTGGGTTATTATGAAACGCAGTGGGATTGAGTGGAATGGACATCTCAGATTTTTTTGATGGTTTGACTCATCAAACCACTAAAGCCACTCCGTAAAGGATTTACGGTCAGAAAAATTAATTATTGGTACCGATTCAGCGCAGTTCTGTGCACCTCTTTCATTCGCCTTCGTAGGCTCTCCGGGGCGGTGACTTCAATTGCTGCACCCAGCCCTAAAAGGAAGTGGACCAATTCAAACGTAACCATTACATGTAAGTGTAATTCGTAGACATCTTCATCAATTCTAATAAGCTGCTGAGAAGGATGCGCGGGTTGTGCAGAGAGGTATTCATACTCCAGTTGGTTACAACGAGCGCGAACATCTTGGGGGGCTTCATTCGATTTGGAAATGCCAAAGCTGTGCTTAAAAAAGTGGTCGGCATCGAAATCGCTTCGCATAGTGAAGGTTTCGTCGTGTTCGTGTATTGCTTCAATTCTGTCCAATCCGTACGTCCTGTAATCGCTGCGATTGGAGTTCCAAGCAATGACGTACCAGCGGTTCCTGTATTCTTTTAACAGGTAAGGTTGAATACTGAGTGATTCGGCTTCATCAGATTTAAATTTCCGGTAGCTAATTGACATAACGCGCCGCCCTTGAATGGCGTGAAGTAACTTTTGCAAATGTTCCGAGCCACGGGTTGCTGCTGCATTTTCGAATTGAACAATGCTATCCAATTGGGTCGTATCCAAATTAGGAGCCATGCGCAGGCGATCGTCGATTTTTCCGATGGCCTGGTCGAATTGAGAAAACAGCGGGACGTTGCGAAACTGCACCAAGGTTTGTGCTGCGAATCGGATGGATTCTAACTCTTCGTCGTTAAGCTGAAGGTTATCAATGGAAAAATTCTCGTCATCGTAAAAGTAGCCGCGCTTGTCTCGCTGGTAGGCGATTGGAGCGTAATAACCCAAAGCTCCGTCGTAACGCATGGCATTGAGGTCTTTTTCTAGCGTCGACGTGCTGATGCGGTCTCCTTCGCTTCCGTACAAGGCCTCTTCGCACGCTGAGCGCAATTCCTCCTTGGACGGGTAGGGCCGTGCCTCATTGCGCAGGCAGCGGTCGATGGTTCGGTACCTTATAAGGGCATACTTATTGGCGGGCATCTTGGGCGAATTTACGCATGTAGGCCATGCCCCGATTGACATAGTCTGGATGAAAGGTGGTGGGCTCACCATTTGCTGGAATGGGTTTGCCTGTATTGTGCATATGAAATGCGTCCTCATATCGGCCCGATCGCAGTACATCGCCATAGGTCAGGTCAATCCACTTGACCCCTTCACGAACGGCATTCTTTCCGCGGATGTCTCGAAGTTGCACATCGAGTTGTATGCATTTGTAACCCATCAATTGGAAAGGTCCCCAAGAGGTGGCCAAATTTCTTATAGCTTCATCGCTGGCCCCTACTAAATCTGCCGAGGTGATTTGTTCGTACTGTTTACGCTTTCCATTTCGCACTTCGTTGAGCCGCTCGAAAACGTGAAATTCAAAGCGCTTTCCGGCTGGTTTGCGACCGCCTGATTCCAATTGGATCAACGCCAATAAGAACGTTTCTGGTAGTTTGAAGTCCTCTGCCCACTTATGCACCTCCGCTCCGTAATGAAGCTGTGTAGCTTTTTTCCCCCACCAGTCGCCCGACCCTTGCCACGCGCCTTCAATGCGACGG
>DIHQ01000045.1 GCA_002420235.1 Flavobacteriales bacterium UBA5692
TGTTTCACTCATTTCTCCCGCGTCCTTCAATCCTGTGAGTGACTCACTCGCTTGCTCGTAACTCCCTGCTAATTGTTTCACTTTGTCTGACGCCTCGGACAACGAATCAGAGTAGTCTTGCGCAGCAACACCAACGTCAACTGCTTCGCTCATTTTGGCAGCTTGATCACCAAGATGCCTCATGCCTTCGCCCAAGTTGTTAATCAGTTCCTCGTCGATGTTGGCTTTTGCTAACATGTCGTCGAGTTGCCGCGTTGGCGGTTTGGGGCCATCGGCAGGGATGGCCAATTCTGGATAGACAAGTGACCAATCTGGATCTTCATGAGGAGGCTCAAAGGCGGAGAAGAAGAAAATTATCGCCTCTGTTGACAAGCCAACCACCAACATCTCGGACGCGCCGGGGTAGTGATTGATTTTGAACATGGCACCAATAATTACGATGGCTGCACCAATACCGTACATTTTTGCCATCAAGTTTTTCCAGCCTTTACTTCCTGGTTTCATTTTTTCTTGCTTTGGGTTTCAATTTTATTTCTCACAGTCCGAAGCGGCGCTGAGTCACCGGTTTCGAATCAATTCCATTCTTCAGGATCACCGCTTTTGCCTCGCCCCATGTACGACATAACGCTGCGGAATCCAATATATGCTTTGCTTGTGTCGCGGTACTCATAGGAACGTGTGCCAGTTTGGCAATAGTATCCGATATCCTTCCAAGAGCCCCCGCGAATAACTTTTCGGTGTAGGGCAGGCGGGTCCGTCACTTTGGCATGATATGAGTACTCAGGGCTGAGTTCGTGTGAGAATTCGTAAACGGTTTCGTCATAGGCTGTGTTAGTCCATTCGGCTACATTTCCCGCCATATTGTATAGTCCATAGTCATTTGGGCTGTAGCTCGAAATGTCGACCGTGTAGGCGCCTCCGTCTTCAACGTAGTCTCCGCGCATGGGTTTGAAGTTGGCTAGTGGGCAACCTTGCGCATTTCGCATGTAAGGTCCACCCCACGGGAATGGGCTGAGTTCGAGACCTCCGCGGGCTGCGTACTCCCACTCTGCCTCCGTAGGTAATCGGAAGCGTTGAACTTCCGATTGGCCATTGCTATTCCTCCAATTGTTCATAAGCTGTGTCCTCCAAGCATTAAACGCTTTAGCTTGGCTCCATGTCACTCCAACAACCGGGTAGTTGTCATAGGCAGGGTGCCAAAAGTAATCGGCAAGCGGTTCATTGAAGCCGTAGGTAAAGTCACGAACCCAAACGAGAGTATCTGGATAAATGTTGGTGGTTTCTTCAATAACAAATTGTGATCGGTCGCTGTGCCCACGCACCGAGTGTAGTTGATTCAACCCGTTGGTCTCACCAAATTCAGAATCTCGACTTTCCTTATTTGCTGCCGCGTCAAAGTTCAGCCACCAGTATCGGTAATTCAGCTTACGCGTGTCGAATTGTCTGCGATTGTAGTATTGATCGGAACCTTGCAGAAAGTACTCGTCATAGAGCAGGTCAAAAATGTCTTCATCCTCCCAATTAATCTGGGTTTCCCAGTTCAATATGTATCCCTTGTCTATAAAACGATCGAGTTCTATTCCTTCCTCTGTTTCTGCAAAGAAGTAATCTTCATTATCATCTTCTGCCAGCGTATTGCGGTATAAAGAGTCTTTGACCCATTCGCAAAATTGACGGTATTCGTTGTTCGAAATTTCATGAACATCGATATAAAAAGCCGGCATCGTGACCGTTTTTGATCGAGTATTCATCGCGAAAGGCACGTCCTGGTCACTAGGGCCCATCGTGTAGGAGCCTAGATGAATGTAGTTCATGCCGTAAGGATTCACTTGAATCCACTGTTCACGTGGGTAAACTCCAATAAGTTCGCCTTGGGGTCCGGCCGTACAACTGAACAAAGCAGCGGCCGTAATGAGTATGAGAAGGATGTTTTTCATATTGCTTGCAGGCTAATCCTTTAAGAGGATATACGAGTAATAACTCCAAATGGTTGCCATTTCGTATTCCTCAGAGGAATCGAGGGTTGGCATATCGGTTCGTTACAGGGATAGTTTCGAATTTGAAACAATAGCTTAGAAATACTTCATGAGAACCAGAGGAATAGTTACTTAGTTCAGATGTCGTCACGTCATAGCTGTAACCTAAACGAAATATTTGTTGAGATGAGTTGGTCCTGTCGGTGGACTCCATGGAGTACTCGAAACCGACAGTCGGAGCGATGGCATCGCCCGGGCGCCAGCTCAAACCGCCCCACACCATTTCGTTCCATAATACGTTTACATTGACATCTGCGATGGTTGCCGCGAGGTCTGTTTTCGCCAGTATGTTCGTACGCAAAAGCAAGTAGTCCCCGTCGAGAGGGTGCGTATAACCCCCCATTGCATAAATGTGCCTACGGGGTTGAATGCTGAAGTCTGCAAGTTCTCGTTCGAGCAGGTGGGAGGCAGAGAGTCCTGCGTAGAAAGATCCTGGCTTCCGAATGAAAACACCAAAATCAAGATCTACTGTGCTGGACTGTCTCTCGTCATTGGGAATGGCGGAGTCTAGCGTGTAGTCATCGATAGCAATCCAATTGTTTCCCAATTTTTTCTGAAACATGGTTGCTGACAAGCCAGCGCTCACAATTGCACCGTTTGACAAGGGCTCCAACTGGTAAGCATAACCAAGTCTCGCCATGATGTTCTCTTCTTGACCTAATGCATCTTGGTAAACTGACAGCAGAACTCCTCCCTTTAATGGGTCAACATAAGTGTGTGCAGTCAACATTGATGTGTTCGGGTCCCGATCTAGGCCCTCCCACTGATTGCGGTAAGTGCCAGAGACGCATGTGAGATCGCTGTTTCCAGCAACGGCAGGGTTAAATGCTGCAGGTTCCATGTACCATTGCGTAAATTGCGGATCTTGCTGAGCAGTAAGGGTGGTCAAAGCCAAGGCACAAGCACTCGTGAAGAGTAGAAGTCGACTCATATTAACTAGTTGGTTTACAGCAGGTTTGTTAGTGGGATAGTTTTCCCAAGAACGCTAATATAGAGAAATTCTAAAACTTGTGAATTCTCACCAAAGTAAACGCGTACCATTTGCTCGGGATCAATTCAGTTTTTGAAGTGTCTTCCACCACCTATCAGGCATCTTTCCTCCGCTGGCTTCGACATAATCTTCATATGCACATCCGACGATGTGAACTTTGGTTTTTTGGCCTTGGAATGGGACCTCCATCCACCACCGGTCGCTTTTACTTGATTTGTAAAATACCAAAGCCTGGTCGACGTCATTCAAGTCAATGACGTACCGCGCATACTCATCTAATTCACACTTCGGGTAATCGGATTTCTGCGCGTAAATTCCGTCGAGAATATGCCAGACGATTTGACCGACGAGTTGTGAACCCAAATTACGATTATCGAGTTCGGGATTGTGTTCGAAAACCCCAATTGCTTTCATTTGGTCGCTCATGCCTGCGTATCGAGCCAGTTGGCACATGGTACGAGCATCGATACCATTGGGTCCAACATCAGAATGTGCTAAATGATCGGAGCCTTGTATGACTGAAGTGTCAATGGAAATCAAATCGGCATCGCGCAAAATCGGTTCCATCAGAGCAGGATTTTGATTGATTTCTCCGAGTCGGATGCTTTCAAATTGCATCTTGTCAAGTAACTCAAGGGTGTCAGGGTCGGTCAGGTAGCTCTGGTGGCCGAGGTTAGTGTAAGTGAAAAGATAGTTTGGTTCATGCAAAATGATGTCATTCATGAAGTTCCTTGAGTTCCCTTGGCTGGGATCGGCGCCGAAATCGAGTCGAGGATCCATAGTCACCAACTGAACAGGTTTTCCAAACGGTTGCAGTGCGAGATAGAGGGCTGTGGTCAGGTCTTGTCCACCACCCAGTACAATGGGAATGATGCCTTGTTGGGTCAATTCGGCAACGACGGACTGCACCGCAGCGGCGGTATCGGTCTCTGTCGCTCCGGGTCGAAGATCGCCCAGATCAATAGTTGTCTGCCAATTGGCGTGCGGTGTAAGCCGGTATAATGCATCCCGAATCTGAGCAGGCCCTTCACTGCATCCTTCATTGTCGCCACTCTTGCGCCCATCCATAACACCGAAGAGCGCAACGCGGGCCCCTTCCAATTGTGGACGGTAATCAAATTGGTGAACGTCTATTCGCTCAGCAATGCGTTGGGAGCCCTCAGCATTGCTATAATGCGGGGTAGTGACAGATTCAAAAAGGTCATAAATACCATCCAACATGGATGGCAATTTCGCCGATAACCGCTCTGGAAGGGCTGAAAAATGAAAAGGTTGCTGACACCGAATAGGTGATATTCTACTCAGCTTTTTCGGCGGCGGCCTTTCGGGCGTTTTGCTGCCTCTTGTATTAATTCTTGGGCGCGCTCCCAAGAAATGGAATGGGGGTCTTCGCCTTTCGGAATTGTTGCGTTTTTCTTTCCGGCTTTAATGTAAGGTCCGTAACGGCCTTCTAAAATGCGCACAGTTTCGTCTTCCTCAAATACTTTAATCAGCGCTTTGGCATCGGACGCCTTTTTGGCCACAATCAATTCAACTGCTCTCGACATCGTAACCGTGTATGGATCGTCCCCATCTTCAGCCTTAAGGGACACGAACGTTCCGTCGTGACGAACGTATGGCCCGAACCTGCCGATGGCCGCTGTGACAACCTTACCCTCGTGTTCACCCAACTGCCGCGGTAGCTTAAATAGGTCAAGAGCTTCTTCCAATGTTATGCTTTCTAAGCTCTGGGTCTTTAGCAATGAGGCAAACTCCTTTTTTTCGTCATCGGGGTCTCCAATCTGTGCAAGTGGTCCGTATCGACCAATGCGCACTAAAATCGTTTTGCCGCTCTCGGGGTGACGGCCCAGGACTCGTTCTCCCGATTCACGGTCGGCATTTTCTTGGGTATTGTCGACATCCTTTTTGAAGCCGTGGTAAAAATCTTTGAGCATGGTTCGCCAATCCAGCTGCCCTTGAGCGATGACATCGAACTTTTGCTCCACTTCGGCAGTGAAGTTGAAGTCCATAATGTTGTCAAAATGCTTCAGCAAAAAGTCGTTGACGACCATTCCTATGTCTGTGGGAAACAGTTTCGACTTCTCTACACCGGTATTTTCAGTTTCAGTCTTGGCGGAGACGCTTCCTTTGTTCAGAGTCAAGACGCGGAAGTCACGTGGCTTTCCGTCTCGATCGCCTTTCTCTACGTATCCGCGCTTCTGGACCGTTGAAATGGTCGGTGCGTATGTGGATGGCCGTCCAATTCCCAACTCCTCTAGTCGCTTGACTAGGCTGGCTTCCGTGTAACGCGGTGCGTGCTTTGAAAAGCGTTCTGTAGCAACGATGCTATTGCATGGCAAGGCTTGACCTTCTTTCATGGCGGGCAAGCGGCCATCCTGTTCTTTGTCGTCTGCTTCGTCTTTGCTCTCCAGATATACCTTTAGAAATCCATCGAAAGTGATCACTTGGCCTTTGGCTGCAAAATTTTCTTCTCGGGTCGAAACGGCGATAGTGGCTGTGGTGTTTTCTAATTCAGCCTCTGCCATTTGGGAGGAAATGGTCCGTTTCCAGATGAGTTCGTACAAACGTTCTTGGTCGCGTTCGCCCGTCATGGACTTGCGGCCCATATCGGATGGGCGAATGGCCTCGTGCGCTTCTTGCGCGCCTTTGGATTTTTTGCCAGTGTATTGCTTGGGGTTTGAATATTTTTCGCCGTACTCGTCCGTGATGACTTGTTTGGCTTGCTTGATGGCGAGTTCACTTAGATTGGTGCTGTCCGTTCGCATGTATGTAATCAATCCACTTTCGTAAAGGCCTTGGGCGACGCGCATGGTTCTAGACACGGAGAAACCGAGCTTGCGTGAGGCCTCTTGCTGCAGGGTTGACGTTGTGAAAGGTGCCGCCGGTTTCCGCTTCGTGGGTTTCGTGATGAGTGACCTTACTATGTACTCCGCTCCCATGCACCCGGTTAGGAATGCGTTGGCGTCGGCTTCGATTTTGAATCGCCGATTCAATGGTGCTTTTATGGTTATGCCATTGACTATGAACTCGCCCACCACGCGAAAATCGCCTTCGGGTTGGAACCCGACGATTTCACGCTCCCGCTCAACGATGATGCGCACAGCCACACTTTGGACGCGGCCAGCACTGAGTCCGGGCTTAACCTTTTTCCAGAGAACGGGACTCAAGTCAAAGCCTACTAACCGGTCTAAAATGCGTCGCGCTTGTTGGGCGTTTACCAAGTTGACGTCCACTGTTCTGGGGTTTTCAATCGACTTAAGAATCGCAGTTTTAGTAATTTCAGAGAAGACAATTCTCTTGGTTGATTCGGGCTTTAGTTTTAACGTTTCGTAAAGGTGCCATGATATGGCTTCTCCTTCCCGATCCTCATCTGTCGCGAGCCAGACCACCTCTGCTTTGGATGCGGCCTTTTGCAAATCCTTTACGAGTTGCTTTTTATCATCGGCCACCACGTATTTGGGCTCAAACCCCTTCTCTACATCGACGCTTTCGCTGCCTTTGGGTAAATCCCGGATGTGTCCGTAGCTGCTTTTGACCACAAATTCATTGCCCAAGTAACCTTCGATGGTTTTCGCCTTTGCAGGGGACTCAACAATCACTAAATTTTTTGACATATGCTCGCTTCAATTGGAACGCAAAGAAAAGGCCGGAATTTCAATAAGAGCAAATCGGATTCCGAATGCAAGGCTTAATTTCACACAGATATAGAGATGAATAATATCGTAAATCGT
>DIHQ01000135.1 GCA_002420235.1 Flavobacteriales bacterium UBA5692
GAGCATGGACCAAAAGGTGGTGATGAAATCAACATCCCAGCGCCTGGTAAAAACTACGGCTGGCCAAAAATCACATTTGGCCGAAATTACATCGGTACTAGCATCACCAAGGACACGGCCATGGCCGGAATGGAGCAGCCACTTTATTATTGGCTCCCTTCAATTGGAGCCTGTGGCATGGAGGTCATCTATGGCGATGGCTGGCCGGCTTCTTGGCAAAACGACCTGCTCGTAGGCTCACTAAGTTTTGAATACCTAGAACGCCTTCAATTACAAGAGAACCGCGTCGTCGCACGTGAGCGACTACTTGATGGTATTGGCCGCGTGCGCGACATCGCACGCAATTCAAACGGAGAAATATTTGTTGCCGTCGAGGGTGCCGGCACAGTTCTGCACCTTGAACCCATTCAGATCAAATAATGCATCAAACAGTAATCGCGATGACGTTATGTTTAATGGGATGGCCCATCCTCAACTGGGGACAAACCGACACCCCAAAACTTACTGCGGCTGAAGAAAAAGCCATGCGCAGTGCAGCTGCTCTAGCTTCTGACACATTGATTCAAGAAAGCATGGGCCTATTCAACATTCATTTTAGTCAAGTGCAGCTGAGTAATTGGGCCGCAGGTGGACAAAGCAACATTTCTTTGCTCACTAAGTTTGACCAGAACTGGAATTACAACCGAGGAAGGCTTGGTTGGGATAGCGAGTTGCACCTGGCATTTGGTCTGCTTCACCGACCAGAAGACCGGATTATAATTAAAACGGATGACCGCATTGAGTGGTCTACGAAGGTGGGTTACCGGGCAACGAATTCCGGATTCATAACATTTATGGCCCATTTTCGCTCGCAATTTGCACCTGGCTATGCGATGGAAAACGGCATTCCGATTCGGGACATTCTCAATTCCAGTTTCCTCGCTCCAGGATACGGAGTTTTCGCAGGGGGAATGGATTATAAAACGCACAATTCGCACTTGGCTTTATTCTTGGCGCCCATAACAATCAAATCCACCTGGGTGCTCGATGATTCTCTCTCCGCCGCTGGAGCATTCGGCGTTGAGCCAGGTAATCGAAGTCGCTATGAGATGGGAGGATATCTCAAGCTAAATTTCAAAAAAGACTTTTCTGACGAGATCAGTTATGAGCTGCGGTTGGATTTGTTCTCGAATTTCCTTGACAACCCTAAAAACATCGACATTTACTCCGATCACGTTCTCCTGCTCAAAGTCAATCCGTGGCTCTCCACATCTATTTCAGCCACTTTGATCTATGACGACGACATTCTTCTGACAAAAAATCCGGAAGTCATCGATGGCATCCTCACCCCAAATATTGGGCCCGGACTTCAGTTAAAGCAAGTCCTATCCGTTGGGCTATCCATTCAAATTTGAGCACTTACTTTTGCGCCGCATTCACAAAAATTCCATGAAAGCATATCTATTTCCGGGCCAAGGTGCCCAGTTTCCCGGAATGGGAAAAAGCCTGCACGACCATTCTGACGCGTTGAAAGCACGTTTTGATTTGGCTAACGACATTTTGGGATTCGACATCGCCGATACAATGTTCAACGGCAGTTCTGAAGACTTGAAACAAACGTCTGTCACCCAACCGGCTATTTTCATACACTCGTCTGTCTTAGCTGAAGCCCTTGGAAGTGCATTCCAGCCCGATATTGTCGCCGGGCATAGCTTGGGCGAGTTCTCTGCACTTGTCGCCGCCGGTGCATTGTCCTTTGAAGATGGACTGCAATTGGTTTCGGAACGGGCTCAAGCCATGCAGGCGGCATGCGATGAAACGCCTAGCACCATGGCCGCTGTTCTGGGGATGGAAGACAGCGTCGTCGAGGAAGTCTGTGCTTCAGCCGAAGGCGTGGTGGTCGCTGCAAATTATAACTGCCCTGGTCAGCTCGTAATTTCAGGTGAATTTGCAGCAATCGAATCCGTCTGTGCCAAGCTCACCAAAATGGGAGCGCGTCGAGCGCTTGTTTTACCTGTTGGCGGCGCCTTTCATTCGCCCCTTATGGAGTCTGCCCGGGAGCGCCTGGCAGCGGCAATAGGGTCGGCTCCCTTAGAATCACCTCGATGTCCTGTTGTCCAGAATGTAACGGCTTTACCAGAAACCGATCCTGAGGTCATTCGAGAAAACCTCATCGCCCAACTAACTTCTCCAGTTAGGTGGACCCAAAGCATGTACAAGATGATTGAAATGGGAGCAACAGAGGCAATTGAAGTCGGTCCCGGAAAAGTTTTGCAAGGCCTATTTAAAAAAGTCGATAGATCCTTCGTCGTTTCCAGCGCGGAACTATGAATTCTCCGTTTGATGGCACAAAATAAATCGAGAGGTAGCGCGCTTTTTCGACACTTTCAATTTCTGAGCTTACTACACCACCATTTCAGCGGCGTAAGTGTGAAGACTCTGGAGCTCATTTTCAGTCACGATTAAGGCTTCCTTCAGTTTGCCATTTTCCGCACGCAACTCATCGCATCGACGCTGTGCGCGTGCCAATTCATTTTTTAAGCGCTTGAACTCTTTCAGGGTCTGCACTCGCTCCTGCCGAGCAACCTCTAGTTGGACCATGTAATCTTGCATAAGACAAAGAACGCCGAAGGATGTACGCTTTACAATGGACTAGAACTGCACTTTTCCACCTTTTGCGGTTCATTTCAACAACCTAACTTCATCTTGCACGAACAACCTCGCCCTGCGGGTCTGGCACTCGATTACGAAATACCCAAAGAACCACAAATCCGAATAACCCGAATCCACCTGCAATGGCATACAAAGACGAAATGGTGCCAACATTACCCTGAAATTGGTAACCTGAAAAAACTGCTCCGATGCCGATGCCCAGTTCCAGTGACATCAGCATGGTTCCCAAAGCCAATGCAACCCTCCCGGGGGACGCCAAATCTGCAGTCCATGCCATGATTGTCGGCATATTGATACCAATAGACATTCCATAGATGACACCAAAAAAGGCAGCTGTTGCTTTGGTATCGGAAATGGACAATCCGAACATTCCGATGGCCAACAGAGCCCCACCAATGAGCAAAAGGGGCACACGCCCGTGGCGGTCTGATGATCGACCAGAGATAAGCCGCATCGCGATGGAGGCAATAACAATTATAGTATTGAATGAGCCCTTGTAAACGTATCCCAAAGAGCCCACGAAATCGGGTGAGATGGTCAAAAATGTGCCAAACGCGAAAGCCACCGGTAATAACCCAAGCGCTGCCGGCCATGATGAAAGGTCCATGACATCACCCTTCCAAATGTGTAAATCGGACCACCTGATACGCCGGCCATGAGGCAATGTCTCTGGCAATCTCAACGTCAGCAGCAAAGCCAAAAGGCCAAACAATGTTGACACAAGGAACATGGCATCGTAACCGTATTCCACTGTCAACCAGCTGCCAACAGCCGGCCCTCCCGCCATGCCAGCATTACCTGCTACTCCCAAGTACCCTAAAGCCTCGCCGCGCCGGTTGACCGGTGTGATATCCGTCAAGAATGCTGTGGTCCCTGTTGGACGAAAACCCGTACTCATGCCGTGGAGCAAACGGAGGGTTAAAAACGCCCAAACGGCAACAGGTATCCCACTCCAACACATATGCTCTGTGATAGCACCAACTGCAATGTATCCCAATCCTGCTAACGTGGTCACCCAAGTACCGAAAGTCATCACCGGAATTCGTCCCGCCTTATCTGCAATGCGTCCACTTAAGAACCGCGACAAAAAGGCACCAATCGTGAATAACCCGATAATCCATCCAATCAAATCTGGACGACCCAGACCCGTCAAAAACCCGGGTAACTCTGGCATAATCATACCAAAACTGGCCATGAAAAGTACTGTACTGGTGCAGAGGACCCAAAATTCGGAAGAGAACATGTTAATTCTCTCGGAAGGAGCTTGCTTCGTCACTTGACCGCAAAGATACCCCCGCTTATCTTGGCTCCATGCAATACCAAGCTAAAGTCCTTTTAGCTTTTGGCGAAGCCATTTCAGGTAACCGCGAAATCCGTGATTGGTTGATGCAAAATGGATTTCCAGAGTTGGCCCTTACTTGCCATGCGATTCAATTGGATGAATCTGCGAGGTCATGGCTTATGTCCAATCAGCATCCGCACCTTATGGCAATGGTAAGTGGTGCGGAAGGCAATCCACAGGCCGTCCAATGGCTGCAGAAATTTGGATTCAATTACTTGAAAGATGTAGCTCTCGGCGCCGACAACGACGACGAAGCCATCAAACGGCTAATTAAAGCGCAGCAGCGCGAGTGGGCTGGTATTGCGCTCAAAATCCGCTCCGTCAAAAACCAAATCGAACGAGACAATAATGACATCCACAAGATTTCAAGGCGCTGAGTCGGGAATTGAATCAAGTATTGAAATAAACAAGATGACTCCAGTTTTGGTCATCTAAAAATTCATTCGCAAGGCGCAAGACGTCTTCAGCTGATATGGTTTCAATGGCTCCAAACATTGTTTCTAAATGATCGACGCGGTTGTAGAGTAAAAAACTCTTGCCGAGACTCGTCATCACACTGCTTCCAGAGTCTTGAGACAGTACGAGCTGTCCAGCGATTTGCTGCTTGATGTTGTGAAGCTGTCGGACGCCAAGCTTATTTTTCCTTAGTGATGCCAGCTCTTTTCTGACAAGACCCTCGGCTCGTTTATGGAGTCGCTTGTCTGTTCCGAAATACACGCTGAACACCCCCACATCACTGTACGGTGTGTAGGCGCATTCAATATTATACGCGATGCCATGTCGTTCTCGCACGTTCAAGCTCAACCGGCTATTCATGGTAGGCCCCCCCAAATAGTTGGCAATAAGGGCAAGGGTAAGGCGATCAGGGTGATCGCTACCGTGGGTCAACCTACCCATGACGTGATGGACTTGGTGGATATCCTTTTTCAGGCGGACATCAAATGGTGCGCGCCCGTTAAATGGAACTCGATTTAAGGTAGATGCCCCCCGCTGTAACAAACCAAAGTGCTTCTTACACAACCGAGCGACTTTTGACCACGCGGTCGCTCCAACCACACTGAAAACCATTTCATCGGGATGGTAATGTCGGGAAACAAAGCCCTGGATAGTCTCGCGATTCATCGCTCGAACCGAAGAAGGGTTTCCTAAAATATTGCCGCCCATGGGGTGGCCTTCGAATAGCTTCTCTTCAAATTCGTCAAAGATGGAGTCGACTGGGCTGTCGAGGTAGGCATTAAGCTCATCGAGAATGACATCGCGTTCTTTTTTGATTTCATTGACGGGAAATGTCGCATTAGACGTGATGTCTGCAATCAACTCCACAGCGCGCTCAAGGTGCTGCTCAGAAAATGCCGCATATAGCCAAGTGTCCTCCTTGGAAGTATAAGCGTTGAATTCTCCTCCTACTGAATCCAAACGGTTCAGCACGTGAAAGGCCTTGCGCTTTCTCGTGCCTTTGAATAATGTGTGTTCGATGAAGTGCGCAACACCGGCTTCACCCAGCGAAGTGATTTCATCCCTCGTTCCCGCATTGATGACCAAACCGCAGTGTGTTACAGGGCTGTCCACATATTTGTAGATAATTCTAAAACCATTTTCAAACTGCGCCGTGTGGAGGTCTTCTTTGCCAAAACTAGACAAGGCCTGCTCAAACATGTTGGACATGGAGGGTCCTAGAATGGCAAATCATCTTCGTCATCGCCAGATGCCTCCATTGGTGGGACGTCTGGCATCGGCGCTGCAGACACACCCGGCGCAGCTGGGTTTCCTGCGGAACCGCCTTGGCCGGGCTCCACACGCCACGCATTCAAATCGACGTAAAAGTTTCCATTGTATTCTCGACCTCGGATGTCAAACTTGACCAACACCGCATCTCCCTCGTTGTATTTGGCGATTTGTTCCGTTCGTTCTTTGGTTGCTGTGAATTTCACATCCTGCGGATACTGATCCTCTGTCGTAATGACGAAATCACGCTTGTAGAATCCACTAGGGAAATCCTGCTGATCGAAAATCTTTTTGATCTTTCCTTTCATTTCAAAACTCATAGTGCGAAGGTATTCACAGCCATTCGAAAACCTTGATAAGGCCTCGGGCTTTTTATTAACCCAAATTGAAGGTCATTACGGCCTTCAGTGCATCTCCAACATTTCCTTTTTCAATGCATTGAGCAGCGAACGAGTGAACAGCATATTCCAGTGAAAATCCATCGCCCTCGTGCTCAATAAATAGTTCCGACAATTCGAGAAGCTTAAAGTCGTTTACCTCCGTCTCATTGGGCATTTCAATCATTGCACCAAGTTGAGCCAAATCATTACCAGTCAACACCTTGCTTTCCCGAACCTCCTTCGGCAGGGCATCTACGCCAATGCCAGCAGCAGCCAGCGGTTTTGGAACTGTAAATAAAGCATCCCCGGAAGCACGAACGTATGTATTTCCTCCACATCGGCCGACAAGGTCGAGCAAATCGGGAATGGGCTGACCGGATTCATTTAGCACATCGGACCGAAAGTGCATGCGTTGAATTTCACAGACAACCAATTGTCCAGCTCCTCCATCCTCTCCCAACGAATCAACTCGGAGCACTCTGCACTCAAGGGCAAGAGGGCTCTCCCCCACTCGCTTGGGTTGAACTGTATCCGAGGACAACGCAGTAAGGCCAGCCTTTTCAAATTCACTTACCCCACGCGCAAAATCACCACTAGCCAATGAACAGGCGTGCACCATGTTGTAATCGACGAGGTTAATTACCACTTCTGGTACGGAGCGAACATTTAATAAAGTGTGTTTTATGGTTTTGTCATTCATTCGGCGGGCCGGACTGAAAATGACAACAGGAGGTTTCGCTGAAAAAACATTAAAGTAACTAAACGGAGCAAGGTTGTCTTGACCATCTTCGTCCACCGTACTAGCAAAAGCGATGGGACGTGGAGCAATCCCCCCGAGCAACTTTCCGTGCAGATCTCTTCCCTCTAAGTCATTAGGGTTGAAAGAAGAGTAGGCGTATTCTGACATCATCAAAGTCGCTTCTCGACGGTATCGATGGAATTCAGCACCTTATCCTTCAACGATTCTTTAAAGTCAACCAAGCGCGAGGCCAAAGCCTTATCGCTTGTAGCTGCGATTTGTGCAGCGAGTATTCCGGCATTGCGACCTCCATCCAAGGCGACAGTAGCGACTGGAACACCGGAAGGCATTTGAAGGATGCTCAAAACAGAATCCCAACCGTCGATGGAATTACTGCTGAGAATCGGGACGCCAATCACGGGCAGCGTAGTCAAGGAAGCAGTCATGCCCGGCAAATGGGCTGCGCCCCCTGCACCGGCTACTATGACCTTAATTCCTCGACCTGCCGCTTCAGTGGCATGGGCCACCATACGTTCAGGCGTGCGATGAGCAGACACCACAGTCATCTCGAAAGGCACATCCAGTTCCTTTAAAACTTCACCAGCTTTATCCATAACAGGAAGATCACTGGTTGACCCCATTATTATGCTGACTATTGGTTGGACCATGGTAGTTTGATTCTATGAATTGGATTTCTCACGGGCCTCAATTTCATCGCGCAGGCTGCTAGCAAGTTCGTAATCTTCTCGGGCAATAGCTTGGGCCAATTCTTTCTGTAATTCACCAATACTTCGTTCTTTCACCGTTGATTCTTCAGCCGCCTCGGCAGCTGCTTCTGCTTGCTCAACTCGTTCCATCTCCTCAGGGCCAATTCCGGCCATTTGCATCACCGACTCAGCGCAATATATTGGACAGCCAAACCGATATGCAATGGCAACGGCATCGCTGGGACGGCAATCAATTTCCTCGGTTTTTTCTTCTGAAACACAATGCATCTTGGCAAAAAACACACCCTCGACCATGTTGTAAATGATAACCTCCAACACCCGAATGCCGAAAGAGCCGAATGCAGATTTGAATAAATCGTGCGTCAACGGACGAGAGGCCTTCATTTTTTCAATCTCAATAGCAATCGCTTGGGCCTCTGATCCACCAATAACAATGGGGAGTTTGCGGTTGCCTTCCACCTCGCTCAACACCATTGCATATGCTCCCGATGAGGATCCACTTAGGGCAATGTCCGACACTTCGACTTCTACCTTTTTCATTCCACGGGAACTGCTATGAAGGTGAGCATGGGATGTGCATCAAGTATCTAATGCTTGCACAGCAGCCGTGAGCTTCGGCAACACTTCAAACGCATCACCGACAATGCCATAATCTGCAGCCTTGAAAAATGGTGCCTCAGGATCGGTATTAATTACAACAATTGTCTTCGACTGATTGACCCCAGCTAAATGCTGAATTGCCCCT
>DIHQ01000179.1:0-6495 GCA_002420235.1 Flavobacteriales bacterium UBA5692
GAGCGCGCCTCCATGCCGGCGGCGGTGACTATGCTGCGGTCGCCGTATTGCGACCGAATACGATCGAGTGTGCGGTAGAGCTCGAGGCGTTCGTCGACATCGTCGAACATGTCCATTTGAAAACCACCTTGTACTAAATGGCTGAAGCGTACGCCGATAAGCCGTACCTGCACCCGACGGTTGTATAGTTGGTCAAAAAGTGATTTAATCTTGGGGATGAGGATGTGGTCGGACGAGGTGTAAGGAATTCGCGCTTGGAGGGAGCGGGTGTCGAAGTCGGCGTAGCGCACTTTGACGGCGACGCAGGCTGTGAGCTTGCATCCGCGCCGGAGCTGGTAGGCGAGGTTCTCGGTCATGGCGATTAGTATGCCTTTTAGCTTTTCGACGTCGGTGGTGTCTTTGGAAAAGGTGCGTTCGGTGGAGATGGACTTACGTTCGTTGAAGGCGATGACTGGGCTAGGGTCGATGCCGTGGGCTTTGCGCCAAATGGCTGTGCCGTTCTGACCGAGGACTTGCTCCATGAGCTCAAGGGGCATTCCCTGGACGGTTTGGATGCGCTTGATTCCCAGATTGCGTAATGTCTGGTAGGTCTGGGTGCCGACCATTGGGATTTTGCGAACAGAAAGAGGTGCGAGGAAGGGTCGCTCGGTGCCATGGTCGATTTTGAGGGTACCGGAGGGTTTAGCCTGTCCGGTGGCCACCTTGCTAACGGTCTTGCTGGTACTCATACCGAATGAGATGGGTAGACCAGTCTCGCGGATGACCCGATTGCGCAGTTCCCGTGCAAATTGCCAACAACCAAAGAAGCGGTCCATGCCGCTGAGGTCAGCGTAGAATTCGTCGATAGAGGTTTTCTCACACACGGGAACTGCCTCTTGAACAATCTCGGTTACTGCACGTGAATGCTTCATGTAGTTCATGGAATTGCCTCGGATGACTAATGCCTCCGGACACATTAACCGCGCTTGCCGCATCGGCATGCCCGAGTGTACCCCAAAAGCCCGCGTTTCGTAGCTGCAAGCTGCGACGACCCCGCGGTCACCAGTCCCACCAATCAGGATGGGTTTGTGCGCAAGACGTCGGTCCATGAGCCGTTCGACTGACACAAAAAAAGTGTCGAGATCCAGGTGCAAAATTGCACGTGCAGAAGTGGGGGGTATTCCATTCATTTAGAATTGCTAAAATAATGAGCAAAGCCAAAATTAAACGCAACTAAATGCTAAAATATTTTATGAACAGATTTCGCCAAAGGCTGATAGCACCGCTAGTACGTCTTCTACATTGGTCGCTCCGTCGCCGTTCACATCCCCTTCGCAACCTACGAAACATCCGAAATCAGCTAAAATCAAGAGTAAATCTTGCACTTCTGTAAAACCGTTTCCACTGAGATCGGTTAGGCAGTAACACGAGGCTGGTGCCGTAAAGGCTTGTGGGATAAATACGCTGCACTCTGGATTGGCTGTGAAGCCGATGTCCAAGTCCACCGCTTGCCCATCCGAAGATAGATTCAAGAGTACAAGGGTTTGAGGGCTTTCACCGAGTGAAAACAGGTTGCCATTGACCTGAATAAGGCCGGTAGTGGGTGGCGTTTGGTAGGTTATTACCAATGTTTGGGTGTAGGTGTCCGAATCGGAGTTACACACGCTTTGGTCGCCCATTTCAACTTCGAGGATTTCGCATCCGCCAATGACCCACCCCATGTCGACGAACATGCCCAATAACGCTGGACCGGGGTCGTGATTGGATTCGGCGGTATTCAGCCCTGGGGTCATCAGACTGTTGGGTGTTCCCGGAGCATACGAAGTTTCGTTTAAGTGGGAATAGCTCGAACCAACTTGATAATTTTCAGGGGCATACAACCGTGGACGCCCTCCGCCTACACCCTCCATTCCGTTGGCTCCATCCCAGTACACATGATCTGACGTTAATGCCGCTCCCAAGGTCTGCGAACCATTCGGGAGATCGAGCAAGGCGACGGAGTCTTGAGTCTCTGTGAAATGGTCGTACGGATACGGGATGTTGGCCGTTCCTAGGAAGCCGAATCCATTTGTGTAGTAAGCGCTTCCAATGAAGCCGAAACCGTGCGCTAATTCGTGTAAGGCCGCGGTTACAAAATCATACGTGCCTAGGGGCGTGTTGCCGTCGATTCCGAGGTACCAATTGGCCGTACTGTTGAATGTGCACTCGAGGTCCGGTTGTTCAGAGAGATCTTCACCTGAAAGGGCATTGGCCAAAGCCGCTGGGTAGTAGGTGTCGCTGATAGGCGCATTGGCAAAATTCTGGTGGAGATTCGAAGGCCCTGCCTGCGCAAGTGCACCAGAACCCAAATCCGTCCAAAACGCATCGATGCGCACGGTCACGTCCGAAGTGAGTAGTACCGACCAAATGTCCACGGCGTAATCGAAAGCCAGCACGGCCTCTTCGGGGAATCCGTTATAATTTACAATTACCGTGGCGTCCCGGGGTGCATCTGGTGTGTACCACGCGGGCGGTCCAATGTGGGTATTGGCATCCACCTCAATGCCTTCGAGACCAACTCCGCACGCAGCGTGCTGATGATTGCAGGGATGGAGTTGGCTGATCGGGTCAAAGGTTCGCTGCGCTCTACCGTTGTTAAACACCGATAAGCTCACTGTCAGGCCGAAGGCCCAACCCATTCCACATACGATTTGCCAACGCATCATTGTTGTCATTTGGGAAATACAAGATACAGAAACCTCGAGGATTTCTCTTTTTTACCTTGCATTGCTATTTTTGTTAGCAAAACCTTCTTATGCCGGAATCATTGTCTCATTTTGCACATCATTTGAAAACTCTGCGTAAGGCGCGAGGATTGACCCAGCAACAATTGGCTGACCGCATTGGATTGAAGCGCGCGGCTTTGGGAGCATATGAGGAAGGCCGGGCAGAGCCACGACTAGTTAATGTGGTTGCCTTTGCGGACTTTTTCAGAATATCCGTGGATGCTTTGTTGAAGGGGGATGAATCGGAAGAACGTCGTGCGCGTGGCTCTTCGTTACGCGTACTTTCAGTTCCAGTTGATGCCTCTAATGATAAAGAGCGTGTAGCGGTGGTGCCTGTCAAAGCCGCTGCTGGGTATTTAGAAGGTTATGGCGATCCAATTTATGTGCAGGGTTTGGCAACGTTTGGCCTACCGCTTCCTGAAGTAACAGCCAATTTGACGTATCGTTTATTCCAAATTGAGGGAGAGAGTATGCTGCCCATCCCAAGTGGGAGCTACATTCTGAGCACGTATGAAGAGGACTGGCATCGAGTGGGAGGCATGCGACCATATATCGTAGTCACTCGCAATGATGGCGTCGTTTTCAAGCGGATTGAAAACCGGCTTGATTCCGAGAAAAAGGACTTTTGGCTTATATCCGACAACCCGGATTATCCACCGTATTCGGTCAAACCTTCCGACGTGGTAGAAGTGTGGCGTGCGCGAGGGTATCTCGCGTTCAACTGGCCCACGCCGGCATTCTCAGGGATGGAGCGAATCCAAGGGACATTGGATTCGCTGCGAGCAGAACTTCAGGCAATCAAATCGGGAGGTGCCTGTTAAACGCCGAGTGCCACCACTTCGGTAATGGCATCAATCTTTGAGGTCAAAAGTTGCTCAATGCCTCCTTTGAGCGTTTGCATGCTTGAGGGACAGCCACTGCACGCACCGCGCATGTGAACATAAACCTTGCCTTCTTTGAACGCCTTGAAATCGATGGCCCCGCCGTCTTGCTCCACCGCAGGTCGAACAAATTCATCTAAAAGTCGCTTGATCTCCACGTCATGCTCTGAGGGTTTAATGTCATCGTCAGAGATAAACTCAACGCCCGGAGAAGGAGCGGTCTCCGGCTCAGGATTGTTCGGGTGCTCCAATTGGTCCTGTACTCTGAGAAATGCCTCTGTGTCTACCGTCGTTTCGTTTTCCATGAGCCATTCGCGAATGTATTCACGCAGTTGCTGTACAATCATCTCCCAACCGAGGCTTTGATCCTTTTTGACTGAGACGAAGGTGCCACTGATGAAAACTCCCTCTACAAATGGGAAATTGAACAACTCCTCCGCTAGGGGGGAGCACATCGCAGCTTCGGCCTTGGATCGAAACTCAACCTGGTATTGGCCGGCAATCAAGGTGCGGTCTGCAACGAATTTCATGACTTCTGGATTGGGAGTCATCTCTGCGTACACACTGGTTGGAATAGGCATGGTGCAAAGGTAGTCAGCGTCTCGTAAATTGCCTTTTCTAAATGAAGATGAAACTCCGAGCATGAGAAAACATTTGCAAAGTTGGTTCACTCAAATCTTGTCCCTGATGGTGGCCGCATTGTTTGGCCAAAGCACCACAGCTCAAGAGACCTTCCCAGTCAACGGTGTAGTGAATAAGCAGTTGGTTCGGACTGCCCTCGAACATGCTAGAGTGCACGTCAGCTCGACGGAAGTGTTGGAAGATGCGACCGTGGTGTTTTACCAAGGTCGAATCGAAGCCGTGGGGCCGAGCAATTCAGTTCAGGTAATAGGCCCCGTGATACGCCACGACCTCAAGGGTTTACACATCTACCCATCATTTATTGATATTCATAGCGATTACGCGATGCCGAAAGCTCAGCGCGAGGGACGGAGCAGAGGACCACAGGATTTGAGCGATAAAAAGGGTGCTTATGGTTGGAATGAGGCCGTGCGTCCAGAGACTCGTGCAGCTGATTTATTCGACCCGTCTGAATCCGAATCCGATCGCTCGGCGTACCAAAAAGGTGGATTTGGCGCTGTCGTTTCCCACGTTCAAGACGGCATCGTACGTGGTACAGGTGCTTTGGTTGCGTTATCTGAAGATCCTCGGCGTGCGTTGATCAAGCCCGAGGTGTCGGCACATTTTAGCTTTCGTAAAGGGACATCTTCACAGGATTATCCTCGTTCGCTCATGGGTGCAACGGCACTTTTGAAGCAGACGTTTTTTGATGCGGATTGGTACGTTGATGCCAGTCGATTAAGTGAGCGATTGGAAACTAACTTGTCGTTGGAGGCTTTCAACGCTAGCCGTTCGATGCCATTATTTTTTGATGCAGGAGGATGGGAAGATGGATTGCGTGCTTCTAAGGTTGGTAAAGATGTGGGTCACGCCTTCGTCTTGGTCGCTGGAAACAATACGTATCAGCGTTTGAAAGAAATTAAAGCGACTGGATCTCCGCTTGTGCTTTCTTTGGATTACCCTAAAGCGTACGACGTTAGCGATCCCTACACGAGCCGCCTAGTGGGATTAGACGAACTGAAACATTGGGAATTGGCACCTGCGAATGCTGCCCGGGTACACGCCGCTGGCATTGAATTTGCAATTACTGCGGACGGTTTGGAAAGCCCATCGAGCATTCGCAGTGCCGTGTGGACGAGCATTCGTCACGGTTTGCCCGAGTCGGCAGCGCTCGCGGCATTGACGGAAATTCCAGCAAGTTTGATTGGTGCCTCTGATCGCGTGGGCAGGATTGCAAAAGGTCTTGAGGCCAATGTTCTGGTCACGGACGGGCCAATTTTCCATCCTGACGCTCAGCTCATAGAAAACTGGGTTCAGGGGAAGCAGCATATTTATGTGAACCGAGATGAAGTTGACGTGAGGGGTTCTTACGATTTGGTGGTGGCTGATCAAGTCTTGTCGTTGGAGGTCACGGGGGAATTATCAAAACCAAAGGCTAAAGTGGTTATCGATTCTACGGATTATAAATTGGATTTCACTCCTGATGGACGATCTGTTAATCTGGGGATGAAGCTCGATACGCTTGGATTGAATGGGTGGTGGCGCCTTTCAGGCAATGTCTGGATGGACAGTCGCATTTGGGAAGGCCATGGACAGCGAGCCGATGGCAGCTGGGTAGAATGGAGTGCTATACGCAAAAGCGAACCGGAAGTTAAGGCCACGGAGTATTGGGTTCAGCCCGATTCGGTCCATGGAGAGGTCATTTATCCTTTTGTTGCATACGGCAATTTGGAACGCCCGTCCAAGAGCACCGTATGGTTTGAAGGGGCCACAGTTTGGACATGCGAAGAAACGGGTAGACTTGAACAAGCTGATGTCGTCATCCACGACGGCAAAATATTGGCCGTGGGTAAGGCTTTGGATGAGGCTTCTGTTTTCAGCTCCGGCATTCCCGCTTACGAGCGTATTGACGCACGAGGAAAGCATTTAACGCCGGGCATCGTTGATGAGCATACACACATTGCCGCCACCCGTGGGATCAACGAAGGCACCCAGGCTAGCAGCGCAGAGGTGACGATTCAATCTTCTGTCAATAGTGAGGATGTGAATATCTACCGCCAGCTCGCTGGTGGCGTGACAACGGCGCAAATTTTGCATGGCTCAGCTAATCCCATAGGTGGCCAAAGTGCCATTATTAAGTTCCGTTGGGGTGCCTCGCCGGAAGAATTACTTTTTCAAGAGGCCTCGCCTTTCATCAAGTTCGCCCTTGGCGAAAATGTGAAGCAAAGCAATTGGGGCAGTGACTACCG
>DIHQ01000179.1:6890-18845 GCA_002420235.1 Flavobacteriales bacterium UBA5692
CAAGCATGGAAGGATTACCATCGAAGCTTGCGGAATTCGAGCCGCAAAGCGCGCCGTAATAACACCCTGCCCGCAGCACCGCGACGTGATTTGGAATTGGAAACTCTCGCCCAAATACTGAATAAGGAGCGATTTGTCTCGTGCCACAGTTACCGTCAAGATGAGATTAACATGTTAATGCACGTGGCCGACTCCATGGGCTTTACCATCAACACTTTTACTCATATCCTAGAAGGCTATAAGGTCGCCGATAAGATGGCTCAACATGGTGCCGGGGGGTCGAGCTTCAGCGACTGGTGGGCGTACAAATTCGAAGTCAAGGATGCCATCCCATACAACGGAGCGGTCCTGCATGGTCAGGGCATTGTTACTGCGTTCAACTCAGATGATGCTGAAATGGCACGACGGCTCAATCAGGAGGCCGCCAAGGCCGTGAAGTACGGTGGTGTCTCCGAAGAAGAAGCATTAAAATTCGTAACGCTGAATCCCGCAAAGTTGCTTCGAATCGATCACCGCGTCGGGTCCATTGCAGTTGGTAAAGATGCAGATATCGTACTGTGGGATGACCATCCATTGAGCATATACGCACGTGCTGAACAGACCTACGTGGACGGGACGAAATATTACGATATTGACGGAGATAAGGCGAAACGGGAATGGATGCGCAGCGAACGTGCACGTCTTGTCCAAGCCATGAAGTTGGCCTCGAAAGGTGGGGGCACCCCCCCGTCTGAGCGCATGCACTTTCACTACCATTGCGACACCTTATCTGACGAGAACCGATGAATTATAAAGCACTGTTAATCAATATTGTTATTGCGGGAATGGCTGTTGCGGCTTTGGCGCAACCTGTCCCAGCTCCTGACCAGAAGGGTAGCATTTTAATTTTAGGTGGAACAGCGCACCTCGGCACAGGAGACGCACTTGAAAATGCCGCCATCGGTTTTCGCGATGGAAAAATTGACTACGTTGGGTTTGCTCGTACGGTGGACCGTGCTCGGTACGACCGCGTCATTGAAACAAGTAATCGCCATATTTACCCTGGCTTTATTGCTCCGAATTCCACCCTCGGCTTACAGGAGATTGGGGCAGTTCGAGCCACTCGTGATGATGCAGAAGTAGGCACGTTCAAACCGCATGTGCGTTCGATCATTGCCTTCAATACCGACAGCGAGGTCACTCCCACGGTGCGGTCCAATGGCGTTTTAATGGGTCAAATCACCCCGCGTGGAGGTGTCATCAGCGGTTCAAGTGCCTTTGTGCATTTCGACGGATGGAACTGGGAAGACGCTGCGTTGAAAACGGTTGATGGCATTCATTTGAATTGGCCTGTGACCCATCACAGGCATTGGCAGGATGGTAAAATCGACATTCGAAAGCGCAAAACGTATGATCAAGAGCGCCACGAAATTCAGCGCTTTTTCACGGAAGCTAAGGCATATGCGGAAGCAGGGGAGCGATCGAGTATGGCTGTTCGGGACCTTCGCCAAGAAGCAATGCGGGGCCTTTTCGATGGCTCTATACGCTTGTATGTGCACGCGAATGATATCCGCCAAATCACTGAAGCCGTGCATTTTAAGCGTGAAATGGGCATTGTGCACTTGGTTATTGTCGGTGGTACGGATGCTCCAGCCGTAGCCGATTTGTTGCGCGATAACGACGTGCCAGTTATGATTAAGCGCGTCCACTCGTTACCGCGCTTCGCTGAAGACGATGTCGACTCACCGTTTCGCTTGGCTAAAGAATTGGAGGACGAGGGGGTCTTATTTTGCTTGCAGAATGCTGGTGGAATGGAGCACATGGGCGTACGAAACCTTCCTTTCTACGCTGGTACGGCGCGGGCCTACGGATTGACTTATGAGCAGGCTGTGCAAAGCATTACGCTAAACGCTGCCGAGATTATTGGCGTCGAAGCCTTTTGCGGCAGCCTTGAAACCGGGAAGGATGCTACTCTGTTCATTTCAGAAGGCGACGCCCTTGACATGCGGTCTAATTACGTTACCCATGCCTTCATCCAGGGCAGAGCAATTGATCTAGACAATCGTCAGCGACAGTTGTACCGTAAGTTTCAGACCAAGTATGGAGCACCGATTTTAGACTGATTCAAATCGGTCCAAAATCAGAAACCAATCTTTTTACGGACTCGACTAAGGACGGGTTCGGCCGTCGCACGTGCACGCTCAGCACCCCTTGTCAGTTCCGCATCGAGGGCATCTTTGTCGTTCATCCAGCGGTTGAATGCCTCTCTTTCGCTCGCAAATCCATCGACTACTGCTTCGAGTAGAGCCTTTTTGGCGTGGCCCCATCCATATCCTCCTGCGCGGAGTGATTTAGCCATTTGATCGGCTTCGACTTCTGAGGCAAGTAACCTGTACAGGCTGTAAACGACCGACGAATTAGGATTTTTAGGCTCCTCTAGCGGAGTGGCATCGGTGACAATTTCTTTATTAATCCGTTTTTTTAATTCACTAGGGTCCGCGAAAATGTTAAGCGTGTTACCCTTGGACTTGGACATCTTTTCGCCGTCTAACCCCGGTATCAGTTGCGTTTCTTCGCGGATCAATTCTTTGGGCACAACGAACGTTTCGCCCATCTTGTGATTAAACCGGCTTGCAACATCCCGTGTCATCTCGAGGTGCTGCAACTGGTCCTTCCCTACTGGCACAAAATCCGCATCATACAAAAGGATGTCTGCAGCCATAAGCATGGGGTACGAGAACAATCCTCCATTCACGTCTCCCAACCGGTCCGCTTTGTCTTTAAAACTGTGCGCAAGGGTCAGGCGCTGATAAGGGAAAAAGCAACTTAGGTACCACGCGAGCTCGGCAACTTCAGGAACATCGCTTTGGCGGTAAAAGACGGTGCGTTCGGTGTCGAGTCCGAAGGCCAGCCATGAAGCTGCTGCGGCATAGGTGTTTTCACGTAATATCGCCCCGTCTTTCACCTGGGTTAATGAGTGAAGATCTGCGATGAACAGAAACGATTCATTTTCCGATTGGTGGGCGAGGTCAATGGCGGGCCGAATTGCCCCGAGTAAGTTACCCAAGTGGGGTGTACCTGTGCTTTGAATACCTGTTAGGATGCGTGCCATGCTCGTCAAATTTACAGCGGCAGCGGATTCACACGGAAAGCATCGGCATAAATGCTGTCCCCATCTGATTCAAAACCTACGGCGAAGAAGTAAAGACGGGTGGGTAAGGCCTCCAATTTCAAGTTGATTGCAGCTCTTGTCCACTCTTTTGCATGTTCACCGCACGCAGAAACAGGCACATGTTCTATCCAACCCCTCGATCCATCTGGCCATTCGGCTTCGCACGCCCACTCGAATTGGAGGGCATCTCGGCCGGCGTATTTGCTTCCGTGCCAAAACCAACAGCTGGCCTCAACAGACCGTCCAATCCAGGAGCTATCTGGCTGAAGGGTATCCACAATTAGGTACTCGTTTTGCTGTCCCCTTGCAATACCATAGCCCTCCAGGGCCTTGGTGAAGTGGCTACGGTTGAGCCCATTCCAATGCCAGTCTTTGGGTTGTTGCGAATGAGCTGAGCTGGGCTGCGCAAAGAATGTGTCGAGGCTCAAAATGCGGAAGGCATGGTCTGATGTGGGTTCGCCTGCGTTCCACATCCGGTGATCATCAGCCAACCAGGTAGAACGATCATCGCACGCGTACAGCAAAATGCTTGCTCCTTTGGGCCAGTCACCAAGCGCTTTTTGAAGCGCTGCTCCGCTTGCACCGGGTGCCATCCATTCAGCCGAGGTTCTCGACTCGGAAATGCTTATTCTGGTGAGATGCGTTGCAGTAATGGGAAGGCCTGTGTGAAACGATGCTTCTAAGGTATTCCGGTGTGCCTGGAGTGTTCCTTCGCGGCCAACGCTTTCGCTTCCCATCTGGAACCAGGGTACGGGGTGGATGGCCAAGGCACCGTGCATTTTAGCCAATTTTCCCAAGCGCTTCACCTCTGCTGACGCCATTTGAAAACCGTTGGGCTTGGGGTCCATCTGTACACGTAATTCTTGCTGCATCCAGAAAGCATCGAAAGCAAAACAAATTATCAGGATTCTAAGCCAAAGCTTATCCCGCCGTACCCACCAAACTGCAAGAACTGGAAAAGCCCAAACGGCAGGCCACGTGAATCGCCCGATGGCGCGAAACTGCAGAAACAGCTTGGCCTCTTCGAGCCAAGATTCCCTTCCCGTTAAGAATGGTTCTCCCACCGCCACTGCATAGAGTATAATCCCTGCGGAAACAGCTGGCCAAGGTCCTGCGAATTCCAATTTTTTCGGCGTTTTGAAACGAATAAGTCGAGTGGCAGCCTTTCCCAATGCAAATACCAGCACAATCCAAACCCCTGTGCCCAAGTACCCCCAGCCTTCCCACGTCGTAAGTCCCCATCCCAAATCCGTCCGTAGCGATCCAAGCGGACCGTGCGACGGAAGCAAGGTGGCGTTCCAGCGGCTCACGTTATCCCAAAATCCGTAGGGTCGGTCCGTTCGAAATGGGTGGGTGTCGCTTGAGGCCAAGAGGGATATGTACCCCACAAGGGGCGCAGCAGTGGCAAAGGCGAGATGTGCGAACTGACGTTTCGTCCGCTTTTTGTTGGTCACCCAATGGAATCCGCCCATGATTCCGGCAAATCCTGCAGCAATGACGCCGAGGTAAGCATGAGTTAGGAGCCAAACGAGGAGGTTAATTGTTTGGGTTATTGTGTTTTTCCGTGTGGGTTTAATTTGCCATTGAAGTTGCAGCCACCAAGTGAGCGGTAAAGCAACCGTGTAGGCCATGGCGTAGTGTCCTGTACACCGCAGCACTTGCGGGTGACTCAAGGCGATGAAACTGCTTGCGAAAATGATACCGCAGCCACGCACACCGTAGTGATGAAAAATGCGAACGAGTATAGCCGCGGTGAATCCCCAAGTTAGGATTATGGCTAGATGCAGCAAGCCTGCTGTCCACGTTGCAGGAATTGCATACGGTACAATCCATCCGCTGGTTAGCCAAGCGAGCAGTGGATGGCCGTCAGTGTAGAAAATGTGTTCGGTAAATGGCCAACCCATTCCCGTAAATTCATGACTGAATGGCGCTCCATGGGCCCACTGCCAGGCCAGTGTATAAATGTTTTTGACCGCATCGCGGCTCGAGGCGAGCAGGACGGAGTTGGGATTAAAAAAGACGTCGGGATGGAAGAAGGCCACCCATAGCCACGTTAATCCGGCTGCTTGCCAGCTAGGTGAAACGCATTGGCGAATATTATTCCAATGCTTCATGCCCAGGAGTTAGCAGTATTCGTCGAAGGCCATTTGCAGGTTTTCCGCAATCATTTCTGCGGTACGGCCCTCAATGTGATGTCGCTCGACCATATGAACTAGGCGTCCCTCTTTGAACAGCCCGATGCATGGTGAACTTGGCGGATAGGGTAACATAAACTTGCGTGCGCGATCGACGGCGTCGCGGTCGACACCGGCGAATGCCGTTGTCAGGTGGGTCGGCAATTTACTGTGCTTCAAAGCGAGTTTAACGCCAGGGCGCATGGAACCCGCTGCACACCCACAAACGCTGTTTATGACAATGAGGGTGGTGCCGGATTCATTGAGTATGGTGTCAACTGCTTCGGGTGAAAGCAATTCTTGCATTCCGGCCTTTGTGAGGTCGGCTTTCATGGGGGCTACGAGTTCAGGTGGGTACATGGCTTGAAATTATTCTTGGTCTTCCCCTGCTGTAGAGCGGAGATACAATTCGTTGTATTGTTCATCGTGGATGGGACTAGGCGCGTCAATCATGACGTCCCGTCCTGAGTTGTTTTTGGGAAATGCAATAAAATCCCGGATGGAATCGCTACCTCCAAACAAGGAGCATAAGCGATCAAAACCGAGCGCTAATCCTCCGTGTGGAGGCGCACCATACTGAAATGCATTCATCAAGAAGCCAAATTGAGCTTCGGCCTCTTCCGGGGTAAACCCTAACAAGTCGAACATCCGGGCTTGGATGGCTTTGTCATGAATCCGGATGGAGCCGCCTCCGATTTCAACGCCGTTGATGACCATGTCGTAAGCATTGGCACGAACGGCCCCAGGCTCTGAATCGATTAGTTCGAAGTGTTCTGGCTTCGGTGAGGTGAAGGGGTGGTGCATGGCGTGGAACCGCTCGGAGTCTTCGTCCCATTCAAGGAGTGGGAAGTCGATTACCCACAATGGCTTAAAGACCTTGGGATCTCGCAGGCCGAGGGTGCTTCCCATATGCAGGCGCAGCTCGTTGAGCTGCCGTCGGACGTGGTTCAGATCGCCGGAGAGCATCAATAACAAGTCGCCGGGTTTGGCACCCGAGTGTGCTGCCCAAGCCGCCTGTTTCTGAGCGTCGAAGAACTTATCGACGCTGGATTTGAATGTGCCGTCCTCATTGCATTTGCAGTACACAAGGCCTTTAGCGCCGATTTGCGGTCTTTTCACCCAATCAGTCAGGGCATCGAGTTGTTTACGGGTATAGCCTGAACAACCGGGGACCACGATGCCCAGCACGGCCTCGGCATTGTCGAATACCCCGAATCCTTGTCCTTGGGTAAATGGTCCAAAGTCTACGAATTCCATTCCAAAGCGCAAGTCGGGTTTGTCACTTCCGTAGCGTTCCATGGCTTCGTCATATGTCATGCGCGGGAAGGCATTTACCCTGACATCAAGCACGCTTTTGAAAAGGTGGCGAACGAGTTGTTCGAAGGCTTGGAGCACGTCTTCTTGCTCTACAAAAGCCATTTCGCAATCAATCTGAGTGAATTCCGGTTGGCGGTCGGCGCGCAAATCTTCGTCTCGGAAACACTTAACGATTTGGTAGTAACGGTCGTATCCGCTCACCATCAGCAACTGCTTGAATGTCTGTGGACTTTGGGGCAAAGCATAAAACTGTCCGGGGTTCATGCGCGAAGGCACGACAAAATCCCTAGCACCTTCGGGAGTTGACTTAATTAGATATGGAGTCTCAACTTCAACGAATCCGATGCCATCGAGGTGCTTGCGCGTTTCGATGCTCAGCCGATGTCGCAGCATGATGTTCCGCTGCAATGGCTTTCTGCGTAAATCTAGGTATCGAAATTGCATGCGCAAGTCGTCGCCGCCATCAGTATCGTCTTCAATAGTAAATGGAGGGGTCTTGCTTGAATTCAGAATTTCAAGTTGGGTAACCTCAATTTCGATATCTCCGGTTGGTATCTGGGCGTTTTTAGATTCGCGGATTTTTACGATGCCGTCAGCTTTGATAACAAATTCCCGACCGATTTTTCGCGCACTTAAACAGAGCGCATCGTCCGCGTCCATGTTAAAGGCCAACTGAGTCAGGCCGTAGCGGTCCCGGACGTCAACAAATGTCATCCCACCTAAGTCGCGTGTTCGCTGGACCCAACCGCTTAAGGTGACGGTTTGGCCTTCGTGTTCGGCGCGCAGTTCGCCGCAAGTATGCGTTCGATGCATGTTTCCTGAATAATTTTTTCAGACCCTCAAAGGTACGGCGTGAACCTTGGTCATTCCTAGGCGCCCATGTCCGTAGATTTGTTCTATGGAACAGCACAGAAATCGGCTCAATGAATTGCGTGAACAGGCGTTGCAGGGTGGAGGAGAGAAGCGCGTGAAGGCACAGCATTCTAAAGGTAAATTGACAGCGCGTGAACGCTTGAATTTGCTTCTGGACCCCGATAGTTTTGAGGAATTGGGGATGCTCGTGAAGCACCGTTCGACCAACTTCGGGTTGGACAAGCAGGAGTTCCTTGGCGATGGTGTGGTGACAGGATACGGCCGCGTGAACGGCAGGTTGGTTTATGTTTATTCGCAGGATTTTACGGTACTGGGGGGGTCCCTTGCAGAGGCTCATGCTAAAAAAATTTGCCGGGTTATGGACCTCGCCATGAAGAATGGCGCACCCCTCATCGGACTCAATGATAGCGGCGGTGCCCGCATACAAGAGGGCGTGGTGTCGCTTGGTGGCTACGCGGATATCTTCTATCGTAACGTGCGGGCGAGCGGAGTGATTCCACAGTTGAGTGCTATACTTGGTCCGTGTGCCGGAGGAGCTGTGTATTCGCCGGCTTTGACAGACTTCATTTTCATGGCAGAAGGGACCAGTTACATGTTTGTAACGGGACCCAACGTAGTTAAAACCGTAACGCACGAAGAGGTAACAAGCGAAGAATTGGGCGGCGCAAAAACGCACGCGGGCAAGTCGGGGGTTGCACATTTTACGGCAGCCAACGAAGCTCTAGTCATCCAGCATATTAAAGACATCCTTAGCTTCTTGCCGCAGAATTGCGAGGAGGATCCCGAGGTCTTGCCCTACGCTCCGAGCGATGAACAGCGACCAGCGTTGGATTCTATTGTGCCGGAAAACGCTCAGCAGCCCTACGACATTCGCGAGGTGGTAAACGAAGTTTGTGATACGGGAACCTTCACTGAGGTCCAAAAGGATTATGCGGAAAACATTGTGTGTGGATTTGCGCGTCTCGCTGGCAACAGTGTCGGGGTCGTAGCTAATCAACCGGCGTTTCTTGCGGGAGTCTTAGACAATAATGCGTCAACGAAGGCGGCGCGTTTTGTGCGCACCTGCGATGCTTTTAATGTGCCGTTACTCGTGATCGAAGATGTCCCCGGATTTTTACCTGGAACAGACCAAGAATGGAATGGCATCATCACTAACGGCGCTAAGCTACTGTATGCATTTAGTGAGGCGACCGTGCCTCGGATCACCGTCATCACAAGGAAAGCATACGGTGGAGCCTACGATGTAATGAATAGTCAGCACATAGGCGCTGATCTGGTTTATGCCTGGCCAACAGCTGAAATTGCAGTCATGGGCGCCAAAGGTGCTGCCGAAATCATCTTTAAGCGTGACATTGCTTCATCGGACAATCCGGAGACGACGTGGCGGGAAAAGGAAGCGGAATACGCAGAGTTGTTCGCTCATCCATACAATGCAGCGGCCCGAGGTTATGTGGATGAGGTCATCTTACCACACAACACCCGGGCCAAACTGATTCGAGCATTTGATATGCTTCAGAACAAAGTCGATACTCTACCGCGCAAGAAGCACGGTAATGTTCCACTTTGATTATTTCGATACACGCTTGATTGAGCAGCCAATGGCCTTCGTCTCGGAAACTGCGATGGTCTTGCCCTTTGCTAATGCTGCGATGGCATCTTTAACATAGTGCTCAGTGACTGCTTCAGCGTCGCTAACGTTGTTGTCTATTGAACCGCGATACACTAAAGCCATATCGCCATCGAAAAGGTAGACATGCGGTGTCTTCAATGCTCCGAATGCATCAGCCAACTCGTGGTTGGCATCGAGAAGGTACGGCATGCCGTATTTGTTTTCCTTGGCGTGTGCCTTCATTGCTTCCATGCTGTCGTGGTTATAACGTTTTGCTTCGTTGGAATTGACGAGGACCATGGCGACTCCATTTTCTTTCGCGAAACTAGCCGTTTCGTTGTACCGGCCTTCCCAGCCGTCGGACTTCATGCCATTGCCTACAACAAATGGGCAAGTGTTGCAGCTGAAAACAACGAGCAGACCATTGGGCCCGGCGGCGCTGTTAAGACTCATTTCCTTACCATTCACATTCATCATGAGACCTTCGGCAAGCGGTGCCTTGGAACCAATAGCCAATTCAGGTTGTGGTTCTGCTATTCCAGCGCTTGTCATGAAAAAACCGAGGGCTAGGGCGCAGGCTATACCTACAGCGCCTTTACGGGGGGGATTTAAAACATTCATGTTGTCTTTAACCATTGATTGGTGTCGAAGTTCGCTTCTGTAAAGTGATTAGACCACAGAAATTTTGCAAACACATGCAAAGGGTCAAGGTAATTAACGAATGAGGAGCGCGTCGCCGTATGCAAAAAAGCGATACTTCTCCTTCATGGCTTCGTTGTACGCTTCCATCACAAGGTCGTATCCGCCGAATGCAGAACTGAGCATAAGCAAAGTGCTTTGCGGAGTATGAAAGTTGGTAATCAGGGCATCAGAAATTTTGAAGTCATACTTCGGGAAAATGAACTTGTTCATCCAACCGTTGTATGGTTTCAACGTATCGGTGGTACTGACGGAAGTTTCCATGGCTCGCATAGCTGTTGCTCCGATGGATACTATACGACGACCTTCAGCCTTAGCGCGATTCACACGAGCCACGCAATCTTCGGCAATGATTAGTTGTTCTGAATCCACCTTGTGCTTTGTCAAATCTTCGACTTCCACGGGGCGGAATGTTCCCAAACCGATATGCAAAGTCAAAAAAGTCATGTCGATACCCTTGATTTCGAGGCGCTTTAAAAGTTGCTTGGAAAAGTGCAAACCAGCGGTAGGTACCGCTACAGCACCCAATTTGTCAGCATAGATAGTCTGGAATCGTTCTTGGTCTTCAGGCTCAACTTCCCGTTGCAGGTATTTGGGAATAGGGGTCTCACCAAGTTGCGATATGACTTCCATGAATTCTTCGTGAGAACCATCGAATAAGAAGCGCAAAGTCCGACCGCGTGACGTGGTGTTATCAATGACTTCGGCGACCAATTCGTCGTTTTCACCAAAATAGAGCTTGTTGCCTATGCGGATCTTCCGCGCTGGGTCGACAAGGACGTCCCAGAGGATGCTTTCGCGGTTCAATTCACGCAGCAAAAACACTTCTATAACCGCTCCTGTTTTTTCTTTATTGCCGTACAATTTCGCCGGGAAAACCTTGGTGTCATTGGCTACAAAAACATCACCTTCGTCGAATTCACCCAAAACATCCTTGAACATCTTGTGCTCAATTTTTCCAGTGTCTTTGTGGAGTACCATCAAGCGGCTGTCGTCCCGGTTTTCGAGGGGATGCTTCGCAATGAGGTCTGGTGAAATGTCGAATTTGAAAGAAGATAGCTTCATGAGGCGCGATAAGGCGGCAAAGCTAAGCAATTCGAAATCAAAGGTCAACCGCGATGGCGTCCGTTCAAATCGGGGTTGACTCGATGGCGGAAAGTAGGTCATCTAAAGACCGGCATTGATTGATGCCGAATTCGCCGCATTTTGTTCTTCGCAAGTCAATAAGGTGCCCGCCGACCCCGAGGGTCTCCCCGAGGTCTCGAGCGATGGCGCGTATGTAGGTTCCTTTGGAGCAATCGATTTCAGTAAATGCATCGATTACAGCATGACCTTCGATTTCGTTGGCTACCATTGCATTGATGTCAAACTTTGAAATGTAAACGGTGGCGGGCTGTAGCTTGATTTCGCCTCCTTTGCGGGCCACGGCATAGGCCTTTTGTCCCTTGACTTTTTTAGCGCTGTAAAGTGGGGGTATTTGCTCTATGGTGCCGGTTTGCTTTGCCGCGGCGGCGAAAACGGTCTTCGGGTCAATGTGTCGAGTATCAATCCATTTGCTCACAGGTAATTCGGCATCGAGGCAGGGTGTTTTTGCGCCGAGCCGAATGGTTGCTGAGTAGGATTTATTGACGGATTGGAGGCTCCCAATTGCTTTGGTGGCATGACCGGTGCAGATGACCAGAACTCCGGTAGCTAGAGGGTCGAGCGTGCCTGTGTGTCCGACCTTAAATTTTTTAACCCCGAATAGGTTGCGCAAGGCCCAGCGGAGTTTGTTCACAACGTCAAAGGAGGTCCATCTTGCAGGTTTGTCGACGAGCAGGAACTGACCGTCCACGAAGCGCTGCCGGGATGAAAAATCCATCACAGCAAAATCAGAGACGGCCTTACTTACCATCAGTAATAGCTTCGGGTGGATGGTAATCCGGCGCAGCTTCTTCGGCTCGCAGTCCGGCAATGTCTTCTAACACTCTTAAAGAGGCGAGGGGGCTATTGATGTTTTCGATGCTCATTCTAAGGGCATTGTTCCGCTGGTACATCTTTGTGTCCCGGGCGTGGACCTTAAGGTAGTTGAGGATGCGGGAGAACGTCGAACTTTGGAAGAAGGGACTGTTTTCATCGGCTATGAAGGCCGC
>DIHQ01000119.1 GCA_002420235.1 Flavobacteriales bacterium UBA5692
TCCGGATACGGATTCGAAATACAAGGGCATCGACTCCAAACACCTTCTGCAGCATACATATGATTTGGTGACACAGGCCGGCTGGTCATTGGGAAATGTAGATTGCACCTTATGCCTGCAGCAACCGAAGGTGGGACCTCACGTGGATGCCATGCGCCATTGCATCGCAGGCCTTATGGGCATTGAATTGCATCAAGTGAGCATAAAGGCGACTACTACAGAGAAACTTGGCTTTGTCGGACGCGAAGAGGGAGTAAGTGCCCATGCGGTGGTCCTGCTGCAAAAAGTTTAACGACCTCCTTGGCTTTCGAAGTGCCCCGGTTGTGCATCTCCATCAAAGTGAACCTTGATTACAGCGGTGTCGCGCAGCAAATCAACTTTTCCAATTTCGATGCGGATGATGGCTACCCCCGTGCGCTGCTCCAAATCGCGAATCAGCTCTTCGCGGCGTCCTTCAGCTAAAAGGTCGACCCGATCGTAGATGACGACCTTAGTGGCCAAGTGGCGAATTGCCCAAAGGCGGTCTAGGATAAATGTGATGACCAAGATGGCTACGTTTGCTGAGCCTACAGCAATCCAGCCTGTGGCAGCTGGAGCTAGGGCGTTCAGAACGGACAGTGCAATTACGATAAAGAGGTACGTCATCTCGCGAATTGGGATGGCATCCGTTCGGTAGCGAATTATGCCGAATATGGCAAATAGTCCGAGCGCAAAAGCTAGATCAATTTCCACTGCCATAAGAAGGTTACACAGCAGGTAGACGGCTGATGAAACGAGAATGAATGAGAAGACGTAGTCCCTGCGCTTCGAAATGGCGTGGTAGATACCGAGGACGAGAACAAGGCAGGATACCAGGTTCCCGGCAAAAGGGATGAGGAGATTCAACACGTTATCCATCGCTTCAATGTAAATTTTCCCTCATACGTCTCACACGTTTCATAATTGAGCGGTACGTTCTAGGGGGCAGGTTAGGGTTCAAAAGTAACATACCAACGACATATTTGGACATGCTTGTTCTTCTTCCCAGCGGAGTGTGTTCGAATTTGAACTGCCCCAGCGCCCGCAGGAAGGGCGAATTGCGGTTGATTTGTTCTTGCTTGATTTCTAAAATACACAGGTCTCCAAGGCCCTCCTCTTCTTCACTTCCGGAACGGAAAAAGATGTCACTATCGATTGTAATGCGCTCTGCTTGATTATTGGAAACCAGAGTGAAACGATTGAAGTGGCAGGTAACCTCCAAGAGTTTTGGGTCTCCGTATTTGTAATGGCGGTTTAGAAAATTCGATTCATTAGGAGTTAATTCGGTTTCAATCCCAGCGGTTGCATCGCGTTCTACTCGGGCCTTAATTGTTCGGCCGTGCACTGTTTTCTTTTTGATTTCGAGGAAACTGCGAAGGTTGCTTCCGTATTGGCGAATCCTCGCTTTAAAACGAATATTTCGTCCTCGAATGTGCGCGTAAAGGGACGTTTTGTTTGGCGTATCGATGAATCGGTTTCGGTATTCAGTTTGCCTCGCGCCGTCTACTTCAAGGATTCGGTAGTCCCCTTTGACGGCTTCAAGCAGTTGGGGCGCCCAACTGCGTCGAATCAGGTACTTTTGGTCCAAACGGCTCATGAGGGTTGCCCCCTCGATTTCCGCTAGTGAAATGGGGTCCAATAAAGTAAGTGCTTTTTTCAAGTTCAAGGGCTTTAAGGTACAAAAAACGACAAGATTGATCCTTCTCCGATTAGCTTCGAATCAACAGCGCTTTGCCACATGACCTAAAGATGTTTCCGGGATTGCGTTCGTTACACAGCACCGGTTCAATTTCAATTGAAATCTTGGTTTCGATTCATCGAAAAGTGGACGCTATATTTGCACCTCTAGACCTAAGACATCATGTCTACAAGCACACCCACAACGAGGGCCAAGTCCAAGGCAAAAAAGCCGAAGAAGGCTGTTAATAAAGCTGCAGCCTTGCCGCATTCCAAGGAGGTTTATCAGAGATGGTTTCGTGATATGTACCTCATGCGAAAATTTGAGGAGCGGTGTGGGCAGTTGTATATCCAACAAAAATTTGGGGGATTTTGCCACTTGTACATTGGGCAAGAAGCCATTCTTGCAGGTATTTCGGAGGCCATCCGGCCGACGGACCGTATGATCACTGCGTACCGTGACCACGCTCACCCGCTGGCGCTCGGCACAGATCCAAAGTTTGTAATGGCTGAATTGTACGGTCGCCGCACAGGCACCAGCAAAGGAAAGGGTGGTTCCATGCACATGTTTGATAAGGAACGCAACCTGTTCGGGGGACATGGCATCGTCGGGGGCCAGATTGGTCTAGGTGCGGGCATTGCATTCGCAGACAAATACCGAAAAGAAGATCACGTAACACTTTGTTTCTTCGGTGACGGAGCTGCTCGCCAAGGGATGCTGCATGAAACATTTAACATGGCTATGACCTGGAAGCTGCCGGTCATATTCATCGTCGAGAACAATAAATACGCAATGGGTACGTCGGTTGAGAGAACGTCCAATGTTACGGATTTAGAGCAATTAGGAGCGAGCTACCGTATGCCCTCGGCAACGGTTGACGGTATGAGTCCGGAAGCTGTGCACGATGCTATTAAAGAAGCAGTTGAGCGCGGTAGGAAAGGTGAAGGCCCAACGTTACTCGATATCCAAACGTACCGGTTCAAAGGACACTCGATGTCAGATCCCCAGAAATACCGAACAAAAGCGGAACTCGGTGAGTATCAAGAACAAGATCCCATTGAACACGTCCGAAAGGTGTTAATCGACCACGGTTGGAATACGGCAGAGGATTTGAAGGCTGTAGAGAAAGAGGTGAAGGCGCAGGTTGAAGCATCCATCAAATTCGCGGAAGAGAGCCCTTACCCGGAAACGAATGAACTGTACGAAGATGTCTACATTACTGCAGACTATCCTTTCGTTCGCGACTGATTAAATGATGATTAGAACACGACATATCTAGAAAATGGCAGAAATTGTTCGCATGCCCAAGTTGAGTGATACCATGACTGAAGGTGTGGTAGCATCGTGGCTTAAGCAAGTAGGGGACGAGGTAGAAAGCGGTGAAATCCTTGCGGAAATCGAGACTGATAAGGCCACCATGGAATTCGAGTCATTCTTCGACGGTGTGCTATTGCACATTGGTGTAGAGCAAGGTTCGACAGCACCGGTCGACAGCCTTTTATGCATTTTGGGAGAAAAGGGAGAAGATATTTCAGCGGTGTTAGAAGAAGTGAAAAAAGGGCCAGTATCTGAAGCGGCCAATGAGCAAGAGTCTCCGCCTCCGCCTCCGCCTCCAGTTCCTACTCTAGCTCCGGCTCCGGCTCCGGCTCCAGCTCCAGCTCCGGCTCCGGCTCCAGCACCTGCTCCTCAGGCGGTTGTAGCCTCGGCACCTGACCCGGGAACAGCAGCTGCGGCTCTGGACCCACCTGATGTTTCTGAGAAAAGTCGGTTGAAAGCATCACCACTCGCTCGAAAACTAGCTGAAGAGCGTGGTTTCAATGTATCCATGATTCCTGGCTCTGGTAGCGGCGGTCGGGTGGTTAAACGAGATGTCGAAGCCTACCAGGCGAATGGAGCCGGCGCAATGGTTCAAGGCGTCGAGCGCTACAAAGAAGTCGGAATCAGTCAGATGCGTAAGACCATTGCCCGTCGTTTGTCGGAGAGCAAATTCTCAGCGCCACATTTCTACTTAACTGTCAGCGTGGATATGGGAGCAGCAATGACGATGCGAAAGTCCATTAATGACGGAGGAGAAGTGAAAATCAGTTTCAACGATATGGTTGTGAAAGCAGCGGCCCTTGCGCTGAAAAAGCACCCGGTAGTCAACAGCAGTTGGTTGGGGGATCGTATTCGGTTTAATGAGCACGCGCACATCGGTGTTGCGGTATCCGTGGACGAAGGACTGCTGGTTCCAGTCGTCCGGCACGCCGACCTGAAACGCATGTCACAGATTGGGGCCGAAGTCAAAGACTTCGCGAGCAAAGCACGAGATAAGAAGCTTCAGCCGAGCGATTGGGAAGGAAATACTTTTACCATTTCGAATCTCGGCATGTTCGGCATTGATGAGTTTACGGCAATTATCAATGCACCAGATTCGTGTATTTTGGCTGTAGGGGGTATCAATTCAGTTCCTGTTGTTAAAGACGGTGAAGTCGTGCCTGGGAATGTAATGAAGGTGACCTTGAGCTGCGACCATCGCTCTGTAGACGGTGCCTCCGGCGCTGCATTCTTAGGGGATTTCAAGAATTTTTTAGAGAATCCCGTTCAAATGTTAGCTAATGGTTATTAAGTAAAATCAACACATTGTCGAAAAATAGCCAGCCGGAAGGGCTGGCTATTTTCGTTTACAGAGGTTGCATTTCAGTATGTTCGCGCCGACCTTAGATGTGCGATCTGGTCGATTTCTCATGGCACCTGATTTTATTGATATCCCAATTGAATACGTGAAAGGCATTGGCCCAAAGCGTGCGGAATGGTTACGATCGGAATTGGGCATTTCTTCAGCGGGGGACCTGTTAGAACACCTCCCTTTTCGCTACGAGGACAGAACCACCTTTGCACGTGTGGATGACCTTTCCTCGGAAACTGTGGCGGTCCAGTTTCGCGGAGTGGTCACGAGCATCAATCAGGTTCCTGGAAAACGCGGCTCACGATTGGTTGCCAAATTCAAGGATGAATCAGGAAGTATCGATCTTGTGTGGTTTAAAGGTGCGCGTTGGATGGCTTCACAAATCCCAGTTCAGCAAAAGGTGGTTGTTTATGGCAAACCTGCCAAGTATCAGAACCGATGGAATTTACCGCACCCAGAGATTGAACTCGAGGCTCAATTTGAGCATCGACAAGGTGCCGGTTTGCAACCGGTTTACAGAACCACGGAGAAGTTAACACAACGCGGGATGTCTTCAGCCGGGCTCGCGAAGGCTGTCCGCACTTTGCTCGCACATCCTCAATTCAGCGCTGCTGAACGCTTGCCCGAGGCTATTCGAACGGAACTTCAATTTCCTCCAAGAGCTGAGGCATTTATGCATGTACATGCCCCTCGAAATGCAGAGCAAGCTGAGATTGGGAGGCGAAGTTTGAAATTCGAGGAACTGCTTTTGCTTCAGATTAAACTGCTCCGGCAAAAACAATCTCAGACGCGAGATGTCCCGGGTGTGCGATTTGGTGAGGTAGGGGAGTTATTCAATGCTTATTACAGCCAGCATATCCCGTTTGAACTTACAGGTGCACAAAAACGTGTGATGCGCGAAATACGTGCTGACCTTAATACCGGATGGCACATGAATCGACTGCTACAGGGTGATGTCGGTAGCGGTAAAACCATGGTTGCCTTGTTGACAGCGCTGCTGGCTTTGGACAATGATTATCAAGCGTGTGTCATGGCCCCGACCGAAATTTTGGCGAATCAGCATTTTTCTTCGTTCCAAGAGGCGCTCTCCGGCTTACCTGTCAGGGTTGAACTATTAACTGGAAGCATTAAAATCGCCCAACGTAAACCCATCCTCGCTGGGCTCGCGAGCGGGGAGGTAAACATCTTGATTGGAACTCACGCGCTTATCGAGCCGGGCGTTCAATTCAATTGCTTGGGGTTGGCCATAATTGACGAGCAGCACCGCTTTGGCGTTGCGCAAAGAAGTAAGCTGTGGGCCAAAGCAAGCCCAGCTCCGCACGTACTGGTTATGACTGCAACCCCAATTCCACGAACTCTAGCAATGACGGCATACGGTGACTTGGATGTTAGCGTCATCGACGAAATGCCACCCGGTCGAAAGCCGATAAAAACCGTTCACCGCACGGATGAGGCCCGCCTCTCGGTATTTCAATTCATGGAAGATGAAATCAAACTTGGACGACAGGTATACGTGGTATATCCATTGATTGAGGAGAGCGCCACATTAGATTATAAGGACCTAATGGACGGATATGAGAGCTTGTCGAGACGCTTTCCACTACCTGATTTTCGCATCAGCATTGTCCATGGTCGGATGAAATCTGAGGCAAAGGATATGGAAATGCAGCGCTTCGCAGATGGCACGAGCCACATCATGGTAGCGACTACTGTCATCGAAGTTGGCGTGAATGTTTCTAACGCTTCTGTTATGGTTATCGAAAGCGCTGAGCGCTTTGGGCTCGCCCAATTGCACCAACTACGGGGTCGCGTTGGTCGTGGATCGGAGCAGAGTTACTGCATTCTGATGACAGGAAATGAGTTATCCAAAGACGGTCGCCGCCGGTTGGAAACGATGTGTAGAACCAATGATGGGTTTGAATTGGCTGAGGTGGATATGGAGTTGCGGGGGCCAGGAGACCTAATGGGCACGCAGCAATCGGGCGTTCCGGATTTAAAAATGGCAGATTTGTTACGTGATCGGGAGCTATTGACTACTGCCAGGTACATTGGAAACCGGATCCTTCAAGAAGACCCACTGCTAGAGTTGCCTAAATACGCTATCCTCAAGACAGCGTTGATACGTGCACAGCAGGACCGTACAAATTGGAGCCGAATTTCCTGAACTTGGGTTCATGAAATGGCAGCGTGCGCTAACGATGGGGGGAACTGTACTGGCAGTGATTGGGAGCACATTCTGGGTCTATTTTGAGCGCGGGGAGCCGCAGTTCGTCGACCCCACGGATGTTGTCAGTGATGCATTTGATTGCTGGGAGCAGCCTGCAACTTGGCCGAAAGGACTCGAAGTTGCCGACTCTCTATCATGCACTTTAACGTCTTTCACTCGAAGTGTGGATTCCTTACAGATTTTTCATTCAACATCAGTCCCGAAGACATTGCCCCCAGGATGGAAAAGTCAGGAATGGCGTGGTGGCTGGATTTTGGGTGTTTACATCGCTGCTTGGGAAATTGATCCTGGTTCAATGGCGACCCATTGGCAACCTCGTTCCGGTGGACGTATGGTGCAAACGCTGCGTGCCGATGGTACTGTCGAGTCGACGTTTGAGCATCAAGGTAAGGAGTCTAGGGCTGAAAGATTGGTCACCCAAATTGGGGGGGGCGTTCCAAATGGAAATCCGTCTTTGCCTCAATCGTGGGCAGTGTGGTATCGGCAGATTGCGGAAAGTGGAAACATTGAATTGGCAGCTGTCGGCGCCTATCCCATAGGAGAAACATATATCCCTGATTCTTTGCGGTGGTTGGTACACTCATCATGGTTGAATTGCTTGGTGGATGGAATTCGCCTGCGTGCATTTGCGGGGGTAGACTCTTTAGCAGCGGTGCAGCAATGCGGATCATGGGAGCGAGGAGTCTGGTACATTCCGGCAAACGATGCTGAATCAGCGTGGTCTCATTTGCCGGAATATGGACTTGGAGAGGAGCAGAATTCGGCTCCTTTTCATTTTGCCCAAAAGAGTCAAATGCAAACAAAGACGGGTCAGGCTCTGGTGGATGGCCGTTTGGTTTGGACCATTCAAGACCGAGTCGACGATGATACTGGCCCGGTTCCCGCAATTGAATCGGTAATCGCTGCTCCTACCACCGTGAAGCCAGGCTTACTTGGTTACGCGCGTAATCACAGATCTGATGAGCGTATGGAGCTTGTCAGGGCAAAAAATCGGGTGGTGGCGAAGGAGAATGGACGTGAGGTATGGAGTGTTGAAATTGATGCGGATGTATTTCCGCAGGTTTGGGAGATCGATCTGTATCGCAATGGGAAATACCAAGTAGCAATTGGCGCAGGTAAGCGATTTCATGTGATTGATATCTTGGGTCGGGAGGTGAAAGGGTTTCCGAAAAGGTGGACTACTGGATTCTCTGCATTTGCGGTGTTTGACTATGACAAAACGCGCCAATTTCGTTTTCTAATGGCGGAACCCAATGGGCAAGTATTCAACTTTAGAAAAGAAGGCGAGCGCACGCCCGGCTGGAAGTTCGAAGCGCAACGTGGACGTTATATAATAAGTTTATCTCACCTTCGCTTAGGTCCACTTGATTACATTTTTGCAGGCCAAGATGATGGTTCTGTGCGCATCTTAAGTCGAACCGGAGAAGACCGTTTTCTTACCCCGGTGCGCGTTCCTGTTGGTCAACGATTAGCTTTTCGACTCGGAAAAGACTTGCCCTCGTCTACCGTATTGTATGTGGATGGCGAGGGGTGGGTTCAGGAGCGTACAATTGGATCGGACGAGCCGGTCGGATTGAGTGGGATGACGCGAGGGGTGGCTGTGCAAGTAAGGGATCGGACAGGTGATGGTGTCCCTGAAGTAGTAGTTACGACTGCAGCTGGAGAAGAAGTATGGGATTCCGCCAATCAGCGAATTGCGAACTAATCTTTTAAGATGTGCCGGCTTATTACGATTTTCTGGACCTCGCTCGTGCCCTCATAGATTTGCGTGATTTTGGCATCTCGCATCAATCGCTCGACGTGGTATTCTTTAACGAAGCCGTACCCACCATGCACTTGAACTGCTTCAACGGTTTGCGTCATGGCCACCTCGGAGGCGTACAGCTTGGCAATGCTGGATGCCAGGTCGTAGTCTTCCCCTGCGTCTTTCAAGGCGGCAGCTTTCATTACCAACAACCGTGCTGCTTCAATTTGAGTTGCCATATCGGCCAACTTAAAAGCAATTACCTGGTGCTCATTAATGGTTTTACCAAAGGCTTTTCGCTCTTTCGAATAGGCCAGCGCCAACTCGTACGCTCCGGAGGCGATACCTAAGGCTTGGGCGGCTATACCTATTCGTCCTCCAGATAAGGTCTTCATAGCAAACTTGAATCCGAAGCCATCTTCACCTATGCGATTGGCTTTTGGGACTTTAACATCTTGGAACATCAGGGTGTGGGTATCAGATCCTCGAATGCCCATTTTGTCTTCTTTGGCCCCGACGATGAATCCAGGCATATCCTTTTCAACGATTAGGGCATTAATCCCTCGGTGACCCTTCTCGGTGTCGGTTTGAGCAATTACGAGATAGGTGCTTGCGCATCCGCCATTGGTAATCCAATTCTTGGTTCCGTTCAGGAGGTAGTGGTCTCCACAATCAATTGCTGTTGTTGCTTGGGAAGTGGCATCTGAACCAGCCTCGGGCTCACTTAAGCAGAACGCTCCGATTTTCTGCCCCATAGCCAAGGGCCGTAAATACTTTTCCTTCTGTTCTTCCGTTCCAAAGGCTTGTAGGCCATAACAGACGAGGGAATTATTCACGCTCATGCACACGCTCGCTGACGCATCAATTTTGCTAATTTCCTCCATAGCTAGGACATAGCTCATGGTATCCATTCCGCTTCCGCCATACTGCTCATCTACCATCATTCCCATAAATCCCAGCGAGCCGAGTTCTTTGATCTCTTCGGTCGCGAACCGTTGCTCATTGTCTCTGTCAATGACGGTCGGCTTGAGTACATTTTGGGCAAAGTCTCTTGCTGCGTCCCTAGCTGCGATATGCTCTTCAGTAAGTTCGAGGTTCATTTCCTTGATGCTTTTGGAAAAATTGCTCCATATTGGTGCAAAGATAAGGCGTCTCAGACCGACGAATATGAAATTAAAAACCACAGAATTGGTCGCTAAAGGGCCTCATGGGCCCTTTCGTGTATTGGGTTCCATGAGCGGAACGTCCATGGACGCGCTGGACCTTGTGGAGGCAGAATTCACCCGCACCGAGGGTGTATGGAAGGGCAGCATCGAAGTCTTCCATGAAATTCCACTTGGAGAGGATTGGCCTCGTCGTTTTAAAGCACTTGAAAATGCCCGAGCGGTTGATTGGTTTGAATGCGAGCGCGATTGGTCACGCTGGTGTGCGGAACAGATTTGCTCATTGACCAAACCACAAGGTTTCGATGTAGTTGCTTTTTCTGGACAGACTATTTTTCATCAACCAGCTCAAGGATATACGGCCCAATTGGGCAGCGGTGCTGAGTTGCATTCAGCATTCGGAGCAACTGTACCTGTGGTGAGTGACTTTCGGAATTTGGACGTGGCCTTGGGCGGTCAAGGAGCTCCACTCGTACCGGTTGCTGACGCTCTTTTGTTCAATGAATTCGATGCGTGTCTTAATCTTGGCGGTTTTTCAAACATCAGCATGGATGCTGGTGGCCAACGGATTGCCTGGGATGTAGGCCCATGTAATCTAGTTTTGAATGCACTAGCACGGCGCAAAGGGCTGCCTTTTGACGCTTTCGGGCGTTTGGCCTCAACAGGCCAGATAATTCCGCAGCTATTAACAGATTGGATGAGTTTGCCATATCATTCCCAAACTGGTCCCAAAAGCTTAGGTGTGGAGTGGTTGAGGCATACTTTTTGGCCGGTTTTGCAGCGACATGAGCTGGCGAAACCATTCGAAACCGGGGACCTTTTGGCTACAGCTGTGGCTTACATCGCCGCTGTGGTTCGATTGGCTGCGAACGGAGCAAACACATTGATTACGGGCGGCGGCGCCTTTAATGAGGAATTGGTGCGTCGCCTCGAGCAAGATAATCCGATTGTTCATAATGATCTTCCTTTGAAAGCGTTCGTCCCCGATAAATCACTTCTTCAAGGAAAGGAAGCGTATGCATTTGGATTTTTGGGGCTTTTAAGGTGGCTGGAACTGGATAACGTTTGGGCGCATGCCACAGGTTGTGGTCAGTCCCATATGGGTGGAGCATTGTGGGGTAAGAACGGCTTATCTTCGTCATCGTCAAAAGAAACAAATGACCACTAAAGAATTGCTTAAAGCATACGAGACGAAGCGACCCGAAGTCATTTTTGAGTGGCGAGACGCTGAGACTGATGCCTGTGGATGGGTGGTTATCAATTCAATGCGAGGAGGTGCAGCGGGTGGTGGCACACGGATGCATTCCAGTTTGGACCGACGAGAAGTAGAAAGCCTGGCCAAGACTATGGAGGTGAAATTCTCTGTCAGTGGACCGCAGATTGGTGGTGCAAAGTCTGGCATTGCGTTTGACCCTAATGACCCTCGTAAAGCGGGCGTATTGCGCCGTTGGTTTTCAGCGGTTACCCCTTTGTTAAAGTCTTACTATGGCACCGGAGGCGACATGAACGTGGATGAGATTCAGGAGGTCATTCCAATTACTGAGGACTGTGGAATTTGGCATCCACAGGAAGGGGTCTTCAACGGCCATTTCAACACAAATAATGCTGTGAAGGTGAAGCGCATTGGCCAGTTGCGTCAGGGTGTTTCTAAAATTGTAACGGATACAGCTTTTACTCCCGATCCGTCTAGGAAATACCGCGTGGCTGAGCTTATTACGGGCTATGGCGTTTCCGAATCTGTACGACACTATTACCACATATATGGAGGCGAAGTAAGCGGAAAGCGTGTTCTTGTGCAAGGATGGGGCAATGTTGGAGCTGCAGCGGCTTACTACTTGGCGCAAGCCGGTGCAGTTGTGGTTGGCATTATTGATCGTGCTGGCGGAATAATCGCGCCGCAGGGGCTTTCGTTTGATGCTGTGAGACAGTTGTTTCAAGCTAAAGAGGGAAACAGCCTTCGTGCCGCTAATATGCTTTCTTTTGACGAGGTAAATGCGAATATTTGGGACATTCAAGCGGATGTATTTTTGCCTTGTGCAGCGTCTCGATTAATCACCGAAAATCAGTTGAATCGGATGATTAATGCCGGTGTTCAGGTCATTTCTAGTGGCGCCAATGTACCCTTTGCTGATGCTGAAATTTTCTACGGACCAATCGCTGAGACGGCAGACAGTCAAGTGGCTGTAATACCAGATTTTATTGCTAATTGCGGCATGGCGCGTGTTTTTGCCTACCTCATGAGCGAATCGGATGTGAGTCTCAGCGATGAAGCCATTTTCTCAGATACTTCAGTAACCATAAAACGTGCACTTCAAGATGCGCATCATCTAAACCAAGGACGAACGGGGTTAGCGGCAACGGCGTTTGAAATCGCGTTGGGCAAGCTCATGCCGGAGCAATGAAATTAAACCCCTTTTAAACTCCGCCCTCCTCCTCCTGTTGTAGTTTCATCCAATTTGTAGTTGTAAATCTCATGGAATTCATTGTTCTCGTAATCTTCGTTCTGGGCTATTTGTTTATTGCCTTAGAACATACCTTACACATTGACAAGGCGGCGAGCGCACTGCTAACAGGTACGATTTGTTGGGGGTTATTTGTGGTTGGAATCCACGAAGTCCCTGCTCACTTGACATCCGATTTTTCGGCATATGCGGCGGATTTCAATGGAACGAAAGCTCAAGCGCTTCAACATTTTTTCGAACACCGTTTGCTCCATCACATGGAGGATATCAGCTCCATTCTTTTTTTTCTGCTCGGAGCAATGACCATTGTGGAGTTGGTAGATGCGCACGAAGGGTTCAGTGTCATTACCGACCGCATCAAAACTTTGAATAAGGTGAAGTTGATGTGGATTTTAAGTTTACTCACATTTTTTTTCTCTGCAGTTCTGGATAATCTGACCACTTCGATTGTTATGGTTTCCCTGCTCAGAAAGCTCATCGATGATAAGGAAATGCGATGGGTTTTCGCTGGTATCATTGTCATAGCAGCCAATGCGGGTGGAGCATGGTCTCCTATTGGTGACATCACCACCACGATGCTATGGATCGGCAATCAGTTGACGTCCGATGTCATCATTATCAACCTTATTGTTCCTTCATTGGTTTGCTTAATCGTCCCCTTGGGCATTCTTTCTTTCACGATGAAGGGAGAGGTGAAGCGTCCGGAATCCAAGAAAGATGAAAAAGATCCGACGACCCCGGGTGAGCGAAAGTTGGTATTCTTCATGGGATTTGCGGGACTGTTATTTGTGCCGGTGTTTAAGACGGTGACTCATTTACCGCCGTTCATGGGAATGATGCTTTCGCTGGGGATGATGTGGGTCATCACGGAAATCATTCACCGAAGTAAGAATCACGAGGACCGCGACCAATTATCAGTCATCGGTGTCCTTCGAAAGATTGATTCTGCTTCAGTTTTGTTTTTCTTGGGAATTTTACTTGCCGTTGCGTCGTTGCAAGAAATCGGCTATTTGATTACGGCAGCGTCTTGGCTGCGAGATAGCATGGGTGATGTCTACGCAATCAATGTGGTTATTGGATTCTTGTCGGCCATAGTCGATAACGTGCCGCTGGTGGCGGCGTCCATGGGTATGTATGACATAGCACCTGTATCCAGCACAGGATGGGATGGGTATTTTGTGCAAAATGGCATCTTCTGGCAATTTCTTGCATACTGCGCCGGAACTGGCGGCTCGGCCCTTATCATCGGCTCCGCAGCCGGAGTGGCTGTGATGGGCTTGGAGCGCATCGATTTTGTCTGGTACTTGAGGAAAATAAGCCTTCTTGCCGTTGCGGGATACCTCGCAGGTGCCGGAGTTTTTTGGTTAATGTTCCACTGACCGAATCTTTTGATTTGCCCGACGTTGTGAACCGCGCAGCGGGGAAAATTGATTCTTTTTGGGAGCACTCGTCCCAATAATTGCGTGAACTTTCTCGTTTCAACAACGGCATTGAACGCAAGAATTTATGAAGACATTTATGCTACTCGATGTAACCACCGGAGGGCAGGTTGCAGAAGAAACGGGTGAGGCCATTCAGCAAGTGGATGTGAGCATCTTGGAATTGATTTTGGAGGGGTCCAGCGGCATTGGCGGCGGTGCTGTAATGATTCTGCTCGCCTTAATGAGCGTGGCGGCCATCTATCTATTTTTCGAGCGTACCCTGGCGATTGCCAAGGCCGAAAAAGTCAGCCCAGATTTCATGAACAAAATCCGGGATTACATCGGGCAAGGAAGTTTTGACAGTGCGCGAAACCTCTGCCAATCGTCGAATACCCCCATGGCACGTATGTTGGACAAAGGCATCAGTCGCATCGGTAAGGACCTGAAGGACATCAGCGTTTCTATTGAAAACATTGGCAAGTTGGAGATATACAACTTGGAAAAGAACCTCAGTTCCTTGGCTACTATTGCAAGTGCGGCACCAATGCTCGGATTCTTGGGAACCGTGCTCGGTATGGTGCAGGTGTTTTTGGACATGGAGCAAGTCGGCACCGTTAGCGTGGAACACATTTCATCCGGTACAAAGCAGGCCATGATCACCACCATTGTCGGCCTCGTTGTTGGCCTCATCGCCTACATGGCGTATAACAATTTGGTAAGCAAGGTCTCCAAGATCATCCATAAAATGGAGGCTACGACTATTGAGTTCATCGACATCTTGGAAGAACCCGCAGCATGAACCTGGGACAGCGAAATAAAATCAGTGTGGGGGGCAACATGTCGTCTATGACCGACTTGGTCTTCCTGTTGCTGATCTTCTTTATCATCCTATCCACCCTCGTTAGTAACGGCGTGAACGTGGAGCTTCCTAAGGCGAAAGGTACCACTTCCGTTACGTCCAAGATGACCCTGAGCATCAAGCCGGACGGGTCCTACCACCTTAATGGCGGACCAGTGGCGTACAACGACCTTGAGTCTTTGCTTCGTGTGCGTTTGGAAGATGCAGCTGATCCTGTGCTCTATCTTCAAGTTGACGAGTCCGTGCCCACAGGTAAGACGGTCGAGGTCATCGGTATGGCCAAGGCCAACGAATGGAAAGTAATGTTGGGCGCGACCCCCAAAAACTGATTCTGCATGCAGGCCATTCTCGAGAAACGCCGCCAGGAAGGTGAGAAAAAGGATCGTATCAAAGCGGCTATTCTCGCGTTTTTCTCCTTTGCAGGGGTTATTATGGCTTGCTTTTTTCTCGTTGCCTTTACAAAGTCGATTCCTCCTCCCGGAGATCAATTCGTTGCAGTAGGGTTCGCGGACATTGGTGATGTTGACAAGGCTGCCGGAGAAGTGGAATCGGAAGTGCCTTCTGAAACAGTCGAAGAAGTGGTGCAGCCTGAAGTTTCCCAAAGCGAGCCTGTAGAATCTGCAGCGGTGGAAGAAGTGGTGACCCAGGAACAATCGGACGTAGCGGTGACAAAGCCGCCGGAAACGGTGAAAGAACCGGACCCGGAACCCGAGCCGACACGTTCGGTGGATTCACGGTTGTCAAATGCCTTCAGCGCACTTGCGCAGAGCGGCGGCGGTGGATCGGAAGGTGCTTCAGCTCAGGGGACAGGCAATGAAGGCGCAGAAAATGCTAAGATCGATGGCCGAGGCGTTGTGAGCGGTGATGAAGGCGACTTCGATTTGGACGGTGGTAGCATTGTAGGGCGGCCTATCCAGAACGAGACCCCACGCAAAGAGGGGGTTGTTCGAGTGAAGATTCTTGTCGATAAATACGGCAAGGTGAGTCAGGCCACGTACGACGGCGCGGGCTCTAATACGGCGGACAGTGAACTTATTGAGATGGCCTGTCGGGCAGCTCGAACCACGACTTGGACTGAGAATTTGGCCCGACCTGTGCGGTCTGGATTTGTGACTATTCGATTCGAACTCGAGTGACCTACGCAGAAGCTACGACTTGGCTGTTTAAGCAGCTTCCCATGTTTCAACGCCAAGGCGCCGCTGCTTATAAGACCAATTTGAGCGGCACATGGCAGGTACTCGACGTTATGGGTCGACCGGATCTTCGCTTAGATCACGTCATCCACGTCGCCGGCACCAACGGAAAGGGATCAGTTTGCAGGGCCGTAGCCAATGCCCTGCAAGCTTCGGGGAAACGGGTGGGTTTATTCACTTCACCGCATTTGGTAGACTTCAGGGAAAGAATGCTCATCAACGGTGTCATGCCAGATGAACAGTGGGTCGTGGATTTCATTCAGCGCGTGCGGTCTGATTTTGAATCGGCAGGAAATGTGCCTTCATTTTTTGAATGGACTTTTGGAATGGCGTTGGTTTGGTTCGTCGAAAAGGGTGTCGATGTGGTGGTTTTGGAGACTGGGATGGGTGGGCGCCTTGATAGCACGAACGTCTTCCCGCAGCCGTTGCTTACGGTCATAACCAATATCGGGCTCGATCACCAGCATTTCCTTGGCAATGATATCCGTTCCATCGCCCGAGAAAAGGCTGGTATCATAAAGGACGGGGTGCCGCTAGTGATAGGTCGCATGCGCCCTGATGCCCAATCGGTTTTGTTGGAGACAGCAAATCGGTATGGCGCCGAAGTGCACTATGCTGGAGTGGCGGGAAAAACAAGTGAAGATGGTCCGCATTGGCCCGAGAACCGAGCAACAGCAAAAAAGGCACTCGAGGTATTGAATGAAATGCCTTTTGGACGTGGTTGGGAGGTTCCGGGGCTTGATTTCATCACAAAATCTGGTCATGACGGTAGGTGGCAGTGGTTGAAATCGGCGTCCTCCGGCGCCCGAATTCTGCTCGACTGTGCACATAACCTCGATGGGTTGACCCGAACATTGGGGGCCATTCAGAACCAGGATTTTGACATGCTACGTATTGTTTACGGGGCAATGAACGATAAGGACATTCATGGAGCGCTGTCATTGATGCCTCGCCAAGGCACGTACTACTTTTGCCAAACGCATAGCCCGCGTGCGTTTCCCGCTGATGAATTGTTCAATTGTGCCGGGAAAAATGGCCTTCAGGGCGCAGCGTTTCCTACCGTTGAAAAGGCTGTGCTTGCTGCTTCATCCGAGGCTGAATCCAATGATTTGGTTTTGGTGTTGGGGAGCGTGTTTATAGTAGGCGAGGCAATCACTTGGAATCGAGGGCGGGAGTGAACGGTACTAGTAAAGCGCAGCCCCTGTCATTTCAGGAGGCTGCGCAATGCCCATCAATTTTAGCACCGTCGGAGCGACATCGGCTAGAATACCGTTTTTAATGGAATTTACATTACCCGCTATGACAACTACCGGAACTGGGTTGGTGGTATGGGCCGTGTGAGGCTCGCCGTCCAGATGTCGAGCAAAATCCGCATTTCCGTGGTCAGCTATTATGACAAATTGATAATCGCTTGCTTGCCCGGCTTCAACGACTTTCTGCATGCAGTTATCTGTGGCTTCAACTGCTTCCACAATGGCATCAAACACACCGGTGTGGCCTACCATATCCGGATTTGCGAAGTTGAGGCAAATAAAATCGGGTGAAGCGCCACTCTCGCCTTTGATTTCTGGAAGGATTAGATTGACAATTTCTTGGGCGGCCATTTCGGGTTGCAGGTCATAAGTAGGAACCTTCGGGCTTTGCGCCATTAATCTAAGTTCACCATCGAACTTGGTTTCACGGCCACCACTGAAAAAGAAAGTGACGTGAGGGTGCTTTTCCGTTTCAGCGATACGCACTTGAGTTCGTCCAGCTGCAGATACCACTTCACCAAGCGTGCCCATCAAATTGGGTTTGTCGTAAATCACATGAATACCCTCAAACGAATCGTCATAATTCGTCATGGTGACGTAATGCAACGTGAGCGGCTCCATATTATACTCCGGATAAGCTTTTTGGGTTAAGGCTGAGGTGATTTCCCGGCATCGATCGGTCCTGAAGTTGAAGCAAATTACTACGTCGTTTGGAGCGATGGGTGCAGGTTCCCCCACAATAAATGGCCGAATGAACTCATCAGTTGTGTCTCGCGCATAATGCTCTTGGATTCCATCGACCGCTGTCATGTATTGGTTACCCTCGCCCCGGACAAGCGTAGCGTACGCCAACCCGATGCGTTCCCAACGTTTATCCCGATCCATGGCATAGTAGCGGCCGTGTACGGAAGCAATTCGGCCCCCGGTCAATTCCAAAACGGATTCGAGCTCCGTAATGTATTTCTCGGCAGTACGCGGCGAAGTATCTCGTCCATCTGTAAAAGCGTGAACTACAAAATCTCCAATGCCGGCAGCGGCGGCTGCCATGCAAAGTGCGTTGAGGTGTTCTTGTTGCGAATGGACCCCCCCTTTTGAAATGAGTCCCATTAAGTGTAGTCGAACGCCTGGACTTTTGGCTTTTTCTAAAGCTGCTTGTAGAGCCGACTCTCGCTGAAATGATCCCGATTCTATTGCCCGATTGATACGGAGCAAATCTTGGTTTACCACTCGCCCAGCTCCAATATTCATGTGGCCGACTTCGCTGTTACCCATTTGTCCATCTGGCAGTCCGACGTGTTCGCCGTCAGTGCGGAGCACGGCATTGGGGTACTGGCTGAGCAAGTGATCCATGAAAGGGGTTTTGGCCGCTGCAATGGCATTGCATGAGTCGTTTTTACCAATGCCCCACCCATCGAGAATGATTAAAGCACATTTGTTGGACGAACGGGTCATGAAGCGATAGGAATCTTTGTTGTAATGCGGCATCCACCGCGTTTACTTGTATCAATGGTCAAATTTCCACCGTGCATGCGGATTATTTGATGAGCTAGGTAAAGTCCTAATCCAGTTCCCGTGGTGTCTGTGTGCTCAATACGTTCAAACTTTTTCAGCACAAGTTTTCTTTTGTTTGCGGGGATTCCATTTCCTCCGTCGTCCACCGCGAAATGAAGAACTTCCGAGGTTTGAGAAATTTCAACATTAACAGGCTCGTCATTAGGGCTGTATTTAAAAGCGTTTTCGATAAGATTACCCCAAGCGAGGGCCATGGCATCAGCGTCACCTTTCACCAAACCCATCGCTTCTTCTGGCGTGTCTAGCACAATGGTGCGATCTTGAAAAGGCCCCGTTTGTTGACGCTTGATGGCTTCATTTACGATGTGTTCTGCATCGAATGGTTCACGGTTCATGGCTTTGCCCGAGACGAGCCGATTACTTTGTAAGATGTTTTCGACCCGTTGGGAAAGTCTGCTCAATCCCGCAGTTGCATCGTTGTACAACTCATGTTTGGTGGCCTCGTCCCATTCGTGGCGCTTCAAGGAATCGATTGCCAATTGCGTTCCTGCAATAGGTGTTTTTAGCTCGTGAGTGACTGCGAGGAGGAAATGCCTCTCTTTCTGGGCTTGGACACGCTCCTTTCGGATACCTCTCCAAATTGCTACAAACCCCAAGCTTAGAAGCCCTAGGAACACGCTGCCTTCGCCAAGAATCATGAATGTGTACCGCGTGGCATTGGAAGTACCCTCCAATTCATCGATGGTTTGCCGCTGTTGAATCAAAAGGTAAGCCCACCAGCTGAACTGCATCAAGATGTAAGCACCCAAAAATCCTGTGAGCCACGTCCTATTTGCCCGTTTCACCTTCTGCTTCCGCATGTTGCAAAGCTAGTGCACGCCCATTAGAATCGAATGCACATATGTTCCCGTTTGAGGGCTTGATTGCGCGTCAAAAGGCCCCATTCGAATGCATCCATTTGTAAGGTCCATTCTGGCATAGAACATAAATGTTTCCAAGCCCGCTCCATATCAGAAGACCAATGGATGTCGTCACACACGAGCACGCCGTTCGTATGAAGCATGGTCAGGCTCTTCTTAGCGTAACGGATCAGGGCACTTCCGCGGTGATTTCCATCTATGAAAATTAGGTCGTACGTGCTGTCCCCAAACGCGTCCCAGACCGTATCGAACTCACCGGATAACGACCGGACGTTTTCGACACCTAATCTGGTCAAGTTGGATTGTGCCAACCGTTGAATGTGAGGATTGCCTTCCACGGTTGTTAGTAATTTAGAGAAGCGGGCGATGTAGGCTGAGGTGAGGCCTAAGGATGTGCCGAGTTCTAGGGCTGCATTGCATTTTAAATGATCAGTTAGTGCTGCTAAGGCACGGGCATGTTTTGGGCGTTTCAACGACAACCTTGCAATTCCAGAAACGGTCGACGTATTTCCCATTGAACCCGCGCCGAAGTCTTGAAATGGCACTGCTTGGGAGTCGGCCTTGAGCTCGGATCGCAGATTCTCGATGTCGCTGCATGAGAACCGTGAACTTCGCATTTTAACGATTAAACTAAACAGCCACGGGCTGTGGATGGATCGCCAACTTTTGCTCCGACGAAACCAACGAATAAACGATGAAATACGGAATAAGCTTATTGGTTTCACTTTGTCAAAAGTACAGGATCAATTCTGGATGAATTCATATATCTTTACCGCCCATTAGGGCGATTAGCTCAGTTGGTTTAGAGCACCTCGTTTACACCGAGGGGGTCGGGGGCTCGAATCCCTCAGCGCCCACATTTTTAACCTCAACAATATGTTGAGGTTTTTTTTATTACTCTAACATAACCT
>DIHQ01000053.1 GCA_002420235.1 Flavobacteriales bacterium UBA5692
AGCCAATTTCCCAACCGCCTTTGAATTTCTTTCCACCAGTGACGCTCAAGATGTGTCGGTTGTCCCAGCTAGAGGGCACATAATCACCTCCTTCAACAGCGTACTCGCTGCGTACAAATGTGTACGCCAGCAAGCCGTAAAATCCTTGGTAAAATCGCTGCTGAAGTAGCACCTCCGCCCCGTACGAACGGCCAGCGCCGTTATAAACCACTGCTTCGTTACCAACCACGCCGAAATCCGCTCCTAAGTTGGCCAGCGGTACTCCTTGTCGCACGCTCACGGGCGCGTTTTGATAGCCCTTCCAAAAGCCTTCGAGAGAGGCCACGATGTTGCGTTTACCCCCCTCCCAGCGAATGCCGGCGACAGCTTGCGTGTTGCTGAAGTATCGGGCATCTTCTCCTACGTTAATGCGCTCTCCATCTTCTACGTAACCGAGGATGGTGTAGGCGGGCAATTGAAAGTATCGGCCAGTGTTGGCATTGAGCGTCCAGCCGGGTGCAAATGCGTACGACGCCGAAAAACGTGGGGAGAATTGCCGAAGTGGGTTGCGTAGGCCCTCAGCCAAGGTGGAACCGTCCGCTCGAAAACCAGCACATAAGGTTAAACGCTCATCCAAAACCTTGCGGTTGACGGTTCCGAAGACTCCATACTTGTGTGCCTTCAAATCCGAGGCGAACGCCACGGAATCCAACGCGCCAGCGGCGGGATTGTACCGCTGCTCGGAGGTCCTGTTGTTGTACTTGACGTATTCATACCCTGCGCCCAACGTAGCCTCCCAACCCGTATTTCCGAAAAGTTTACGCTCCACGCGGAATTTATTCTCAATTTCCTGAGATAGGTAGTCTCGGATGAGCGGAGCATCCTCATTGTTATCGAGGTGCTTAAACGCTCGGTTGTTCAGCATGTTCCGGCTGGCCACCAGGGTCCATTTACCATTGTCGCGGTAGTTGTCCCACCGGATACCCTGAGTATAATTCCACTGCTTTTGGACATCCAGGGCTCCAAGGATGGCGACTTGATCGAGGTAATTGGCCGCCGCGGTATCGTCCGCTATACCCAAGTTCAATTCGAAATCATCGAGTGCGCCGAGGCCTATGACTGTGACGGCGTTTTTGTCATTGGGGCGAGCAGTCCACTTGAATTGGCAATCGTTGTAGATGGGTAAAAACGGCAGTCCTAACGCTTCAAACAAGAATTGCAAATAGCTTCTGCGCATGCTCAAAATCAGCGAGGAATTCTCACCAGTTGGCCCCTCTATGGTCAATCCCAAATCACTGGTTCCGACCACCATATTGGCTGTCCATTCATCCGTTCGGGCTTCCTTAAAACTGAATTCCATCACCGAACTAAGCGCGTTACCGCGGGCTGAAGGAAAGGCTCCCGCATAAAAATCGATGTTCTCTACAAGGTCCACATTGATCATTCCTACCGGTCCTCCACTGGCGCCCTGTGTTGCGAAGTGATTGATATTCGGAATTTCAATGCCATCGATGTAGAAACGGTTCTCATTGGGTGCACCTCCACGAACCACGATGTCATTGCGGAAACTAGGTATCGCCGCAACACCGGGCAAGGTTCGAAGAGCGCGACTGATATCGCGTCCACCGCCTGGATTGCGTTTGATTTCGTTGGTACCGAGGTTCCGAACGCTCAAGGGTGCTTCTGCAACGTTGGGCCGACGACTTCCGACGACTTCAGCTTCTTCAATTGCGATGGACACAAGCTTCATAACAGCATTAACGACCGCAGGGCGAGCCGGAGTCACCTCAATCTCGAAAACTGTTCTCGGTTCGTATCCTACAAAGCTGAATTGGATGTTTTGGATACCCGCTGGCACATCCTTCAATTCATAATTTCCTTCAAAATCTGACGTTGTCCCCACTGCTGACCCCTGCAACGTAACCGTTGCGAAAGGGATGGGTTGATTGGTCCGTTCATCGTTAACTCGTCCTCGAATGGTGCCAAAAGATTGGGCAATGCCTGTGGTTGATAGACACAACAAAGACGCACCGACGGTCAAGCACAATTTCCAATTCATTGATATGAGAACACGAACCCTAGGCACGCGTTCAATCACCACTCCAAAAAACTAAAGAATTAGATGCAGTCATGTGTTTGGGAAGACCTTGACCCTTAAATAAGGCTTAACCAAGGAGATCGAGATCTAATCGCTTTCGTAAGTCGTCTAGCGTTGAATTTTTTTTCACCATTTCATCGTACCGCTCGCGATCATTCAAGAATTCCGTTGAAGCCGTTTGCGAATCATGCTCTTTCATTTCCACCACTAAGTCCAAACTGTCATTTTCCAGCGCGTCCGAAAAGAATTGATTCAAACGCAATTGAATCTTTTTTATTTGCTCTGCTTGCAGTTGATTCAAAACTGTCAAGGTAATGGTAGATTTCTCGAAACCCAAGGCAGTCAATTTGAGCGTTCTGTGGAGATTGAATTGACCTTCTGACTCAACGTCCATCATAAATTCACCCCATACCTTCTCCACGGCTGCGGCGGAAACGGGTTGATTCCGCGTAGTCCTCGTCTCTTTCGTATTCGAGGGTTTAGACACATTCATTAATGTCGAAGGGGCTGCAATTGCCAACGTCGAGATGGGGCTATCGACAGTGGGCTTTGATATTTTTGGAACTGACTCCGTCTTCTTCTTAGGAACAAGCTGGGATTCCTCAGCAGAAGCCAATGTCGACTCCTGATGCTCGCGCTTTATGGCAATCGCAGTAGAGGAACGATCAGCTTGTGAAGATGCGTCTGTCACCCATGCATTTGCCTCGATTGGGGTCAGTTCAGGCTTTTTTTTTTCATCCTCCAATAAGGAGGCCAATTGAACCAAGGTAAGTTCGACGAGTAGCCTTTGGTGGTTGCTCGTTTTGTATTGCACGTCTGCTTGGTTCACAGCATCCAATGCGTTCACCAGAAACCGCAAATCCACACTGGCAGACTGGGCACTGAATTGCGATTTGACATGATCCGTCACTTCCATTAAAGCTACCGTACTCTTATCCTTGCTCATGAGTAGATTTCTAAGGTGTGCTCCAAGGCCCGTGATAAAATGGTGCGGATCGAAGCCACGTGAAACTATGCCATCAAGAATCAGCAAGGCTTTAGCGACTTCAGCTTCACGAACTGCATCAACCACGTCGAAGTACGTTTGCTGGTCAAGAACGTGAAGGTGTTCGGCGACTGTAGCGTAGTCCAACTTATTTCCGGCAAAGGCTACCAATTGGTCAAATATGCTCAAGGCATCCCGCAAAGCACCATCGGCTTTTGTTGCAACAACGTGCAGAGCAGCCTCCTCTGCTTCAATTCCTTCCTTATCGCAGATGCGCTTGAGATGTTCGACCATGTCCGGCACGGTAATCCTATGAAAATCAAAAATCTGACACCGCGAGAGAATGGTAGGGAGAATCTTGTGTTTCTCTGTTGTGGCAAGGATGAAGACTGCGTGTGGAGGCGGCTCCTCGAGCGTCTTCAAAAAAGCATTAAATGCAGCCTGCGATAGCATGTGCACCTCGTCAATTATGTAGACTTTGAACTGGCCTTGTTGCGGAGGAATGCGCACCTGATCAACGATGGATCGGATATCTTCGACCTTATTGTTCGAAGCGGCATCCAACTCGAAAACATTAAACGCATAATCCTCTCGTTCATTCGCTTCAAAACCATTGATTGCACGGGCAAAAATGCGCGCCGAAGTAGTCTTTCCTACTCCACGCGGACCACAAAAAAGATACGCTTGAGCGATTTGCTCTTGGTCAATTGCTTGTTTCAGCGTCCTCGTAATACTCGCCTGCCCAACCACTGCGTCCCAGTGTTGAGGTCGATATTTCCGCGCGGACACGGTAAATTGCGATTTTTGTGCAGCTTCCATTGGTCATGCGAATATCGCACGCATTGGAATGCATCGCAAAACCGCTTTATGAACAGGTTACCCACTTCTACGCCCTTGTTTTTTACCTTACTTATCTGTATTTTTGCACCCCATTTATCTAAACCCGTTCTACATGAACCGTTACGAAACTGTTTTCATTATGACTCCCGTGCTATCTGTTGAACAGGTAGCGGAAACAGTAAAGAAGTACAAAGCGTTTCTCAAAGAGCACAAAGGAATTATTGTGCACGAGGAATCATGGGGATTGCGGAAGCTAGCTTATCCCATCCAGAAAAAATCAACTGGTTTTTACCAATTACTGGAGTTTGAGGCCGATGCAACCGTTGTCCTGCCCTTCGAAACTGAATTCCGCCGGGACGAGCGCATCATCCGTTTTTTGACAACGCGCATGGACAAGTACCACATTGCATACGCTGAATCACGGCGGAATAAAGCCAAGGAGGCTCCGGCCGCTAAAACTGAATCCACTGAAGAGGCTTAATTCTTAAATCGATACTACCATGGCTGACAAGAACGTACGTTACCTAAACCCTATCAGCATTGATACGCAGAAGGAGAAGTACTGCCGCTTTAAGAAAAAAGGCATCAAGTACATCGACTACAAAAATGCGGACTTCCTGCTGATGCTATGCAATGAGCAAGGCAAGATTTTGCCGCGACGCCTCACTGGAACTTCCTTAAAGTATCAGCGTAAGGCATCTCAGGCAATTAAAAAAGCGCGCCACTTGGCTTTAATGCCCTATGTGGCAGATAATCTCAGATAAGTTTCAACCATCATGGAAATTATCCTCAAGCAAGACGTCGAGCTACTCGGCAGCAAGCACGATACCGTGACAGTGAAAAGTGGATACGCTCGTAACTTTCTCATTCCAAAAGGCATGGCTGTGGCGGCTACCCCATCTGCGAAAAAAGTAGTAGCAGAAGTGATAAGGCAGCAAGCGCATAAGGCTGCAAAAGCTGTAGAAGAAGCGCAAGCACTGGCGAAGAATTTAGAAGGTTTATCCTTGGAAATTGGAGCCAAAGCTGGCGAGACTGGAAAGATTTTTGGTTCTGTGAATTCCATTCAAATTGCGGAAGCCATTCAGACTGCTGGCTACAACGTTGACCGGAAAGTGATCAAAATTGAAGAGGACAGTATCAAGCAACTTGGAGATTATGAAGCCATACTCAAGTTGCACAAAGAGGTCAACGCAACAGTGAAATTTAAGGTTATTGCTGTTTAAGTCCTACCACTAAAATGGAGAAGCCGGGCACGTCGCGCGGCTTTTTTTTGCCCCAAAATGAAACCCCACCGACACGATTAATATACCCTTTCGACACTTGTTTTGTGATCTAAAAAGTCACTGCAAGTGTTTCAGAGAAGCAAGATGGGAGGTTTGATTTAATCTATGAGACATTCCTATATACAGCAAGCGGAAGTTCCTTCTTTAATTAGAGCTCTTGCCAAGTTGATGGAGTGATTGATCTTTATTTATTGTTTATCATTTCACCTTCGGCGCTAACTTCGACTGTATATGCTGTTTGAACTCCAAAGTGAATACCGACCCGCCGGTGATCAGCCTCAGGCAATAGCGCAATTGGTCGAAGGGGTTAAGAACGGCACCCAAGCTCAAACGTTGCTCGGGGTTACCGGTTCAGGTAAAACCTTTACCGTGGCGAACGTAATTGCCGAGACTGGACGGCCCACCTTAGTCCTTAGTCACAACAAAACTCTGGCCGCTCAGCTCTACAGCGAGTTTAAGGAGTTCTTCCCTAAAAACTTGGTAGAATATTTCGTGAGTTACTACGATTACTACCAACCTGAAGCTTACATCCCATCAACCAACACCTACATTGAAAAGGATTTGGCCATCAATGAGGAAATCGAGAAGCTGAGACTGAGCACGACCTCGGCTCTCTTGAGCGGACGACGCGATGTGATTGTAGTCGCCTCCATCAGTTGCATTTATGGCATTGGAAACCCCGTAGAATTTCACAAAAGCGTCATCCCGTTAAAAGTGGGTCAGAAATGGGGCCGGAATGCTTTTCTCCACACTCTGGTCAGTGGTCTGTACAGCCGCACGCGAGCCGAGTTTAAACGAGGAACCTTTCGTGTACAAGGCGATACAGTCGATGTTTTTTTGGCCTATGCTGATCACGCCTTAAGAGTGCATTTTTGGGGCGATGAGATTGAGCAGCTCGAAACCATTGACCCGGAAACCGGAACTCGATTACACGGCTATGACGACATCACCATCTACCCTGCCAACCTCTTCGTATCAAGCAAATCCACAACAAATCAAGCTGTTTGGGAGATTCAACAGGACCTTGAAAAGCAAAAAGACTTCTTTGCTGAACAAGCCAAATACCTCGAAGCTAAACGCCTCGAAGAACGGACCTTGTACGACCTCGAGATGATTAAGGAAATCGGATTCTGCAACGGAATAGAGAATTACAGCCGCTACTTTGACAGGCGGAATCCTGGAGAGCGTCCGTTCTGTCTCCTGGATTACTTCTCCGATGATTTCTTGCTCGTTGTTGACGAAAGCCACGTCACAGTTCCTCAAATTGGCGCTATGTTTGGAGGAGATCGATCCCGCAAAACTTCATTGGTCGAATATGGTTTTCGCCTGCCCTCCGCCCTGGACAACAGACCCCTTAAAGCCGATGAATTCAATACCATAACTAACCAAGTCGTTTACGTTTCTGCCACGCCCGCAGATTATGAGCTACAGCAATCTGAGGGCATCATTGTCGAACAAGTAATTCGCCCCACCGGATTACTTGACCCTCCCATTGACGTCAGGCCCTGCACACACCAAGTAGACGACCTCATTGGTGAAATACGAATCACGATTGAAGAAGGTCACCGAGTATTAGTCACCACATTGACCAAACGGATGGCCGAAGAACTAACCAAGTACCTCGATCGATTGAGTATTCCCGCGAGGTACATTCATTCTGACGTAAAAACTCTCGACCGGGTGGAAATCATACGTGAACTTAGAGACGGCGTCTTCGATGTACTTGTAGGAGTAAATCTATTGCGGGAAGGATTGGACATTCCGGAAGTTGCACTGGTGGCCATAATGGACGCAGATAAAGAGGGATTCCTTCGGTCGGATCGCTCATTAACTCAGACAGCAGGTCGAGCGGCGCGAAATGTAAACGGCCGGGTCATCATGTACGCCGACTCGATCACAGAATCTATGGCACGAACAATCGAAGAAACCGAGCGAAGGCGTGAGAAGCAGGAACTATTCAATACCGAACACGGGATTGAGCCTCAGCAAATCCATAAGCAGAAGAAAACCATATTCGAACAAAGCCCGCAAGTTGATGACAGACCACGCCACATCGCTGCCGAACCAGGACCCGTATCAACCGACCCGGTTTGGGAGACCATGAGCGATGATGCACTTGAAAAGTCAACCCTTCACACGAAACAACGCATGGAAGCCGCGGCGAAAGAATTGGACTTCATGGAGGCGGCACGCTTACGTGATGAGTATTTCGCGTTGAAAGAAATTATAGACAAGCGAAAAGCCAGCCAATGACCCACATATCGAGACGAATCACACCAGAAACTTACCGGTTGGCCTCTAAAGTGCCTGTAAGAATCGTTCTTGAAAACATCCGTTCTGGATTAAATGTTGGAGCGTTTTTCCGAACCGGTGATGCATTGCGCATCGACGGCATCGACTTGTGCGGATACACGGCACGCCCGCCACATCGAGAAATTCTTAAGAGCGCATTAGGGGCTACAGAACACGTGACGTGGATGGCGCATGATAACGCTTTAAAAGCGATTGAATCGCTGCGTACACAAGGCTATTTGATAGCCGCCGTCGAGCAAACCGAAGCGAGCATCTCCCTTCTCGACTGGAATCCCGATCCCAGTTCGAAATGGGCATTCATATTTGGCAATGAAGTCCGTGGTATTGAGGAACAAACCCTAGGAGCCTGTGATACTGCCATCCAGATTCCTCAGTTCGGCGTAAAGCAAAGCCTAAATGTGAGTGTTTGCGGCGGGATAGTCTTGTGGGAGTCAGCTCGTCGCTTAGGATTTCCCGAGTAATTAATTGGCCAAACTACCTGTAATCGGCAGGCCCAGCCATCGCTCTAAATGTAACTTGAGTTGTTGCTTTTGTTCGTTGTCCATGTTCCGAATCCTAGCAGTGCCGTGACTCTGATTCTTCAAAAAGAAATACAAAGCATCTAGGGACTTATTCGGCGGCATGGCTGTTGCGCTCCATGTATCAAGGGCGCCATTGATATACACGAATGCATCGCCGTTGGCTTGGACCCATTCATAAACATCCTGGGCCAAGGCTCCGCCGTCATACTTTACCTCCATATGCTGCGGTGTAAAAATGGCAGAGGGATGTGATGATTTGGGTAACGCCCTCAACAGGGCGTTAAACTTTTCATTCTCATATCCATAATAGCCCAACTCATCAGCACATTGATAGTAGTGCGATGCGTAGTCTTCCATACCTTCATCAGAAAAGAATGACATCCCACTCACGCTGAGAAAATGATCCAAAACCTCGTCCAATGGTCCATCAGCATCCGGAATGGCATTGCAATCTGCTCCCCATTGCCAAAATGAAAACGGATACTCTAGGACAGCGTACTCGAAAGCCTCCTCTATTGTCAAATAATTGAATCGTAGAGCTTGACCCCTCGCATGCCAATTAAGGCGCAGCAAACTTTCATCATAATCCTTCAAAATCCGAAATTGGATTGCCTCAATGTTTTTTCTGCATTGGCGCGAGCCTACTTTTCTTAAGAACTCGTAAATACGCTCATCCTCCAGTGCCAAATTTAACGGAGCTACATATGGCACGCTTGCGGCCACATCCTCAGGAAAAAAATACCGATAAAAAATAGTTGTCTGCCCCCCCTTACTGATACCAGAGGCCACCCACGGCCCAATGAAGTATTCGCCCAGAACGGTGCGAATGCGATGCAAATCTTGGGCCGCTTGCTTAATATCTAAGTAGGCATAGTCCATTGAGTCAGGCACACTTTCACCATAGTAACGGTGCTCTACAATTACCTGATTTGCTCCTATGGAAGTTGTCAATTCGCCGGGATAATTGTTGCTGCGATTGTAACCCTCGGTAACCAAGACAGTCGGACGTTCTGGATTTAATTCAGTAACATAAACACGCTGAAAAAAATTACCAGCATCAGGATTGGCATGATCCAAAGGCTGCTCAAATTGTAATTCCCAAGCCGTCCCCGAAGGAGCCCAAGGAGAAGCAATACGCTCAAAGCGAATGCCGGGTAAATCAAACAAAAATGCTTCGCAGGAGCGTCCTTCATCTTGTGTCCAAGAGGCAAGCGGAATGGCTACAATCATTGCGGCAAGCAACATCCGCCGAGCAATATTTAACATGGAGTCAAGATACTTAAAGACAATTGGACCAACGATAAAAAAGCCCGAGCTAAAAGCCCGGGCTTTTCAAATTCATCTGAAAAGAGATCAAAGATTAATGACATCCCGCATGTTGCGGAATTCCAAGTCTTTTCCGGCTTTCTCACGAAGGTCTGGATCCTTCGCCAATGCTTCGCTTAAGTATTTCTTCGCACCAGCAGAATCATTCAGACGTGCGCAAACGACCGCCATGACGTAGTTGGCAACGGCACTGTCATCGGATGCATTTTCCAGCGCTGTCTTCGCTCCGGACGCATCACCATTCAGCATTTTGGCTAATGCTAAGTTTACAGTGCTGACTCTGCCCATATTTGAAATAGCCGACGCGTAATCACCTTTTTGAATGAGAATGATTCCTTTATTGTAACCCACTTCGGGGCCAGCGCCAGCAGCTTCATTCAACAACTTCATCGCGCCATCAATATCTCCATTTTGGCGAGTCAAAGCGGCTACGTTGTTGACAACCGCCTTATTTCGCTCTAACTCGAGCGCTTGCTGAAACATCTCCATAGCTTGGTTCATACGACCCATTTTCGCCAAGCACCACCCTGCGTTGTTGTAGCCTCGAAAATCACTAACATAAACTCGAGCTGCACTTTGATAAATCATCAATTTGTCGCTCAAGTCTTCGAATAAGGTTGCCGCGTAAAGCAACTCCTCCACATTCAGCGAATCTGGCATGCTAAAGGAGTAATCCTTCAGTTCTGCATCTGTATATCCTTCAACATCGTAAGACACAACTACCTGTGAGCGACGCAATGCAGGTAAAATTTCTTTTTCAATTTCCCTGTAGGTTTTAGCGATACTTCGAATCTCCTCCTCACGCTGATCTTTGTCTGAATACATCTCCAAAACACGAAGGATCAAATTCTTATCCTCTACGTCTGAGGCTTGCATCAAGGACTTAAAGCCTAGCCAGTCCTCTCCTTTGGGAACCAAATTGTAAAAGGCCTCATCTGCAGTTAATTTCTTCCGCTTCATTTCCCGGGTAACTGACGCCGCAGCGGAGTTCGCCCGGTCACTGGCCAAGTCCTCGTTTAATGTGATCTCACCTTCCGGAGAAGCATAAGCCTCAATGCGTGCTCCAGTGATAGTAACGCTATCGGCATCTATAGATAGCTGCAGCAAATTCTGAAGGGATTTCCAGTCTGCATCGCGCAACTCGCTTGAACGCACAGACGAAGAGTTCACACGATAATTTACAATTACTTCTTCAGTGTACGTGATAACCCGCTGGAAGTTATCTTCTATGGGAATGAATTGGTCGTCTGATTGAACCCAGAGCGGAGTGGTGATTACACCTCCTCCGATAACATATGGATCAAAAGTGGCGCTTTTATTCCCCTGCGTTCCGGAAATTACAACGGCTAATTCGGCAGCGTCTTCCATAGCTGGATCAAAGGGTACAGAGGACGTATACGAGAACGCCTTCCCCGATTCGAAAGGCACGACGGTGAAATTACCTGCGGCATCCTCGCCTTGGAAACCCTGGCTTTCAAAGGAAGCACTCCCTCCTTCCCAGCTCAAGACAGGTGTCGCTTCAATGCTGACCTTTTTACCGAAATACTTTGCGGGAAATTGACCCGTCACTTCCAATTCAACTTGGCCTCCTCGGACAATGAGGGGGTCGGGTGAAGCCTCAAGGCCCATGGCTTCGATTTCTTTTTCCATGCTGCCCAATCCGGCGCAGCCCGCTAAAAACAAAAGGGAAGCAAGGATGCCTGCAAAGGTCCACTTGCTTAGGTTCGTGTAACAGTTCATGCTTAATTGTGAATCTTCGAATTCAAGACAAAACTAAGCAATCTCCGAACATCATCAGCTATTTACAATGCCCATCGAGGCAAACTTTCGAATGCGTTGATCAATTCGCTTATCTGCATCCATTGGAACCAACTTGTTAAGGTGCTTTTTGATTTCCGTTTTGACCTGGGCAAACATGGCATCTCTGTCAGCGTGTGCTCCCCCGAGGGGCTCGGGGATAATGCCATCTACAAGTCCTAGCTCCTGCATATCCTCCCCAGTCAATTTGAGGGCTTCCGCTGCCTCCATCTTATGGTCCCAATTGCGCCACAGAATAGAAGAACAGGACTCCGGGCTGATGACCGAGTACCAGGTATTCTCTAGCATCAAAACGCGGTCTCCGATGCCAATACCCAAGGCCCCTCCTGAAGCACCTTCTCCAATTACAATGCAAATGACCGGCACCCGCAATTGACACATTTCAATCAAATTACGAGCAATCGCCTCTCCTTGTCCACGTTCTTCAGCCTCCAAACCCGGAAATGCGCCCGGAGTATCAATCAATGTAACGATTGGTCGATTAAATTTTTCAGCCAATTTCATCAAGCGCAATGCCTTTCGGTATCCTTCCGGATTCGCCATACCGAAATTTCTGTACTGGCGCATCTTTGTATTCACACCTTTTTGCTGCCCGATGAACATAATGCTTTGGCCATCGATGAATCCAAAACCACCCACCATGGCTTTATCATCTTTAACCGTGCGATCCCCATGGAGCTCCATAAAGTTGCCTTCCGTGAGCGCTTCTATATAATTTAACGTATACGGTCGATCCGGATGGCGGCTCACTTGAACACGTTGCCAAGGTGTAAGATTGGAATATACCTGCTCGGTGACTTCGCGGATTTTACTTTCTAAATCCTGAACAAGCGAATCCATGTTTACATCGCTCTGTTGCTGCAAATCTATCGCCTGTGTAAGCTGTTCACGCAGCTGACGAATGGGCTCTTCAAATTCCAAATAGTTCATACATGAAGGATTTTGCAAATTCAAAGATGCAATAACTTTTGAGGTCTAAAGCATTTGCAATTATTTGCTTGCTAACAAGGTCTTAACCATTTTCCGAATTGCCATTCCGCGGTGGCTGATAGCATTCTTTTCTCCGGAATTCATCTCTGCAAATGTGCGCGACTCTCCCTCGGGAATAAAAATAGGATCGTAGCCAAATCCTTTGGCACCACTTCGCTGCTCTGCAATGCGTCCTTTGCACGTGCCATCCAACTGCTCAACCATTCCACTGCGGATGAGGCAAATCGACGTTCGGAATTGCGCCTGACGGTCTGTTGTTTCACCAAGTTCAGCGAGGAGCTTGGTGATATTTTCTTCCGCATTAGCATGTTCACTGGCGTAACGCGCCGTCCGGACTCCCGGTCTACCATTTAATAACTGGACTTCGAGACCGGTATCGTCAGCAAAGCAATCCACCCCATAATGTTTCACCACGTGCATCGCCTTCAACCGTGCGTTTCCTTCTAATGTGTCGGAAGTTTCGGGGATGGCCTCATGGCAGCCTATATCAACAAGGGTTTTGATAAAATAGGCCTCACCGATCATTTGTTGCACTTCCTCGGCTTTGTTGAGGTTGTGTGTGGCAAACACCAGCACCGGTTTTTCTCTCAAGTTCTTCATGTTCGAGGTCGTTTCCATTTGCCACTAGCGGTGATTTCGAGGGGCATCCATTCAATTCTTTTGGGCGCGTGATGCCGGGGCAGGTTTGCCTCGGCCCATGCTGCAATGCGTGCTCGTTCCTTATCGGCATAAGTAGGTTCGCTATCCGAATGAATGCGGAGGACCAGTACCTGCCCCCAAAGCGTATCGTGGGCGCCGTAGCATCTAAAGGGCTGCTTAATAATGGCAGCCAGCGACTCTTCAATCGATTCCGGATGAATCTTGACCCCGCCGGAATTTACCACGTCATCCAACCTACCCAACCAACGGAATGACTGCGCATCATTTACTTCTGCTGCATCATTGGTATGCAGGGTTTGACGGTTCGGAAGCTTGATGCCCAGAGCGTTTCGAGCATCGGCAAAGACTGCAAATCCCGGTAAACACTGGAAGGCGTCTTGGTGTTGCGGATGCAGCTGTCTAATCGCAAAATGACTGACGGTCTCAGTCATGCCGAACCCCTCGTACACAGCAGGCACTTCGGGAGCGTCTTTCAACCACGCGACCGCTGTCTGTCCACCCCCAATGAGCACGTTTTTGCAGAGCAACCATTCTCGAGGATGTGCAAGCCTCCAAGACTTTGCCTGCGACGGAGTTAGGGCTACAAAATCTACGGCCCCTCCCATTTTTGGCACTGCTTGGGGCTTGACCGCCTTCAAATCCCATCCGCCCACCTGGGCGCGAACCAACATCATCATACCTCCTATGAATTGCACAGGCATCGCTAACCCTGCCCTGGTGCCGGGCACTAATGCAAAATGCTGGATGGTACGACGTGCGCTTTCAACCATATCTGCTTTCGTGTGCACCAAACGACGCGGGTTACCCGTAGATCCTGAGGTTTGCACTTCAATCGTCTCATCGACACCCCACCAACTTTCAAGAAAGTCCACAATAGCGGCCTGCCAGGTCTCTTCCACCATACCTCTCATGGAATTTAAAGAAGATGGAAGCAAAGGCCAAGAGTAATCTGCAAATGTCAACGTGCCGTTCATAAATTTATCAAAAATGAGGTGAGATTGGGCCAGTGGTGGCCTACCCGATTGATCAATTTACCTGCCTCCGCAAAAAGTGAGCCGGGGATATTATTCGTAAACAGCCCGCCAGTTCCCAAGCCTTGCACCAATATGGGCTGACGTGTTTTGACTCCATCTTTCGCCCATTGGGCAATGGCGTATAATCCTAGGTTCGATTCCAAGGCAGAGGTTGCCCACCACCCCAATTCTCGGTCCTCAGCTAAGTCCACCCATTCTTGACACTCCGCGAAACCACCGAGAAGGCTCGGCTTCAAAACAACAAATTGCGGTCTTATGGTATCGAGGAGCGCGGCTTTTTGCTGAACACCTCGCACGCCAATCAGCGACTCATCCAACGCAATGGGCAACGGAGAGTTAGCCGATAAGTCCGCTAGTCCTTCCACATCAGAAGAATTAAGAGGCTGTTCGATGGAGTGAAAATTCAAATCGGCCAAGACCTCCAATTTTCGGAGGGTTGTCCAACCGGGCTCAATCTTAGAAAACGCACCATTGGCATCCGTGCGCAAGACGACGTCCGCACCAGCTTCATTTCTCAATGCGCTCAGCCATTCCAACTCGGCATCGAAGGGCATTGACCCCACTTTCATTTTTAAGGTGGTGAAGCCATTCCTCAACAGATAGCGAGCTTGCTCCAACATATCTTCTGCATCCGCCATCCAAATCAAACCATTTATGGCGATTGTCGATACACCCTCAGCAAAATTACCCGGAAAAAATTGTAAATCGTTTTCATTACGCAGTCCATTCATTGCCATTTCAAATGCAAATTGAACTGCTGGCAGCGATGCAGGAATATCCTCTGCTCGCTGCGGCGGATTTGCTGAGACTCTGGCGAGATAAGTTTCGATCTCGATTGCGCGGTCCATGCTCAATCCAGGGATTATGCTGCACTCGCCCCACCCCTCGTGGCCCTGTTCGTCGCTCAACTTGATAAACCACGAAGGCTTATTGTGTAAAATGTTCCTTGAGGTTTTAGCTGGACGCTTAAACTCAAGGTTCCAAGGATACACGTCGACTTTTGTTATTCGGGGTAGTGCTCTCATGCGGTGCCTCCGGTTTGTGCCAACAAGATGAAAAACGCAGCTACAGAAGTTGATAGTGCAATACGTTTCAATTCAGGATCTAATGCAGCGGGTTCATTGCAGCGCCAAACCCGCCAAGTATGCACAAAGTGAAAGGCATTGATAATGGCGATCCACCCCATTCCCCGCCACTGACCAGGTTCGATCACGAGAGCAAATACCCACCAAGCCAACCAGCCTAAAATGAAACATAGAAGATGATAAACTTTTGCTTTATGCCATCCAAGGGCCACGACAACGGTCCGCTTACCTGCATCTGCATCGCGGTTGAAATCGCGCATATTATTTAAATTTAGAACTGCCGTGCTCATCAGACCGGTCCACGTGCCAGGCAACAACCAAGTCTCATCCCATTTACCTGAAAGTAAAAACGCGGTACCTCCTACACCGACCCAACCAAAAAATATAAGTACCATCAGGTCGCCTAAGCCACGGTAGCCATATGGGTTATGTCCGGCTGTGTAGCGGTAAGCTGCTCCTATAGCCAATACTCCCAGCCCCACCATTGCAATACCCTCGACCAAACGAGACGACTCCCAAAATGCTGAACCGACTGCGGCGAGACCGCAGCAAAAAGCCAGCGCACCCAAGGCGACGATGGCGCGTTTCATGACCGCCGTTGAGAGCTGGCCTGAGGCCACCATGCGGTCGGTGCGCTCCGCTCCATCGGCCCCGTTTTCGTAGTCTCCCAAATCATTGGCCCAGTTGCTCAAGATTTGCAGCAACAAAACGGTCAACAGAATCATTCCGAAGACGCGCCAAAACGCCCCAGTACTCTCGTTAACAGCTGTCACCCGTGGGTAGGCCACTGCCGATCCGACCATAACGCAGGCGGAAGCCAAGGGCAACGTGCGCAGACGAGACGCGAGCAGGAAGGCTTGAATAGAACCGTTCAAAGCGGGGTTATTCTGAGATTTGAATGCGTTTCATGGCCTCGGAAATCGCGGCCAATTTGGACGCTAAAAATTCAGCCGAAGCCGAACCGGGCGTTTGGATTTCTAACAACCCCGGCGCGTCATTGTTGAGCCAAGCTACGAACGCACGTTCCAACGATTCCCAATCCTGTGCGCAGGCATATTCCAGGCCGAGTTGCTGGGCACTAGCTGAAACATCGGTGGCAAAACCGGCTTCAAAATGCGCTTCAAGCAATCCGGATTCCGCAGGCCCCTTTAACCAACGAAAAATGTTACCCCCACCATTATTGATAACAATAACCTTTAGCTTTTCAGGGCGCGGATTGACGTGAAGGCCATTCGCATCGTACAACCACGCAGCATCTCCCGCAATCAGGACCGTCTGCGCATCGGCGTTTTGTAAAGCATCACCCACCGCGGTGCTGAGGCATCCATCGATGCCGGCCACGCCTCGGTTGGCGTGCAGAGTATTACCATTCCAGTCAAACCACTGCGCATATCTAGCAGAGGTCGAATTGGCGAAGTGAATTCGACTCTCCCCGGGCAGGTTTGCCGATAGCCATCGAAATACTTCATAGTCCACCCAGTCGTCGCCGTGAGTCTCCTTATCAGCCATCTCGAGCTGTGACTTCCGGACCGACCAGGACCGTGCGTATGCGTTGACATCTGGCGCGGCATCAATCATTTCAGCCAGAGCTGCTCGAGGCGTTGTCAGCCAACGATTCACCGGTGACCCAAATACATTCCAAGCGTGGACCTCGACACCGATGTGGTAATGCGGAACGTTCGATCGACTCAATTGAGCCCTGAACGTTTTGTCCATCGGAGGTAGACCGGCTGTAACAATGACTTGTGGTGCTAAAACCTCTGAACACGTTTCATCCCAACCACACATCCAACGCATGGTGCTGCTTTCAGCCTCGGATTGCGCACAAGCAAACGTATCAACAATAAGTCCAAATCTTTCTTCTAAAGCACATACCACATCCGCGTCCAATTCACTCTCTTGGAGCGGACCTATATGAATCAGAATACGCGGGTCATGGCAACTCAGTACATCACGCAGGCCTTCCGGCATGGGCGCTCCGTGGTCGTCGTAAGGTGGAATAATCAGGGACGGTGAATTTGCCTCGACCTTACCATAAAGGGGTTCTTCAAAAGGAATGTTGACATGAACCGGACCTCTCGCCACCGCTTTCCATGCCGCCAATGCCTGCTGCTCAATAAACGGTGCATCTTGAGTGGCTTCGTCTACTTCGATGGACAGCACCGTATGAGCAGCGAACAAATCCGTTTGGCACACGTATTGCCCTGGTCCCGTTGGCCTCGATTCTACAGATCGGTCAGCGGTAACACTTAATAGTGGAATACCGCTGAAATAAGCCTCCGCAAGGGCAGGACCATGGTTGATGGCCGCAGTACCGGAAGTGCTCACAACAGCAGCTGGTCGTCTTGTGGACAGTGCCATACCGAGGGCTATGTGCGCAGCAGAACGCTCATCTAATGCCGTTACTAACCGGATTTCAGGCTGGGCATGAGCCGCTATCACAAGAGGCGCATTTCGTGAACCCGGTGAAACGATCACGTCCCTTAGGCCGCATGCAACCCACGTTTGCAACAAAACGGATGCCCCCAAGTGGTCGCTTGTCAACATACCACAAAGTTACGGTGCGATTCAAGCTGTTAAGCGCCGATTCCTGCCCGAATGGACTCAATTTTGTCATGGGTCTCGCTCCACTCTTTCGCCGGATCAGATCCCTTGACAATTCCGCCACCTGCAAACAAGCGAAAGCCGTCTGCAAAACACTGCATACAGCGCAAGTTGACATAAAATGATGCACGATCGCCTTCCATGGTTCCTAAAAACCCAGTATAGTAGGCTCGATCGTCAGCCTCATGTTCAGCAATGAAATTCAATGCCTTTTCCCGGGGGGAACCGCCAACTGCGGGTGTAGGGTGCAATGCCTCCAACCAAAATTCAACATCTCGATCGGAACAGAAAGTGATATTGGACTTTAAATGTTGAAGTGATCCGTAGGTTATCGATTTGGCCCTGCCGATATTGACATTGGATGCATGCCGACGTCGTAAATTCTTTTCGATAAAATCTGAAACCAATGCCTGCTCGTGGCGTTCTTTGGCAGTCCAGTCCCTCTGTTCATCAGCCTTGGTACCCGCCAAGGCAGTAGTTTGAAATTGATTACCCTCTCGAACGAGCAAAACTTCCGGTGTGGCCCCAATCCACACACCTGCAACCTCATGAGCAAACAGGTAAACAAATGCATCCGGATACGCGGCACATTTGGCTCTGAATACATCTTCTGGCGCGCGATGGGTTGCCCAAAATTCAGAGCGGCTCACCACAACTTTTTCTAGTGTACCGGCCGCGATGGCGTCAAGGGCTTGTTCGACTGTTTGTTCGTGGACTTGCTGGTCTGCACCTTCAGCCGACCCTGCTGACATCGAAGTAATGGTCCCCGGTATTGGAAAATCTGCCTGTACCGCTCTTCCCCTCAACCACAAAGGCGGGCAAGTCAGTGATGGCTGAAACGGCGCAAATCGGAAGGTTACGTCTCCGTCATTATTAAGTTCCAGCCGATTTACATGCTGATCTGTTGGTCGCCGCCACCATATTTCACCCGCTTGTTCGGTCAATTTATTCTTTGTTTGGTTGGTTGATGATCATAACCGAAAGTCGACTCGTACAAACCAATCGCTCCGCCTCGTCTCGGATGTCAATGCCCCATACATGCATCTTTCCACCTTTGTGGATTAATGTTGCGACACCGTATACCCATCCACTTCGAACACTTCGCACATGGTTCGCGTTGACTTCAACGCCTACGGCCACTTTGTTCTGGTCCGCGACCAAAAAGTGGGAACCCACCGAACCCAAGGTCTCAGCAAGAACCACGCTGGCTCCACCGTGCAATAACCCATATGGCTGGTGAGTCCGATGATCGACCGGTAATCGGCCTTTTACCTGCTCTTCACTAATCTCGAGCACTTCCAACCCAATGGCATCTGCAATGGTCGGAACACTGCGCAGATAGTTTGATTTCGCATCCATTTCAGAGGGATTTAAATTCGAACGAAATTTACACCATGGAAAGCCCCGACCAACAGCAAGTGCGCATCCTCCTAGCAGAGGATAATGCAGCCATGCGAAAAGCGGTTAAACTCAATTTTATGCGAGAAGGCTGGTTTGTAGTCGAAGCCGAAAATGGCGATGAAGCACTGGCACTGGCCCGACAGCACCGACTGGATGCAGCAGTTTTGGACGTGATGATGCCAAAGCTAGATGGTATTGCCGTGTGCAAATCGCTTCGAACAGAAGGCTCACGGCTTCCAATTTTATTTCTCACAGCCAAAAATGACGGCGAAGACCGAGTGGAAGGCCTCAAAGCAGGAGGCGATGACTACCTGGGTAAGCCTTTTCATATTGAGGAATTAATCCTACGCGTTCAGCGACTCTTGCGCACTCAGAACAACGAGGTAGCAGAGGTGCTTCAGTTTTTTGCTTTCGATGATGGTGGCTCCATTGACTTTGATGCGTTTGAAATCGTGACGCATTCAGGTGAGGTGCAGCGGATATCCAAGCGTGAAAGTCAACTTCTGCGGTTGTTGATATCCAAAGCTGGACAAGTGGTAAGTAGGGAAGAAATCTTGGAGGTCGTTTGGGGTTACCACGCCTTTCCAAACACGCGTACGATTGACAACCACATCGTCACATTTCGTAAGTACTTCGAAGAAGACCCAAAAAACCCTGTCTATTTCACGTCCGTTCGAGGTGTTGGTTACAAATTCAGCACTGAATAATTATGCCATCTTAAGCCACTTGTGAGGTTTTGAGCTTTTTTGAATGCACCGAGGCAACCCAATGGTTTTTTTTACGTCTGTTGAGTAGACACGGTCTGAGAAAACTGTGTTGGTTTCAATTTCTTGCAGGTTACAGAAGGGGAGTCCATTCGGATTCCCCTTCTTTTTTGTGCTTGAAACGAATCGTTTTTAGATCGGCGGCGCCAAGTCACCGGAGCTGTACATAGACAACTTGTTTGGTCTCAAAAAAAGGTTGGTCGAACCACTCAAGAATGGACAACCGCTCAGATGGAAATCTAATTTCACCAAGCTCCTCGCTTAAGTCTCCCCCTTTTAGAGCCAGAATACCATTGGGCCATGGGTTAATGGACTGTTTTTTTATCTTACCATGAACCCAAGGAATGAATCTATTCATGCGTGTTACCGCGCGGCTGACCACGAAATCGAATTGACCATCAATCTCCTCTGCACGACCGTGGTGAATCCTGACGTTAGTCAAACCCAAGGCTCGAACCACCGCACGCACCACCTTGATCTTCTTCGCAATGCTATCGCACAAAACAAAATTGACATCGGGATATGCTATGGCCAATGGAATCCCTGGAAAACCGCCTCCAGTCCCAACATCCAGCACGTCACTGCCCGGTGCAAATTTCATGGCCTTCATCAAAGCCAAGCTGTGCAAGACATGGTGTAGATCGAATGCGTCCATGTCTTTTCTTGAAATAACGTTAATAGCACGATTCCATTCTACATAAAGGGCTTTCAATTTTCCCAATTGTTCCAACGCCTCATCCGATAACTCTGGAAAAAAAGCGCGATAGTCCATGGTTAAATGGTTTCGCGAACCTGCCCCAAGATTGATTCCAAGGCCTCACGCGCACGATGTAACTGTGCTTTTACCGTCCCGAGCGAACGGTCAAGTTCTTCCGCAATCTCATCGTAACTCTTCTCATCGAAGTAACGCAACTCAACAAGCTCGCGGTATTTGGGTTTCATCTTACTCACCACATCTCGCAGCAACTCTATACGCTCTTTTTTTTCTAAGGTTTGAATGGGGTTCAACTTATCATCGGCGATATGGATCTCCATCGCCTCTCCATCTTCGTTACGAAATCCTTGGTCCAACGACAGCGCGTTGATTCTCTTTTTTCTTATGAAGTCAATTGTATGATTTGAACCGATTTTAAACAACCAAGTCGAAAAAGCAAACGCGGGCGTGTACTGGTGCAGTCTATTAAATGCCTTGGTGAAGGTTTCCATGGTCAAGTCTTCAGCGTCATCAGAGCTAAAAACCATTTTGTTGATCATGTGAAAAATGGAATCTCGATATCGTTCTAATAACTCACCGAATGCCTGCTGATCGTTCTCCTTGGTTACACGCAGCACAAGTGCGTAATCATACCGAGCTTTATCGGAGAGATTGGGGTTGACGTCCATCGTTTTATTCTAGCTTGGTTCTGAATTTACTACCCTCGCTACCATTGGCTTTTGTCCTGTCTTTTCCAAACCATAGTCAGCGCAATCCATGCGCTCCAAACGGACCAGAAAGGAAGAAACCCGCCCCAATTTTGCCAAAAATCCGGGGCCTGATAGGCTTTAGTAATGAAACGAAAGTTAAGTAGCTCAACCAACCACATACACCCCAATATACCCCCTGTAATCCATATCGAATTGTGAACAACCACTGCTGAAATAGCAGCAAGTACAGAGGCCATACGCAACAATTTCGGTACTGCTAACCGCCACTTATCCGCAGCCTTGTAGTGCCAGGCCACTGTCCAATGCCGACGCTTTTGAGCTAACCAACCAGACCAACTTCCCGGCATGGCGGTATCCATATGTGCTGCACGATGAACGGATAATGCAAGCGATTTACCTTGCGACCTAACCAACGATTGAATTAAGAGGTCGTCGTCACCAGAAGCCGTAACTGACTCTTTTGAAAATCCTGGAAATTCGACCCGGCGAATAGCCATATTCCTGCCCACTCCCATATATGGTTTGCCTCGTTCTGCCCATCCGACGTACGACCGGGCAATGTACATGCCATCCAAAGCCTGTAAGCGGGAAAGCCATGACGTTTGGCGTTCGTTGAGCGGCCAACTGACACCCAAAACACCTGTGGCGTGTGCTGGAATGTCCGCCGTCATCTCCAAACCCCAGGCATTGCCCACCGGAAGACAATCCACATCAGTGAATAGCAACCAATGTCCAGAGGCATGTTGGACTCCGTAACTCAATGCTTCTCGCTTCCCAGGAGATGTTCCTTCCAATCGATAATGCGAGAATGCAAAGGGCAATTCCTCCAGAGCTGCTAACTCCAATAAAGCGGGCAATTCATCGTTTGATCCATCGTCTATTGCAATGATCTCGGAATCTATTGGCCAATTTTGACGCTTCATACTGGCCCACCATCGCGGCCAATACTGTGCATCATCTTTGATGCAGACAAGCACGCTAATCGTATGCGCCTTTTCCTCAACATCAGCGATGTTTAAAGCCCGAATGCAGGCTCGAGTCAATGCAATAGAGTGCAATATGTACAATGCAGAGCAGACCGTCAACAAAGCGACCCATTCATTCATAGCGGTAGATCAAGGTCGTATCGTTGAAGAGCAATACGGTTATACCGTGCGGGCTCATCCGAAAAGGATGCAAGCTGAAGGATAGGGTTTGCTCAATATGCGCCCGGCATGCATCACCATTGGCCTGGTGAAAAAGAATAATCTGTTGCTTTGGTGGCAACGAGCGCACCTGAGGCCCCGATGTTTGAAGTTCAAATTCGTGTTCAGCACACCCGCCACTGTAGGACACCTGAACAAAAATTGAATCACCTATAATATCTGCATCTCGCGCCTCAAAAGGATCAGAAACAGGCCGTGAACTCGACCAATCTAAAGCCTTTTTTGGAAGGCCACGTTGATCTTGACATGCTCCCACGAAAATGAGACAAGCTACTCCGAATGCGTACATCCAAATCAACGTGCGCCGAAATTCCACGGCGCTAGAATTATTGGATTTCGATAAAGTACGGAAGGCGCGCCTGAATGCGATCGTCAGACGCAATCATCCGACGCACCGCTACAATCTGCTCCAGCTGATCACGAGACAACCCAGCCTGAACCATTGCATTCGTCAGCACTTCAGCCCCAGCCAGTTCTTCGAAAAATTGTTCTAGCGGGTCTTTTGCATCAGGCAAAAAGACCACTTCGTCGTCGCTCAATGAATCCAATCCTGCCATCGCAGCCGCAGCATCCATAGCATCCTGAAGATTGCCCAACTCGTCAACTAGTCCAACCTCAAGGGCATCTTGTCCCGTCCATACCCGACCTCGAGCAATGGCGTCTACCTCATCGTAAGTCATGCCACGGCCTTCAGCAACAATGCCAACGAACTCCTCATAAATGTCCGTGACGCTTTCGTTGACCGCCTCGAGTTGAACCGCATCGAGCTTGGCTTCCATCCCGATTCCAGCGTGAGAGTGAGTCCGCACGTCATCGTAAGCCAACCCTATTTTATCCTCAAGCAGTTCTTGGGCATAAGGCACCATGCCAAACACCCCAATGGAACCCGTAATGGTGTTGGGCGACGCGAAGATTTGCTCTGCTCCAGCGCTAATGTAGTAGCCCCCTGAGGCGGCATAATCACCCATACTCACTACGAAGTTCTTTCCTGCTTCTTTTAGTAATTCAGTCTCACGCCAGATGATATCACTTGCAAGTGCCGAGCCACCAGGGCTATTTACCCGAAGTACAACGGCTTCAATATCCGGAGCCAAACGAGCTTTGCGAATTGCTTCAGCAAGGGTGACCGAACCAATGGTTTGGTTATCTCCATCGCCCATTTCGATACCACCCGTAGCGTAAATTACAGCCAATGACCCACCTAAGGGCTCTACCTCTTCAGACTCCCCATAAGCCTTATTATTCATGGAGTCGAAAATGCTAAAATCAAGCTCAGCCGCAAATCCGCCCATCGGATCGGGGTTGATATATTCTCCTACACCAACATAAATAGGCTCTTCACCGTCGAGCAGTTCCTTCATTCTTTCCTTCACCTCATCTTCGTAGAGCAAACCATCGATAAACTCCCACTCCACTGCATCTTCTGCAGTGCGCAAGGCAAGGGCTTCGGCTGCTTCATCCAAGCGTTCCTCTGAAACGCCACGCCCTTCGGCAATACCACCGCGCACTTCTGACCAAATATCGTCCAGCATTGCCGTCAGCTGCTCCCTATTGGATTCACTCATGCTCTTCCGCGTGTAGGGCTCCACTGCACTTTTGTACTCGTTATCCGGACCCCGAAGAACCGTTATGCCTACGCCTAATTTCTCCAGCATGCCTGTGTAATACGTGGTCTGTAAACGCATACCACTGATATCTGCTCCCCCATTCGGGTGCAGGTATAACTCATCCGCAACTGAAGCGAGGTACATAGCATTTAGGGTCATCGTCTCTGCCCAGCCTAACACCCATTTGCCCGAAGATTTGAAGCCCTTCAGGGCGTCCCGTATGTCCGCCATTGTTGACGGAGCAACAGCAACCGACTCGAAATTCAAAAACACACCCTCAACATCATCATCCTCAGATGCTTCCGCTAAAGCCGTAGTAAAATCCCGCAAGCCCATTGTAGAATTCGACGCAAATCCAGTCAAATCAAAATTCGCTTCGTTGGTCGACCGATCTGTAATGCGCTGGTTGAAATCGATTTTCAGGACCGTGTTGGCCTTACCATCTAATTCATTACTCGATTCATCACTTCCTGCTGCGGCTGAAACTAATCCACCGACAAGGGCGCCAATGAAAATAAAAATTAAGATAGTACCGGCGATCAGAAAGGCCAAAGATGCACCAACAAACGATGATGCGACGTTTTTTAAGAAAGACATGAAATCAAAATTGTGACCCCAAAAGTAAACGTTCTCCAGCGGCACACCTCGTATTTTTACGCAATTTTACCGAATGAAACGGAAGTACTTTATCGGACTTGGCGGCAATATGGGAAATCGCCATGACCTGCTAAATGCCGCACTTGAAGAAATCCAGCTTGCCCTGCCTTGTGCTCAGACGCGTTCCAATCGCTACGAAACTCCCGCATGGGGTATGGAACCCGGGACCCCTGCATTTCTGAATCAAGTGATTTCCATCGTGCTGCCTGATACCACCGAGCCGCTTCATGTACTGGAAACCTTGTTGAACATTGAACAAAAATTAGGGCGGCACCGTACCTCAAAAGCCGACGGGTACCAATCCCGCTCAATTGACCTCGATGTTCTAGCCGTGGAGGGCTTGCAAATGAATACGGATGAATTGACGCTGCCGCATCCACGGATGCACCTGCGCCGCTTCGTTTTGGAACCCCTGGCCGAAATTGCCCCACAATTGAAATTGATTGAAGGCGGACCCACCGTAGCAGAATTGTTGCGAACTTGTGACGACCAATCAACCATTCAACGTTTAGGAACCACCCTGTGAAATCGTCTTACGCATACATCGCTATTGAAGGTAATATAGGAGCCGGGAAGACCACATTCGCCAAGTGGCTCGCCCAGCATCTCGGTGGTGATTTGCTCCTCGAGCGGTTTCAAGAAAACCCATTCATTGAGAAATTCTACGCAGATCCGGAGCGTTACGGATTGAGCGTAGAACTGGCATTTGTTAGCGATCGCTATCGCCAACTGCGCGAACGAATTGGCGCACGCAACCTGTTTCGCCAGCTGTTAGTTTCGGACTACAGTTTTGTGAAATCGCAAATCTTTGCTAAGGCCAATTTGCCCGCTGAGGAATTCCGTCTGTTTCAGACCATGTTCAAACTGATGGATGCACAAATAGCTAAGCCCGAACTGGTAGTCATCCTTGATCCCAACGTCAAGAAAATTCAACAACAAATTAAAAAGCGTGGCCGACCGTATGAGCGAGATATGCCCGAATCATACCTTGATAAAATTGCCAACCACTACCAACGACATTATCGGTACGCAAGAGGGTCTCGCATTCTTTGGATCGATACGTCTGACATCGATTTTGTGGAATACGACGAAGACGCCAAACGGCTTGCCGAACTCGTACTGATGCCTCGCAAACCCGGAGTCTATGAATTGAAAGCCTAAGGCGCTGCTTTTCCTATCTTCGGGCAATGCGCAGACTCGATTTTCTTCGGGTGGGTGGCCTACTCGGGCTCGGAGGAGTGCTGAATTCGTTTACCCGACCCACCGGAACGGCTTCCTTAGATGAAGTCCTTGCCACCAAAATCAAAACCGCCGGCCTGACCGGCAGTGCCTTTGACCATTCCGTCGCTCCCATCTCACGGGTACGCGTTGCAATTTTTGGGTTAGGTAACCGCGGGCAAAGCCTCATTGACATGCTCAATTGGCTCGTGCAGGAAGGCCGTGCCGAAATCACGGCCATCAGCGACATCAACCCGGCCAAAATCACCCGGGCACAGCAGCAGCTTACACAATTCCAATCGTACGCCCCTCGGGTATTTACCGGTGGAGAAGACGCTTGGATGGAAGCCATGTCTGACGATGTGGCGGACATAGCCCTAATCTGCACTCCTTGGGATCTACATGCACCGATGGCGATTGCAGCCATGCGAGGTGGTATGCACGCGGCATCGGAAGTGCCAATTGCCTTCACACCGGAAACGTGTGTGGAGTTGGTTCAGGTAGCGGAGGAAACGCAGCGGCATTGCATCATGCTCGAAAACTGTTGCTACAACCGCGAAGAACTCTGGCTACTGAACATGATTCAGGACGGGGTTTTCGGCACGGTGACCCATGCTGAGTGCGCATATCTCCATGATCTCCGTGCTCTGATGCTAGACCCGAGCTACTACGAAGACCAATGGCGGCTCAATCACCACCTTGCACGGAACGGCAACCTTTACACGACGCACGGACTCGGTCCCGTGTGCATGTACTTTGATATCCTACGTGGCGACACCCTGACCCACCTCACCTCGATGAGTTCCAAGGAAGCAGCACTGTCCGAAGCACTTCGGAATTCGAAGGACAAGAGAATGCGCAAACTGGCAAAAGACGTCGTATGCGGCGACGTCAACACAACATTGATCGGGACCGCCAAAGGCCGCTCCATCATGCTCCAATTTGACGTGCACAGCGGCCGGCCGTACAACCGCCTTAACAAGGTTATCGGTTCTAAGGCCACCCACTACGGTTACCCCTCCCGGTTGTACATCGACCACGGTGCGAACTGGGGCGGGCACCAATGGTTAAAAGATTCCGAAGAGGCAGAATACCAGGACCGCTACGAACACCCGCTGTGGGACCGTCTTCAAAAATTGGCCGCGAACCACCCACAAGGGCACGGCGGGATGGATTTCATTATGATGTACCGCCTGATTCGATGCTTGAATATGGGACAACCACTCGACCTAAACGTCTACGATGGAGCCCTGTGGTCCATGGTGGGCGCTCTTTCAGAAGCCTCAGTTGCAGAAGGTTCCAAGCGCATGGAAATTCCCGACATGACGGGAGGACGGTGGGAGCAATCTGTGCCCCATCCTGTCAACCGTTCGTTGGACG
>DIHQ01000159.1 GCA_002420235.1 Flavobacteriales bacterium UBA5692
CCGTCATCAACATTGAAAACCACGACACAATCGGCTTGCTTGCCTTGGACCATAAGGGATACTTAGCTGGCGGTTGCACGACTAGTGGAGTTGCCTACAAGATGCACGGCCGTGTCGGCGATAGCCCAATCATTGGAGCTGGCTTATTCGTTGATGGGGCTGTTGGTGGAGCTACCGCGACTGGTCTTGGCGAAGCTGTTATGAGAACTGTCGGCTCCTTCTTGGTAGTGGAATTAATGCGCCAAGGTGCTGCCCCTCAAGAAGCATGCGTTGAAGCCGTTCAACGCATCATTCGTTCGATGCCAACCGAAGACTTACAGGTGGGCTATCTAGCTCTGGGCCGGGACGGTAAGGTAGGAGGACACGCCATTCACAGCGGATTTAATTACGCCCTCCATGAGCAAAAGGAACCTCAGGGATCCCTCAAAAGCGTTTTGATCGACGCATCCCATGGCTAGGATACGGAAACGGCCAGTGACCGACTCAGCTTTTTGGGCAGGAATCCGGCTCATTCGTCCATGGAATGTGCTGATTATTGTGGTGGCCATGGGCCTCATTACCGAATCCTTGCTCCTCCCTGCTTTTGGTGGTAAGCTTCCGCCGCACCAACAAGCCCTTTTCGCGCTTGGTACATTGGCCATAGCTGCTTTGGCCGCAGGTGCCAATGTCATCAATGACTACTTCGACGTAGCAGAGGACCGCGTCAATCGCCCCCACCGAACGTTTGTTGGACGGGTCATCACCCGTCGCCAAACCCTCGCTCTTAATTACGCATTAACCGGTATTGCCGTGCTCTCTAGCTTCACTATATCAGCGGCAGCAAAGAGCATTTTGCCCGCCCTCTGGATTGTTATTTTGGGTGTTCTGCTATGGAGCTATTCCCCTTGGTTCAAACGCCGTTTCCTTCGCGGCAATCTCATAATCGCATTGTCCGTTGGGCAATTGCCTTTGTGGTGCTTAGTGCTGCTGGAATCCCGTTCTTTCGAACGATGGCTGGAGATTTTCGAAAGCACGGAAGGCAACATCCTGCTCGGCTATGTTGTGCTTTCAGGCTACATCACATTGCTGCGGGAGATAACGAAGGATTGGCAAGATACCGAGGGCGACGCGCTTGCAGGTTACGACACTTTGCCCGTACGATGGGGACCAAAAAGAACCAAGTCCTTACTTCACTGGATGCACTTCGTTGGATGGCTAATGATTGGGATTACTTGGTGGGCGTCCATTGTTTTGGTTCACCGACCAGTTGCTCCGCTCTTTTTCGCTCTTCCGTTCCTTGCCGTACACATTCAATTGACTCGAAATCAGGTTAACTCCGTATCGGCATGGCAAAAACTGACGTTGACTGGGGGTCTGCTTTACCTCACAGGTTTCCTTGCATAAATGGGGTATGCGGAGGATATTGAAACAATCACCACCCGGTGAGCTGAATTATTTTATTGCCGTTTGCATCAAGGAACCACCCATGTCGATCTCGAGGGTTTTGAATCGCTCGACCACGAAGGTCATAGAGGCCTGGTTTGACCGCAGGGATATCCTCCGAATTCGACAAAATGTAGGATGCATTTCGTACATCCATGCAAATCACTCCCGGGCTGACTCCACACTCAAAGCTGCTCAATAAGTCACCCTCTTCCCCCCTAATTTCAACAATACCGTAAGTGGTGTAGTCCGTTACAGAACCGTACCAGTGGCCAGAGACGGGATCAACGGCAGCTCCATAAAATGCCGGGGCGTCATCAATCCAAACACTCGATTCGTCTAATCCCTGTAATGAAGAGGACCTAACTGCATTTTCACCCGTAATTTGATACTTGAGTTCGCCACCTACTACAGCTGCAGCCAAACACCCCGCGGTCGACTCAGCAACACCATAAGTTTGTACCGTACCTGAGCTCGTCATAATTGAGCTCAAGGAAGTTGAGACGTAGTTACGATTGTTAACAGTCACTACCTGGTCGTTTTCTGCGAACAACCGATTCGGGTTTTTTCCTTCCTCTCCAAGATCAAATTCGGTATAGGTATCTGAATTTGGGTCCCACTCACCGACAAAGCCAACTTCGTTACCCCAATCGAAGGCATTATTAATTGCTATATAAAGACGATTATTGGACCAGGCCAACCCTTCAGTTGCATATTCCGGACCATTCGAAGTAGTCAATTCACCAGCCCAGGTTAAGTCATCGGCATTAAACCACTGCAAATAAGAATCAAGCGGCAGATTCATTCCTAAATCATCCACATCGCCACGCGTAACATAGATCAATCCATCACGTTCAGCCAATTTTCGTGCACCGATCACATCGACTGAAGCGAGCAACTCATACGAATCACTATCATACTTTAGTAATTGCCCGTCTGCTGCAACTAATAAGGATCCGTCCACAAGAATAGCATCTGAGATAAATCCCACTCCTTCGATTGAAGCTACTGTCTCATATACACCTAGTGCAGGATCATAAACCCCTATGGTCGGCGCAACCATGACTTCACCAGTTTGCCAGTCTGACCAGCCTTCATTCAATACAAACACTTGATGAAGGTACGATTGCGCCCCAACAACGAGCACTGTTCCCAACATAGCAGCCAAAACAACACCAGAAAGAACTTTTCCCATAACCATAAATTTGGGCAAAACTACTTATTGTACGAAGGGAAACCAAACAAAAAAGGCCGCCTTTCTTTCGAATGGCGGCCTGAAATTCACGTCTTATACCTAGTTAGTATGTTGTTCCCCAAGCTAGCAAGAAGTCAAGTAAGTCTTGTGCTTGTACTTGCCCGTCTCCGTTAAAGTCGGGACAAATTTGGTAAGTACACGTATCGTCTTCAAGATTAGCTATTGGGTTATAGCTGAGCGCTTCCGAATCAGTACAACCGGTCCAGACGCAGTCACCACTGTCAACGGTAGCTTGCGGATCGTAGTTACTCGCTAATGGGTAAGTGCACCCCAACTCAGCACACACATCAACTGGACTTTCCGCTGAGCAATAGTCGATTGGGGTATACAGGTCAACAAGCGGAGTGGCCACTACGTTACATGCCTCTTGGACCCACTCTACACCGCCCCATTCCGGGCCGGTCTGACCATAGGCTAACAAGAAGTCGAGCAAATCTTGGTTCTGGACAACACCGTCACCATTGAAGTCAGCTATTGGTGCGCTTGCACAGTCACCACTAGAGTTTGCGTAAGCATTGTAGTTGAAAGCCCCGTCATCCATGCAGCCTTCGAATTGGCAAGAACCATCGTCATCCGTTGCGCTCATAGCATAGTTTGATGCAGAGGAGTACGTGCAGCCTAACACTTCGAATTCATCGCATACACCGTCACCGTCAATATCGCTCAGACAATTCCCTTCGCAATCGTACCCCATGTCAGCATAATCACATGAACCGTCGTCTTCAGTGGCGTCGTCGTCATAATTACAAGCATCCGGATGCGTACATCCGAACACCTCAAACTCGTCGCATACACCGTCGCCATCAGCATCGT
>DIHQ01000165.1 GCA_002420235.1 Flavobacteriales bacterium UBA5692
CCGCAAAGGGAGAGATTGTCTCCTCTTTTTCCTCCGTCACCCGACAGTTTCCCGCCCTAGTTCAAGGACACCCTGATTGGGGCGCGCCTTTGTTGGTGACGAGCAGTCACCTCAAGTGCTGTGGAGGAGCTTCCAACGAAGCACAAAGACAAGCAGAGGCAGACGAATACATGGGGTTCTTGCGCGACGCCATCGCCGGTGAAGGAGAATTAAGCATTCCGTGGAACACGCCTGTCGTGTACGGCGGTGATCTGAATATGGTAGGTCTTGAAGCGCCAATTTATACCTTGTTGACTGGCGATATCAGCAACGAGACCGCACACGGCCCGGATTTTAGTCCCGATTGGGATGCAACCGAGCTCACCGAACATCCTTTGATGCAAACCGACCATCCATTCGATTTTACGTGGATGAGCGATAACATCAATTCCGAGTGGATGCCTGGCAAGCTCGATTACCTCATAACCTCTGACGCCTCAATTGATTTAAAAGCTGGTTTCGTAGTGCGAACTGCCGATATGAGCCCATCACGACTCATAGAGCTGGGTTTGCAAGCAGACGACGCCCTGGATGCTTCGGATCACTTTATTGTAGTAGGCGACCTAGGGCTTGGAAATATGTTGGGTTCGGCCCCCGACTCCGACGAAGATGGAGTAGATGATTTCGCAGACAACTGCACATACGCTGAAAACCCTGACCAAGGTGATTTCAATAGCGACGGCGTAGGAGATGCGTGCAGCGATTCCGACGGGGACGGACTAAGCGATGCGCTCGAAATCAATGTCTACGGAACCAACCCCTTAGCCTCGGATTCCGACCAAGACGGCTTTGATGATGGGCTTGAGCTATGCATATGCAGCTCGCTCGATCTCTGTCCAGGAGACTTGACCAACGATGCTGTAGTGTCGGTCGCAGACTTGTTGTTGCTCCTAGGATTGTTCGGTGCGACCTGCTAACTAGTTGGCTGCGCGAATTATTCGCACTGACTTGACACCTGTTGAAGTGGTGATGCGTGCAACGTAAACCCCTGATGACCAGCCGGAAACATCAAGTGTTGCCCGATTTTGGTTGGGTGTGTACGATCCCACAACACGCCCGTCCAACCTGTATAAATCGATTCGCCCTATGACTTGATCTGATTCAAAGGTCACGGCCTCCGTTGTGGGATTTGGCCAGATTTTCGCATTTACGCTCAGATCGTCCACTAAAACCAACATGACGTCCACTTCAAAAGCAATTTGGTCCGAACAATATCCGTCCGCGCCGAATGCCGTGAGGATCACTTCATAAACACCTTCTGAAGTATAGGCATATGCTGGATTTTCCTCGTCACTTGTCCCTCCATCACCAAACGTCCAGTAGTAGTTAGCAGCTCCTGTGCTGAGATTTTCAATTTCAAGGTCCCCATCAAGGATGTTCCATGGAGACACAATTTCGAAGGCCGCATTTACTGGTTCGGTCAAATCAGATTGGTATCTAGGCGAAATGCGGTAGCCTTCAAAGTGAGGTGCTTCAAAGTCCCTTTGATCACCGAGGCCAGTTACCCCAAAGACCCCAACCGGCGGTTCCATCATAAACAAGTCCGTGTTGGCATCGATACGCATGGTGAAGATATCACTGCCCGTTGTGATGTCCACCTCAAAACTCGGCGCACTGTTCGTCCACTGCGCGGGGTCGACTAACTCGACACACTTTAATCGAATCACATGAGATTCTGTTTCTTCATTTAGCTCTTGGACAAGTTCTGATTGTTCGGTAAGGAAGCCGGAGCCTTCGTAAATAACCGTGTCTACAACAATTTGCGTCAAGCCCGCAAATTGAGCGATGGATCCACGAACGCGCAAACTATCTCCTGGAACCACTTCCTCGTAACCAAAATCAGATAGTGGGCTGAATACGTTGATGCCATGAGTCGAGTCAATCAAGGTGAACTGCAAACCTGAAGGATAATCGTTCCAACCGTGAGCGATTCCGCGCAATTCACACGATACACCCAAACTATCAGTGACGCCTGAAACCATATCCACGGATCGCACTGTCGCAATATCATAAACCGGGTACATTAAATCAGAAGGTTGAATGTGAATTGTAACCGTATCAATAAGTAAAGTCAGATCACCTGAAATCACCTGAATAGCCAGCTCTACTGTCTCCTCTCCTTCAGGTTCCTCATCGTCAATGGCGGCAAACGTGAAATATTGGTCATTGAGTAGTCCGATAGGGAAAGAAAATTCCGGAAGCGGGAACACGCCTGGAAAGTCTACCCCTGGGGTTGCTGTTCCACCGACGACATCAATAACGACTGTCGCGTCTTCCAAGGGATAAGCCACTTGCATGACGACCTCTGTACCACCTCCTTCAAAAACGTACAAGTCAGTTGCGGCAAAACCCAAAGCCATATTTGGGGTTCCTGTACACGTCGCGGAATGATAACCGATAAAATCAAATGTGTCCTGAGGGTAGACATCCCATTGGTATTGACCTACTTCCCAGTCGGAGCTCCCTTGGGAAACGTTAGATTTTCGTACCAAGGTGTATTCCGCCATTTCCCCTGCGCCGCCGTCCACGGTGAATGGCGAACCTGGATCAGGTCCAAACTCGCCCATTTGATCAATAATGACACCTTCGTGGTATAAAACGATGACGTCATTGCCGTTAAACCACGTCACCTGGCTTTCAATGTCCGCCGCTTGGTATAGTTCTGGTGCAGCCAAAGCATTCATGATAACGAATACGTCATTGGGCTCAATTACACCTTCCAACAGCTGTGTATTGGTAGGTTGTGTCGCGCCGTTGTTCCAAGTCTCCATATGGTACCCCTCTAGATTAATCGCGACCGGTGACGGGTTGTAAATTTCCAGCGCTTTGTTGTTGCTATTGCCTTCTACGTATTCGGAAATGAAGATTTCTTCACAAAAACTCGCACTCTCGCAGTCCAGAATCTCCACTTCCAAAAACGAATTGCTCAAGCTGTCACATTCTACGCCGAGAATGTCTATTAACTCACCCCCTGCTTCTAGCGTGGTTCCATCAAAACCACCTAGGCCACTGCTTCCCCATACTTGAAACGTTCCCACACCCAATGTTGTAAAATCATACTGCGGGAACCCAACGGTATCCAAAATGACTTGGGATTCATCCGTGATGATAAATATGTACTCTGCATCGACTGCTTCGGATGTATATCCAAAAGTTACTAGCGCATTTTCCATTCCCAAACACCCCAAAGCTGTGGGTGTTCCGGATGCGTCCGTCACGTTTCCTCCATCGCACGCCGGTGGGTCGCAGGTCTCCCCGATTATTTCGATGGAATTAAATGCAAAAGCAAAGCACCCCTCACCGTCAACCGCATCAACTGGTTGTCCAGGTTCAATGCTCGCTGCTACCAAAGGCGCGTTATGTGAAACACCGAACACCTCCAGCAGGCCATCTCCCATTCCAGCAACATTTACGGCTGGTCCATCGAAAGCAGAAATTATCAACCCTGTTTCTGCATCAGTTACGACAGCAGTAAACGCAGCTTCCGGAACATCGTTCGAATGTGACAGCTGAACTAGCACCAGCTCGCTAGCGTCTGTACACAATTCACTGTTTGAAGGGTTTTGTAAGGTGATTTGCCCTCCGTCACAAACCAATACGTTGCTGTATCCGGGTGTTGGAGACTGAAGAATAAAGTTCTCCGGGGTTAGTGGTTCGCCGCCGTCTGGCACACGGGACAAGCTCTGGTAATCCGCTAAGCCTTCTGCGCTTTCGTTAAGTTGGACTCCATTTGGTGTCAACACGTCTATTAAACTCAACATCGGTGGTTGATTGTTACCATAAACCACCGCGTCCAAAATGTCTTCATTGGTGACTGGTGTTCCATTGGGGAAATTGGTTCCATCCATGTCGTAAAGGGCGATTCCCTCCTGACCTACTTGAAGCCAATTTGTTGATTCAATCACCACGTTAGCATCCGGTAATTCTGGTCCGCCTATCAACAAAAACCCATTTGCGTCGAGTGAAAGCCCCATGAGGTCCACGGTTAAATTAGATTGAGCATTGGATCCATTAAAAATGACCAAGGCATAACCAGACAAGTCCTCGCCCGGGGTGCCGTACAGCTCCACGAACTCCTTGGTATCCGTGCCGGGGCCTGAAGGGTCGAATTCATTAATTACGACCTGAGACCAGCTTATTTGTGCCGCAATGAGTATGAAGAAAATGACGAAAAAACCGGCCTGAAAAGGCGGAGGTGTTGCGGTAAATGACAGGCGCATGTGGATCGTTGCTACCAATTTGAGGAACTCAAAAGTACACACATTCCCTCGACCGATTCAACGCACACAATGGCTTACGGTCAAACACGTCTTGGATTGTACCTTCGTAAAGCAATGGACCAGCGTGGAAGTCTTATCCGGAAGCTCGATGAATTCATACGAGCGTACTACCTAAATCAGCTGGTTAATGGGGCTTTGCGCTCCTTGGCTGTTTTGGTGTGTGTAGGCATCGCGTTTGCGTTAATTGAGTCCGTCGGTCGGTTTGGCATTGCTGGCCGTACAGTGCTATTCTGGACTTTGTTGTCTAGCAGCTCGATTTTGCTGGTAGCTTGGTTTTTGATTCCTTTACTGAGGTATTGGCGAATCGGGAAAGGGCTTTCGCACGAAGACGCTAGCGCCCTAATCGGTCATCACTTCCCCGAAATCAGTGACCGCTTATTAAACGTTCTTCAGCTTCAAAAGCAATTGGGCGCCAGCGCCCACCCCGTGGACACCTCGTTATTGGAGGCATCCATTGAAGAGCGGACATCCACTCTTCAGCCCGTTGCATTCAAGCGAGCCGTCGATTGGGAAAGAAGCCGGGTGTTGTTGCGTTACGCTATTCCGATTCTTGTCATCGCCTCTGGATTGTGGCTTTGGAGCCCTACGTTGGTTAAAGAACCCGCCAATCGAATCCTCGCACACCGGCAAGATTTTGTTCCTCCTCCCCCTTTTTCCTTTCTTGTAGATGGTGACCTGAAGGGGGTTGCCATGCAGCCATTCACCGTCACGGTCTCAACGAAGGGCGATGTCGCTCCGGAAGTGGTCATGATGGAGGTTGGTGATAACCGCTACCGCATGGAACGCGTCGGAAAAACATTCCAACACACCTTTCCGTTAGTGCGCGAGGATATCTCATTTCGGTTAACTGGTGGTGGCGTATCCTCTTCTGTTTACCGCCTAATTGCTATGCCTGTTCCTGCGTTGGTCGGCTTTGAAGTCACAACTGTTCCTCCTGCCTATACTGGTTTGAAAAGAGAAACGTTGGTTGATATTGGCAACCTTCGTGTTCCAGAAGGCACGACCGTGAAGTGGGCAGTGCGCTGCACAGAAACCGATTCCCTGAGTATCGTGGCGCCGGGAGAGCCTTCTGAGGTGCTAAAGGGAGCGAGAGGGTTGTTTACTAGCTCCATGCGGGCTGAAGAGAGTGGGCCGTATTGGTTTGTGCCAACAAACAAAGCGGTTGGGGCCCTTGACTCCCTGCGGTACTACCTCCAAGTGCTCCCCGATCAGCCCCCTCGCATCAGCGCGTCAGAGAGCATTGACTCCACCGCGCAGTCGGTTCGATATTTCAGTGGTGAGCTATATGATGACTATGGTTTCAGCCGCTTAGCCTTCGCCTACCAATGGTTGGAAGTCGGCGACCGCCCCAACGAGCTTCTTGTTGCTGAGACACTTGATTTAAATGTTGTTATTCGTGTTCCGCTTGCCCAGCCAAACGAGCGGGCTGATCGTTTTTTCTTTGAATGGTCTCTCTCGGACTTGGGAATTGTTCAAGGTGATGTGCTCGAATATTGGTTTGAGGTCTGGGACAACGATGAGATCCACGGCCCAAAAATGACGCGTTCCATGCCTCGCACATTCGCTCCGCCATCGAAATTAGACATTCGCGAGGAGCGAGATCAGTCCAACACAGACATTGAAGAACAGATTCGACAAGCGCGTCAAAGCGCTGAAGAACTTCGTGAAGAAATGAAAGAGCTTCGAAGGCAACTTGCTGAAGATTCTGAAATCAACTGGAAGGATGAGCGGGCTATGGATGAGCTTATCAAAAAACAGGAAGCCCTTCGCAACGACCTCGAGCAACTTCAGCAACAAAACAGTGAGAAAGACAAGCGCTCTAACGAATTCAGCCCTGAAGAAAACCGGATCCTTGAAAAACAAGAGCAGCTTCAAGAGTTGATGGAGCAAGTAATGAGTGATGAGCTCAAGGCTATGTACGATGAGATGCAACGGCTAATGGACGAAATGGACTCGGGTGTATTGGAGCAAATTCAAGAACAGCTCGAAAACATGCAGGTGGACCAAGAATCTCTGGAGAAAGAATTGGACCGCGCGTTAGAGCAATTCAAGCAATTAGAGTACGAGGTGAAAATGGAGGAGGCTATTGAAGACCTGAAGGAGTTAGTTCAGAAACAAGAAACCTTAGCCGAACAGACGCGAAATGAAGAGATCCCTGTCGATAGCCTCAAAGTTGAACAAGACGAGTTAAACGAAGCTTTTGACGAAATCCAGGAGCGACTTGATCAGTTGGACAAAGACAACCAAGAACTTGAAAACCCGAACGCCACAATGGACCGCGCTGAAGAACGTGAGTCCATTCAACAAAAAATGAGTGAAAGCTCCGATCAACTGGAACAAGAGAAAAACAGAAAAGCCTCCCAAAAACAAAAGCAAGCCGCGGACGAAATGCAACAAATGGCGGACCAAATGGAAAGCATGATGCAACAACAAAGTGAGGAATCCTTGGAAATTGATATGGATGCTTTGCGTGCGTTGCTCGAAAACATCATAGACCTGTCGTTTGATGAAGAAGGTTTGATGAAATCACTCCGCACAACAAGTGACAGCGACCCGGCTTACGTCCTCCACGGCCAAACGCAGCGTAGACTTAAAGACGATGCTCAAATGGTTGAAGACTCCCTTTTCGAATTGAGCCTCCGTATTCCGCAATTAGCCCCCGCTGTCAACCGAGAAATTGGACTGATCAACCACCACATGGAACAGGCCCTTGGCGGCTTTGGTGATCGCGAAACAGCCCTGATTACGAGCAACCAGCAGTATGTTATGACAAGCTTCAATAACCTTGCTTTGATGCTGGATGACGCACTTCAACAAATGCAACAAGACATGGCGCAAAAGCAACCGGGAAGCGGAAACTGCGAGAACCCCGGTGGTAACGGAAAACCCAAGCCTGCCCCAAGTGCTGGTGACATAAAAAAAATGCAGCAATCCCTGAGTGAGCGTTTGCAGAAAATGAAAGAGCAAATGGGCGAGGGGGCCAACGCCGGCCGAGACGGACGCCAGCAGCGCCAGCTCAGCAAGGAGCTTGCACAAATGGCCGCACAACAAGCTGCACTCCGTAAAATAACAGAGAAAAAAGCCCAGGACCTGAACGCTGACGGTTCTGGTGAAGGTGCTCAGATGAGCGACATCGCAAAAGAGATGGAAGAAATTGAGCGGGACCTCGTCAATAAAGACGTGACAATCGAAACGCTGGAGCGCCAGCAAGACCTCCTGGTCCGCCTACTCGAGGCCGAAAAAGCGGAGATGACTCGTGGCGAAGACGACAAACGTAAATCCCAGACAGGAAACCAAAACCTAGCTGCAGCTCCTGCCCCACTTTTGGAATACCTCGACCAAAAAGCGCGAGAAGCTGAATGGTTACGAACAATTCCCCTTGAATTGCAAGGTTATTACCGAGACCGAGTCAATGATTATTTCAATAATTTGGACAAAACGAAACCCCTTCCTGAGCTTCAGCCAGAACGCTAGTCATTATGATTGAGACCATGCATAAATTGGAATTTGCTTCCCAGCCAGAAAACATCGCTATCATTGAGCGTTTAATCGACGAGATTCGAGAGAGCACCGCCTTTGACGACGAATGCTACGGAGACGTGCTCATCGCTATGACAGAGGCTGTCAACAATGCGATTATACACGGCAATAAACTACAGAATGACAAAACAGTTGTTGTCG
>DIHQ01000138.1 GCA_002420235.1 Flavobacteriales bacterium UBA5692
AGCAGATCCACCACCGCGAGCAGACCCCATATCAACATTGTTATCCGGTATGCCTCCGTCTTTGCCTTGGCCCTTGCCGCCTTTGCCATTATCACCGACTCGTCCGTCAGCTTGAGATCTACCGCGGTCACGATTGCGGTTTCGATCACGCGATCCGCCGCCTGAGCCAAATTGCGGGTTAATTTTTATGTTCGAGAAGTTGATGGACTTCAGCTGGTTGACGGTCTGAGCATTATTTTGTCGCTCCTCAGACAGTCCCTGTTGTTCGGCCATCTCGATATCTGGAGAAAGAGGGTCAAATTGGGGCGTCGACACCTCTTGCGAGTAGCCTAGGTACATCGGCAGGGTCACTCCCAATTTCTTCGGCAAAAGCTTACCCAACTGTAAGGTCCCGGAGGCGTCAATGGCTTGGATGGTCTCCCGTTGGCGTTCTTGGATGCGCTGCTCCAAACCTCCAAATCCAGGTGTGGACATGTTCGCCGCCACACTGACGTTTCCGAGATCAGCTAGTTTGGCATTCAATTGTGCAGTAACAGCCCAGCCTCCCTTTTGATTGAAGTCGGCCAAACGCATTTCATTCACCCACACCACGCTGCATTTATCGAGGCCGTCGTCTTCAGCATCGAAAACGTTATCGTCTTTGTCCGGATTACGCACACCAACCATGACCATGACCACGTTGGCCAAATTCGGATTTCCTTTGACCGCAAGCCGAGCATCGTACTCGGAATCTAGCCCCTCGTACTCTTCAAAGAGTGGAAAGCCTGCGGGCCGCTCAATTTTCAAATTCTGCAGCTTTCGAAATTCGATATCAATATTGTTCTCAGCAGGCCAAATCAGATCCTCATCCCCGGTGTTCCAAGGGGTAACTTTCATTGGAATCTCGTACTCGTAATAGTTATTTTCGAAATCATTGCCCAAGCGGATGAAACACGTTAAGTCGTCGTCATAGAGAGGTGTTCCGTCCGGACCGGCCTCAGCGTGAACGTACATCCGCAAACGTTTGTACATCCGCATGTCAAAATTGATGTTACGATATGCGCCACGCGCATCCCCATCTTTCAGCCCGCAAACGGCCATTTCTAGGGACTGTTCGTTCAACCTGCGCTGGTTGGCCGTTCCCACGTCAATTTCTCGCAGGATGCCAGGAGGCGTTACATAAGGCACAGGCTCGCGGTTTCCGTTTTCTTCAATGTTTACGGCACTGATGGCGAATGACGTCGACGAAGGGTCATCCGGCTCTACCTCTTGAGGCCCTGCCAAAGACTCAAGGTAGCGGCGCCACTCACCACGAATCAGCTCCAGTCGTGCAAAGCGTAAAGTCACCGGCTCCATCCATCCCTTCATGAACATCCTGATGAATCGAATGGATCGGAAATCCGTAATGCCCCCTACGCGGTTATCAAATTCGCGCACGGGTATCTTAAATTGATACCAACGGATGGTTCGGTCCTGATCGTCCGCAGTGGTTACTACTTGCTCGAAAGTATCAGTGATGTAGTTTCTTCCAATATTGTACTCTCCTAAGTCTTGTGGACGAAGAGAGACCTTGTATTGGAAGTAGCTCTCAATCGTCGATAGCGTGATATCCTGGTTGATATCCTCCGTGTTGGGGATGGTCGTAGAAGTTATGGGGTAACCGTTCGGAGAACCCGTATTCGAGTTGTTTTCGTAACCATTGAATTGCGCATAACGCTGAAGAATCGTCTCTTCGTTGGATTGTGCTTCAGGATTGCGGAAGTAACGAAAGTTATCCGCAGAAGGGTCGCTAACAATATCTGCATACGCGTCTGGTGTAACCCAATCGGCAATGTCAGCTAGCCATTCTGAGAAAAATCCTTGCTCCGCAGAGTCGGGCATCCCATCGAGGCCAACGTCCTGCAAGTCATAATTCCCTGACGTATTATCAAATGCATTGACGACATTGAACGTCGTCGGGTCCGGATATACCCCCCAGACACCTTGAAGTGTCGGCAGGTCGGGATTATTGGCTGAGGGTAAACCGTTCTCATATGACAGTTGGCTGTCGTTGAGTACATCTTCTGATACGTTTCCAAGGTTGATGTAAAAATCCCCGCCGGTTAAGTTTTCCGAGTCATCATTAAACGGATCCATCAACCAAAATTGGAGGTACTCAATGTTCGCCATTTCAAAATCCGTGGTGGTCAGCGCACGTTGAATACCACCCCACCGGCTGCCCGGATCGGCCAAGGTTCCTTCAGCCGTTAAACCCGCAGAAATGCCCGTCCCTTCAGGATCTTCGTAGTTGTACTGCCCGCGCTCTTCTGGACGAAAAGTCAAATCCAGGGTCGGAATATTAGGTGGTGTTCCAGTCGGCAATTCCCTGTTCGGAAAAACCTCACCCTCAAGAACCTCTCGGGTGCGGTGGTCACTCTTAATTTCTGCACTGACCTGTCCGTCTTGCAACCCTGAGCCGCGGAAGAACTGGGGGTCCACTGTATACCAGCTCAATGCAGCACGGTTGTAATTGTAAATTAAGCTGTCTTCTAAATTACCCTCCGGAAAAAGATTGGGCTGAAGTTTAGGTGTTGAGGCGAGGAACCACCGGTTTACCGAACGAATATCAATGGCGGATTGACTGCCTTCGAAATCATCAATGTAGGCATTGCCATCTTGACCAATCGCTCGGCTGTGCCCGGGGATAAGGTACGCTGCTTCAGCTGCAACGTCAATGCTTGAAGCAGCACTTGTTTCATAAAAGGGCAAGGCATCAACCAATTCGGTTAGAAATCGGCTTTCGGACTGAAAGCTGAAATCCGCTCCAACAATTGAGTTATTGACCGGCTCATTGCCGATGTTTACCTTCTGTGTTAGAGGTCGTTCACGCAAGTTCAGCATGGTGGCACCCATGTTAAAACGATCGCCGATGGCGTAGTCAAAACGCGTGCCAATCATGGTTTTGGTCTGGATGCTGAAAAGAGAATTGCTCTCTAAAGAGACTTTGATGTTTCGACCTGACTCGAGAAGTCCATCGTTGATGATGCGAACCCTACCCAATTGATAATCGACAGTGTAGTCTTGATTTTCAATCAAGCGAACACCACCTGCGGTCACAGTCACTGATCCTTCCGGGATATTCATAGCCTGTAGAGCAATCTCACTGCTCGTCTGACTCTGGAATTCACCTTTGATGCTGAAGCGGTTCAGCGATGGTATTTGCTGAGCTGCAGTTTTGGTGCTGTCGTAAAGCGGCTGAAAAACTATGCTCTCTACCAGATTCGCCGCAAGATCCGGATCGTCCACACGCTCCTCAATCTCCCGAGCCAAATTTAAACCAAAGGGCTCCACCGACGGGAAGAAAATTCGGCCGTTCTGACTGTGAATGGTCCCCCCCAATGTCGCCGCGTTGTCTACGAAATCGAAGACCCCGTCGGGCTGTGTCATTCCGTTGATATCCAAACGGTCCATGCCCAACAATTGAATAAGCAAAGTGCCATCGAGCGGGTTGCGCGGGATGTAATTAAGGTCCACACCAGTGGCAGGATCGTTGTACCAAATATTCAGTCGGAAATTCTCCTCACTTAGTCCAAACGCCTGCATGGAATAGACGTTTTTCATCATTATTTTCCAAAGTGGCGCAGGATCACCATTGCTCAATCTCAACTGGGTGATACTGGACTTCAGCATTTTGAGCATGAGCGCATTTGGTGCAGCATAACCGTCTTGAGAAATTGTCCCGACTTGATAAGTCTCTCCTCCAAGCGTGTACTCGTAGGCAACAGCAAGCACTTCAGCATTGTTGAGTGCCTGGCGTAAGGAGATAAAACCCAAACGAGCGTTGTACGTGTATTCAGTTGGTGCCAACTTGCGCGCGTTTCCGACACGTTCGTAGTGAATACCTTGCGTCAGACCCAAACCCATACCAGCGATGGCCGCGTTCGCTCCGGTAAAACCGAGCACATTGGGGTCATTAACCATCATGTTAAAAAGCTGATTATTCGCGTTGGTGGGGTTGCGCTGCCCCGTAACAGAGTCTCCGACAAGGGTTGCAACGGGTAAGTTTGACGAAACGAAGTCC
>DIHQ01000094.1 GCA_002420235.1 Flavobacteriales bacterium UBA5692
CGTTGTCTTTCACCGATTTGGTGCGTTGCAAGATGCAAATGAGACCCACAGCGATGGGGTATGTCTGCTCGGCCTTTGCGACACCGCGTTGAACGGCCTCTTGCAAGGCATCTGGTGAAATGTGCTTGTGCTTATCCAATAAAAAACTTGGAGCATAACGCAATTCAAGTATGCGAACGTTGGACTGAAGGTACATGTCTTCACAAACTTCGAATGCAACCTGCTCAATGCAATCTGCTGCATCGAGGACGTCCCGAGTATTGAGGAATTTGTGCAAGACGGAGGGCAACTCTCCCATTGGAGACTGAATGAGAAAGGACTCGGCAAATTTTTTATCATCTGCCACGTCATACCCTCTTTCCAAAGCGAAATTCTTCAAGGTCGATTGTCGAATAGCTAACTCCAAGTGGCAATGGAGTTCCACCTTGGGCATAGCTTGGATGACCGGATCGATCGGATTCGCTTCCATGACTCAAAGGTAGAACTGCAGTGGCCTCCATGCTGTACTTTTGTCGAATGGCGGTTGAGATTAAAAATAAAAAGGCGTCTTACACCTATTTCCTGACTGATGATTTCACCGCTGGAATTCAATTGTTCGGTTCGGAAATCAAGTCCATTAGGGCGGGTAAAGCCAGTATCGGTCAGGCATACTGCCGATTCAATGCTGGAGAGTTTTTCATTTATAACATGTATATCGCTGAATATACAAATGCCGGATACATGCCGCATGAGGTTCGTCGTCCGCGAAAATTGCTGCTTCAAAAAAAAGAATTGAAAAAACTAGAAAAGCGATTGAAGGATGTCGGTGTCACCGTTGTTCCGTTACGAATGTTCATTGCTGACAGCGGTTACGCTAAGGTCGATATCGCTGTAGCAAAAGGGAAGAAGCTGCACGACAAACGCACTTCGCTTAAAGAAAAAGATCAGGCCAGGGATCTGGGGCGCCTATCATAGGCGGACTTTACGATTTGCTACGCGGTAATTCTCTGTGAAAGCATTCCAATCCCAAAGGAAATGGGCCATGAGTACCTTGAGCTCACGCTGGATATTGGGCTCAGGAGTGTTCATGTCGCGAAAGTATGGTTCTTGAAATTGATTCAAGTTATACTTGTAGAAAATTGCCCTAGTCATCGCCGTGACGAGGTTTTTGGACGGTCGATTTATTTGTTTCAAAAACGACCGGTAATTCTTTATTTTTGAAGTGAAGGTCTCTGGTGCTATTCCGAACGCAAGGGCAAATTTTGAGCATATGTGCTGGATGATTTGCCGATCAACACCACTGTCGAAATGTTTGGGAATGAGTTGAAGATTTGCCGAGACGATAATCATCAAGAAACGACCATAATCTTCATGATCAAGATTAGGCCTTTCAATGAAGACATTTGATTCATTTAAAAAAGAGGCAATTTCGGGCCAACCTTGTTCTACCGTTTCAAAGGTGGTTTCCACGAAGAGAGATGCCACCTGCTCTTCGGTAAGCTTCCGCCTCGTCATCCAACTAAACAAACCAAGGTTCTTCATCCTTGGGAATCAAATCTATTCGCTTCCCGCATGCTTGTGGCAGGTGGACGCACATTCGCTATCCACAGTTTTTTCAACAACCAACAGAAGGAATCGTCTTATTTTTGCACCATGTACAGAGCCCTCAAACCACTCATTTTCCTTCTGGAACCCGAGCGGGCCCATGAGTGGACCATGGTACTGTTGACGTTAGTATGTAAGATTCCAGGCGTTAGCGCATTACTACGAGCTTTTTACTCTGTTGAATCCGCTGCATTGGAAGTGGAGGTAGCCGGTTTAAAATTTCCCAATCCAGTAGGATTGGCGGCAGGATTTGATAAGGATGCGAGGTGGCTTCAGCAAATGCGCATCCTTGGTTTTGGATTCGTTGAGATTGGCACAGTGACGCCCTTACCACAAACCGGTAACCCCAAGCCACGTTTATTCAGGTTGCCAGAGGACAAAGGAATCATAAATCGGATGGGTTTTAACAATACCGGGATGGTCGCTGCTGTGACTCGTTTGCAAAGCCGACCGCCGGGATTAATTGTTGGCGGTAACATCGGAAAAAATAAAATCACGCCGAATGAGCAAGCAGAATCAGATTACGTCCAAAGTTTTAATGCGTTATATGATTACGTTGACTATTTCGTAGTTAACGTGAGCTCACCCAACACTCCCGGATTGCGCGAATTGCAGGAGAGGGAGCCCCTTCAGCGGCTGCTTGAAACCCTCATGAGGGAGCAATCTAAGCATTCAGTTGGACGTCCAATCTTTTTAAAAATTGCACCCGACTTGACGAATGCCCAACTAGATGACATCATAGATTTGGTTCAAACTACAGGCATTGCGGGCATTATAGCGACGAATACCACTATCTCAAGGGATGGATTGATTACCTCGGCTGCGGAGATAAAGCAAATGGGTTCAGGCGGTTTGAGCGGGGCACCTCTGCGCGCGCGCTCAACCGAAGTGATTCGGTATTTGCATAAAAAGTCCTTGGGGACGTTCCCCATAATTGGGGTTGGGGGCATATGTGGTCCGAAAGATGCACAAGAGAAGCTCGATGCCGGCGCAAGCCTAGTTCAGGTTTACTCTGGACTGGTTCATGAGGGGCCGGCGTTAGTGAAGCGCATCAATAAGAGTCTGCTCGCCCGTTGATCCGAATCAGCCCCAGGCCTCCTCAAAACTGGGAGCTATCCCTGTGGCTCGGATTCCTTTTTCTGTAGATTCTAGCCGGCAGCACGCATTCTTAGCATCATGTTCAAAAAACAGCACCCAATTCTCTCGGTGGGCCTGCTCCAACAGTAAGGCCTTCTCCTCCATTGTGAGCAGGGGACGGGTGTCGTATCCGATGACCCATGCTAAAGGTAAGTGTGCGACAGCAGGTGTCAAATCAGCCATGTATGCTACCCGTGTTCCCCGGTAGGAAATAACAGGTAGCATCTGGCTGTCGGTGTGGCCATCAGCAAAGAATATATCCAATCCGGGGAATCGCTCACCAAAAGGTTCGTTGTTCCACCGTCCGTTGCGTTCGATAAAATGCAGTTGTCCGCTTTCCTCCAAGGGTAAAAGATTTTCACTCAGGAAACTTGCTTTTTCTCGTGGGTTAGGATTCATAGCCCAGTTCCATTGGCGCTGAGACGTCCAAAATTTAGCATTGGGAAAGGCAGGTTTGTACAGGCCATTGACATCGCGCTCAACTGCGCCACCGACGTGGTCAAAATGAAGGTGTGTGAGCAGGACATCGGTAATGTCGTTGCTCGAAAAGCCACGCGATGCTAAAGATTTTTCAAGTGAATCCTCCCCATGCAAATGGTAGTGACTGAAGAATTTTTCAGATTGTTTTGATCCGATGCCAGTATCCACCAAAAGGAGATTGTCTTCGTGTTCAACTAACAAACAACGCATTGCCCAAGAGCACATGTTATTGACGTCCGACGCCATATGTTTACTCCATAAAGACTTGGGTACCACCCCAAACATTGCGCCGCCGTCCAGCATGAAGTTTCCGGTGTGAATCGTATGAAGTTGCATGGCAATAAATTAGGGTATTAAAAGCGCTCCGGCCATTCCAACCATGATTAAGTCCTCAATGATGGTTACTGTACTCATCGGCAAATTGAATGCTGTTCCCAGGCAAGCGCATTGAATGTTTTGCTTGCGTGTTACGGCCGTGATAACACCGATGGCACTAAAACCCATTAAGATCACTGTACTCAGGGCCACGCAGAAAGTACCGCCTTCGATTGCCCACGCCATGCCAAGCGAAAATTCAAGAAAGGGATAGACGAATCCATAAGCCGGGAGGACCTTGGCCATTAAATCGTACGATTGGTAGCTCGCTGCGAATCCTTGAATGTCGAGCAATTTAAAAAACGAAAAAATCAAGAAGAATCCGCTCATAAAGCACTCCATCCACGTAGTCGCTGTTCCATCCGTCCTCCAAGTGATCCCGGCAGAAACAGCTGAAACAAAAATGCCAATCAGGATCAGTGGCCAATACGTGCGCCAATGAATCCGATTAAGTGCAGGCCCTATTTCGGTGTCCAAAGCTAATTCGCTTGCCTTGTATTTGGGGTATGGTTCTAATGCCGTTGTAACCTCTGCGATGTCAATTTTACGTTCGGATTCTATCGTCACCTGCTCGGTAAAAAGGTCGACGGTGACCGACGATACTGAATCGATTTGTTGCATTTCATAGGTCACTTTTACAGCACATCCGCTGCAGGTCATACCTTCGATTGAGAACGTCGATTTCACAAAGCTAAGTTCGAAGAATTTGGGTGAAACACGTTGAAATCAGACGTATTTTTGTGCTTCATCTACGCCCGTTATTATGAAGCTGAACGAACTCACAGCCCTTTCCCCAATCGACGGCCGTTACCGCAGTAAGACTGAGGCTATAGCGCCTTATCTGTCGGAATGGGGGCTCATGAAATACCGAGTGGAGGTCGAGATTGAGTACTTGATTGCTCTAGTAGGTGAGCCTGCATTGAACTTGCCTCAATTTGAGTTGCAAACCTTGAATGACCTGCGGGCAATTTACATCCACTTTTCTGAAGCTAATGCAGAGAGGATTAAAGCCTTCGAACGCGATACCAATCACGACGTAAAGGCTGTGGAGTATTTTATCAAGGAGCGCATGACAGAATTGGGATGCGGAGCAATCAAGGAATTCGTGCATTTCGGATTGACTTCCCAAGACGTCAACAATACTGCTATTCCGCTCTCGTTGAAGCGTGCCACCACTGAAGTTTTCATTCCCTACCTTGAAGAAGTTCGAAGCACACTATTGGCTCAAGCGCGGGAATGGCGTGATATTCCCATGTTGGCTCGCACCCATGGCCAGCCGGCATCCCCAGTTACCCTTGGTAAAGAATGGGCAGTATTCGTGGATCGGTTGGATGTACAACTGACGAAATTGAAATCGCTGGATTATCCATCAAAATTCGGTGGGGCAACGGGTCAGTTTAACGCGCATCTTGCTGCATATCCGAATGCCGATTGGATAACTTTTGCGAATCGATTTGTGGAAGAGGGACTTGGCCTGAAACGAAGCCAGGTTACCACTCAAATTGAACATTATGATGGTTTGGCCGAGTGGTGCGATACGGTGCGACGGATTCAGGTGATTTTGATGGACTTGTGCAAAGACGTTTGGACGTACATCAGCCACAATTATTTTAAGCAAAAAATTAAAGCTGGTGAAGTCGGCAGCAGTGCGATGCCGCACAAAGTCAATCCTATTGATTTTGAGAATGCTGAGGGCAATTGGGGGGTGTCGAATGTCGTGCTTCAACATTTTGCAGAAAAGCTGCCTATCAGTCGTTTACAACGGGACTTAACTGATTCGACTGTTTTGCGAAACTTAAGTGTCCCATTAGGTCATAGTTTGGTGGCGCTGCAATCTTTGCAAAAAGGACTGGGCAAATTGTTGCTGAATGTCAGAGCTATTGATTCAGATATTGATGCCAATTGGGCAGTCGTTGCCGAAGGCATACAAACAATTCTACGACGTGAGGGGTACCCCAAACCCTACGAAGCGCTCAAAGAATTGACACGTCAGAATACCGCGGTCACGGAGTCGCAAATTCAGTCCTTCATTGAAACGTTGGATGTGTCCGAAGAAATAAAACAGGAGCTTAATCGTTTAACCCCTGCGAGTTACATTGGCCTGTCTGCCCGTTTGGTTGACAGTTTGAAGGATCAGTAGTTTGAAGCGACTTCGCGAGTTAATCGGGTATGTTTTGCCTTACAAGGCAAACTTGGCAGTCAATATTATTTGTAACGTCCTCAATGCCTTTTTGTCTTTATGCACGTTTCTTAGCGTTGTTCCCTTTCTGCGGATTCTTTTCAGTGGCAGTGCTTCTGAAGAGCTTGTTGAATTACCGGCGGATGCCGACGGAATTGAATTTTTGAGTGGCCAATTCGACGTCTTTGTGCGTTCGGTTGGTGCAGAAGTCGCGCTCTTTTACCTATGCTTAGGTATCGTGGTAGTCACCGTCTTGAAAAATGCAGTTGGATATGCTGCACTGTTTTCCCTCGCTACGATTCGCACTGGTGTCAGTCGTGATTTGCGCAATATATTGTACGTCAAGATTTTAAGATTGCCCATGGCGTGGTATACTGATGCGCGAAAGGGGGATGCCATCAGTCGGATGACCAATGACTTGATGGAAGTCGAATTCAGCATTATCGGAACGATTGAGATTCTCTTTAAGGCACCTATTGCGATTTTGGTCTCGCTCGGGACGTTGTTTTACCTCAGCTGGGAATTGACTCTATTTTCTATCTCGTTCTTGCCTCTGAGTGGGTTTGTGATCAGCCGAATTGCCAAGAGCTTGAAGTTTGCAGCAAGAAAAGGGAAAGAGGAATTGGGAGGACTCGTTTCCATCCTAGATGAGACGATGGCTGGCATGAGTGTGGTCAAGGCATTTCACGCTGAAGACAGTTTTTACGGCCGATTCAATGCGTCGAACCAACGCTTTTTCAAATTGATGCGACGGCTTTACAAGCGGGAGTACTTGTCCTCGCCGGTTTCCGAGATTGTTTCGCTTACGGTAATGTCGGTATTGTTATGGTTTGGAGGTAAGCTCGTCCTAAGCGGAGAAGGAATGCTGACAGGTGATTGGTTCATCGGGTACCTCGTAGTGTTCTCGCAGATTATCCCTCCGGCCCGCTCCATCAGTGACGGATGGTTCCGTATTCAAAAGGGTTCTGCATCGCTAGACCGGTTGGATGAAATTTTGAACGCGGAAGAAGAAGACAATGCTGGAAAAGTGCTAGCAAAACCTCTGGTGTCAGAAATCCGTTTTGAAAACATCACTTTCGGCTACGGCTCCAAGCCTGTATTACAGGACGTTTCTTTCGGCATCAAGAAGGGCGAATCGGTCGCTTTGGTAGGCCCAAGTGGGTCAGGGAAAACGACCTTGATACATCTACTTGCTCGATTCTATCAAATTCAGGATGGTTCCATTGTGTGGGACGGCACTGATATAAGTGATTTTGAATCGTCAAGTTACAGGGCGCAATTGGGTCTAGTAACCCAAGAATCGAGGCTTTTTAACGCATCTGTTTCCCAAAATATTGATATGAATTCCCTTGCGGGTGGGGATTTGGACGAACGCAGATTGAAATCGTCCGCAGAAGCGGCAAATGCTCTTGAATTCATTGAAGCGTTGGAGGGGCGATGGAACGCAAATGTTGGTGATGGAGGCGGTAAGTTGAGTGGTGGTCAACGTCAGCGCTTGAGCATCGCGCGAGCCCTTTACAAAGACCCACCAGTGTTACTATTGGATGAAGCCACCTCAGCGTTGGATGCTGCTTCAGAGCAAAAGGTTCAAGAAGCCATTGGCCGTCTGATGAATGGACGGACGAGTTTGGTCGTAGCCCATCGCCTAAGCACAATTCGCTATGCGAAGAAAATCATCGTCTTAGATGAAGGCCGTATCCAAGAAACCGGGACCCACGAGGAATTAATGACTCAGGAGGGATTGTACCATCGCTTGTTTACTATGCAAGAATTTAACCAATAAATGCTGCCGAATGCCGCAAAAAAATACCCGCTTGGGTGCCTTGCTTAACAATCGATGTCCAACGTGTTATGACGGTAGACTCTTTAATGCCCCTGCATACTCATTGAATCGGGTTATTGATATGCCCGCTGCATGTCCGGTTTGTGGGGAAGACTTTATGCGTGAGCCAGGTTTTTATTTTGGTGCGGCATACGTATCCTATGCGCTTTCAGTGGCGCTTTGGATCGCTCTTTTGGTGGTACTTACATGTTTCGATTTATGGGGCTTGATGACATTCTCTTTCTTTGATGATGTCCCTTTTTTCTTGATTACTGGCGTTGTGCTAGTGGTGGTTTTGATGCCTCTTCTGGTTAGGTTGAGCCGATCAATATGGCTCCATATGTTTACGCGACGGAGGTAACTCCGATTTGGCACAAAAATCAAAGGGGTCCCTCCGTTGAGGGACCCCTTCTCACCAAATCGCCTGATTCATTTACGCTCTATTCGAGCGTGGCAAAACCAAAACCTAACTCCTACTACGGAGGCAGCTCTTTTTTGGTTGCACTTTTCAAGAAAAAAATCAAAAAATCAAAATAAATAACTGGTAATCAGCTATTTATAAATCAATATTTTTTTGACACATTTCCTCATTTTGAACGCGTATGCTTTCTTTGTGGACCTGTTCGAGGTAGGTTTCGATGAATTCAGGTCCCAACCCCGCAGCTTCAGCCCAGGCTCCACGGGTCTTAAATACTTCCTTCCAGCGCTTCATTTGAAGGATGGTCATTCCGTGGTTTTTTTTGTAGTGCCCGATTTCACGTGCTAAATTCATTCGTGTTTTCAGCAATTCGATGACTTGTTCGTCGATGGAATCCATCTGCAGGCGGAGGGCGTCGAGATTGTCAGGGTTAGATGGGCCTTTGTGCGCATCTCGGATGGTCAGCCCTCGAATCAAATTTTCAAACTGAACAGGCGTGATTTGTTGTTCGGCATCGCTCAAAGCCAATTCCGGATGGCAATGGCTTTCCATCATCAGCCCGTGCATTCCCAAATCCATTGCTTTTTGGGCAACACAGCCAATTAATTCGCGCTTGCCTGCAATGTGGCTAGGGTCGCAAATGATCCGTAGCTCTGGCATGGCCGTTTGTAAGGCAATGGAGATTTCCCACATGGGCGCGTTGCGATATTCCTGCTGCCCATAGCGGCTGAATCCTCTATGTATGGCCCAAACTGGCCCTGTCGTTGCTTTACGGACTCGCTCAATGGCACCCATCCAAAGGGATAAATCCGCATGCATCGGATTTTTGACCATTATGGGCACGTTCGTGCCTTCAAGTGCCATCGCAATCTCCTGAACCGCAAAGGGACTCACAGTGGTACGCGCTCCAATCCAAAGCACATCAATTCCTTCTTTCAAACATGCTTCGACGTGTTGCGTATTTGCTACTTCCGTAGCCACTGGAATCCCGGTTTCTTGCCGTGCAGCGATTAGCCATTTCAAGGCGCGCTCACCTCTGCCTTCGAACGTGTCAGGTCGAGTCCGTGGTTTCCAAACTCCGGCGCGAAACAGGTGAACACCAGTATGTTGTAATGCACGCGCAGCCTCCAAGACTTGTTGTTCAGATTCAGCACTGCATGGGCCACTTATCAGAAATGGCCTTCTGACTCCATTTATGGATACAGATTGCGGCGAGACAATGGGGTTGTTCGTTACCACAGGTCAAAGATAAGTCTTCGAAAAGGTGAAACAGCGTAATTACTCATTGGAATCCGTGCGTGGAGTTAGCGCCTGCTTGGATGGTGAAAAAAAAGCCCTGACTGTGCCAAAGCTTTTGAGTACCCGGAACTGGACTCGAACCAGCACGCCCGAAGGCACAGCCGCCTGAAGACTGCGCGTCTACCAATTTCGCCACCCGGGTAGGAGTGAAGTGCCCAGGGCGGGACTCGAACCCGCACGCCCTTGCGGACACATGGCCCTCAACCATGCCTGTCTACCAATTTCAGCACCTGGGCGGTGCTAGGAGGAATGTATTCAAAACACCCTCTTTTGTGACCCCTCTGGGACTCGAACCCAGGACCCTCTCATTAAAAGTGAGATGCTCTAACCAACTGAGCTAAGAGGTCAAAATTCCCTGAACGGGGGGCAAAGATATACAGATTTTTTATCTGGTACTTGTTGTATCGATAAAAGTAAGTAAACACAATATTTAACGATTTGTGAGGCTTGGATTCTGCTGCGCAACCTTATCGATTCTTGAGTTGTTTATCTTTCGCACTTTAATTCAGCGGAAGTTGATGCTCCGTTGAGACCGACTCGTATGTTTGCAATGAATCCCTGGCCATGAAACGACTAATAATTTTATTCGCCTCAATCGCGCTGTTGTTCGTGACATCTTTATCTCAAGAAATCCCAATCTCAAATACGACATTGGAAACTTGTGAAGGGTTTCTGGTGGACACTGGACTGAGTGCTGGAGATTACGGTCCGAATGAAGACATCACCATGACCGTTTGCCCAGAAGCACCTGAAACCATCATTACCTTGTACTGGGCGCTTGCTAATCTAGGGCCGGGGGATGTTCTTCAGATTTTTGATGGACCTGACGAAACCGCACCAATACTTGGCACATACGTCGAGTACGAAATCCAAGGACTTGAAATTTTCGCATCGGAAGACAATCCGACTGGTTGTCTCACACTCCACTTTACTTCCGATGCCGAGGGGGAAGGAAACTTTGTAGCAGAAATGAGCTGTGGTTACCCTTGTGAACGTCCGTTTGCTATTGTTGAGAGTGGTGAACCGGTCCCGCACCTTGCATGTCCGGGAGAAGAAATAACCTTTGATGCCTCCAATTCAACAGTTGCGGATAATTTCCAAATTGTTTCTTGGCAATGGGATTTCGATGATGATAACACTTCAAGCGTTGGTCCGGTTGTCAGCCATTCCTTTGATGCTCCCGGTGCATATAGAGTGCAGTTGTCCATTGCCGACAATAATACTTCTGCGGATTACCCCGATGGCTGTTCAAACAATAACTTGGTTGATCATTTGGTCTTGATTTCAACCGAGCCGGACTGGTCAGGAACTTCCTTGGATGCGACGATTTGTTCAGGCCAGCTCTTTGACTTAGAAGGTGCGGTTAACGGTGTTACCTATGATTCCGAGCCCTCGGGTGACTTCGGTGGGGGTTTATTCATCCCAGATGATCAGACTCAATGCTTCAACGCGGAGCTGACTTTTACAGCTTTCTCCCCAGGTGCTGTGGTCGAAAATGCGAATTCAGATATTGTTGACTTCTTCATCAACTTTGAGCATAGCTATATGGGAGATTTGACAATCACCTTTATTTGTCCTAATGGTCAAAGCATGGTAGTGCATGAACAAGGCGGAGGAGGTACCAACTTAGGAATTCCAGATCAAGCTGATGGCACAGGTCCCGGTGTTGGGTGGGATTATTACTGGTCACCATTGGCAACAAATGGAACATGGGCTGATAATGGCGGATTTGGGGGACAGTTAGCTGAAGGCACTTATGAATCAACTCAGCCATTTACATTATTGGAGGGATGTCCCCTAAATGGAACATGGCAAGTCGAGGTTTGTGACGCCTGGGCAATTGACGACGGATACATTTTTGAGTGGAATGTCAACTTCAATCCTGAATTATATCCAGAGCCTGTAGTTTTCACACCGGAATTTGGCATGGACTGCGATAACTCTTATTGGGACGGTCCAAACGTTTACAGCGAAAGTGAAGACTGCAATGATGTGACCATTGTGGCGGCAGAATCCGGTACATATACCTTTTCAGCGACAAACAATTTTGGGTGTACGTACACCACTGATGTCGAAGTTACCGTGGTCGACGGCCCTGAAGTTTCTATTGCTGAACCGGCTGGATTCTGTGGCTCACCGGTGGAATTGTTTGGAGATGTATTGAACGAGCAATCCAACTATGACTATTCCTACAACTGGGAGCCGTCAGATTTGGTCAATGGCATTGGTGCTGACGTAACCGTGGATGGCCTGACGCAAGACACAGTCATGACTTTGACAGTGTCAGTTACGGGGGGTAATCTTGATGATTGCGAAGTCTCACAAAATGTCGAGGTTGATTTCTTATCACCGCCCACTCCCGTGGTGGGCAGTGGCCTTGTATGTCCTGATGATGCATTGGACCTTGTGGCTTTGAATTTCACAAACGAGGGGTTACAGGATACCGATTACACCTATGTTTGGACATTCGAAGGCGATACCGTGGGTACGTCCTCCTCTTATGGAGCAACGGAAGAAGGTTACTATGAAGTTCTTGTCACTATGGTTCCTCCCTGCACATGGACTGCCACAAGTGAGTTTACAGTCGAGGAGGATAATTGTGAACTCACCATTCCAAATGTCATTTCGCCGGGCAATGGGGATGCAATGAATCGTGGATTTGAAGTCGAGGGTTTGGATAGCCCTCGATACAATGGAAGCACCGTGCGTATTTATAATCGATGGGGACAGATCGTTTACACAAGTGATGACTTCGGGAATACATCAGGATGGCAACCTGATGCGAATGAAGCAGCTGAGGGCACATATTTCTATGTTTTGGGTATTGCGCGTACGGACGCTGAATTGGTAATCAACGATGTCAACGGTCAGACCACAGATGAAGGACAAGGTTACAAATACATCAATGGCTCCTTTACGCTCATGCGTTGAGTATGAGCAGCGCAGTTGAAGAACTGGGAACGCTCGCGCGTGCAATAGTTGATGAACAGCGGGAAGAGGAGCGTAGGTTATCCGTACTTCTTGAAAAACAAAGCCTTCGCATTCGAAGGGCCGAAGGCCTAACATGGTCACCAGTCATCATTGAGAACCAGAGCTTTACTTTCGGAGGTCGTATCAAATTGATGGTGAAGAAAGGCCAGGGTGGTGGGATAGACGATGCCTTTCGTTCAGGTTCACCCGTTCATTTTTACCAGGCAAATGAAGCAGGATTACCAAAAGATCAGAAGAACGTACGACGGGGGATAGTTCGCAAGGTCAGAGCAGGTAACGCCGAAGTTATCTTAGACGGTGAACCCCTAGATTCCGTCCAAATGTATGAGCGTTGGACCATCGATGAAAGGACTGACGATCGCACGTACCGTCTGATGGCT
>DIHQ01000147.1 GCA_002420235.1 Flavobacteriales bacterium UBA5692
TCGGCGTCATTCAACCTAAGTCGAGCAAACGACAGTTTGCGACAGAGTTTAGCCCGCTTATCTTCGGGTAAGCGCATCAACTCGCCTGCTGATGATGCAGGTGGATTGGCGGTGGCTTACAAGCTCAACTCGACAATCAACCGCAGTTTTGCGGTGATACAAAATTCGCAGAATGCATTATCGTACCTTCAGGTGCAAGATGCAGCCCTTGCGACAACGGGTAATATCCTGGACCGGATGGCCGAACTTCGGACCATGGCGCAGGATATCACCAAAAATAGTGGAGACATCGAGAATTACTCAAAGGAATTCGTCGAACTCCAAAGTCAACTCAGTCAGATCCGTCACGAGAAGTTCAATGGAATCAGCTTGTTTGCGGTTGAAAACGCTAGTGCGAATTCAATCGACGGCACTTCGGCCAGCCAATTATCGATGAGCTCCGGAACCTATGTTGATTCACAAGGAAATACGGTTACCTTCGATAAATTCGCCAGAGAATTGAAGACCCATCCATCCGGAACTTCCGCTAATGGAAGTATCTCACTGAATGTGGTTAATCTTCAATTCGTATTGTCCATCGGTTCCCTCGTGCTCAATACGAACACTACGGGTAACCTGGGAGGACTTGGGATTACCGGAGCCGACACTGGTCTGTCTCAAGTAGGGGATTCGTACCTCATCACTAACATTCTCGATGTTTCCGTGTCGCACTTGACCGAGGCCATTGAGAGGTTGGCAGATGTACGGGCCGAAAATGGGGCTGAGCAAAATCGTATCATGAATTCGATAGAATTGCTTCAAGCCAATGTAACCAACCTTGAAGCAGCTCATGGTCGGATCATGGACGCAGACATCGCATTGGAATCAACTCGATTCGCAAGACAGAATGTCCTGGTCCAGGCAAGTGCCTCGATGACCGCACAAGCAAACCAGTTGACCAATATTGCACTGGCGCTTCTGCAATAGTTCAAAACACACGCAAAGGTCTATCCATGCATCAATCTATTCTGGAAACACTTATGAATATCGCAGGCTACCTTTGCTCACTTTCACCGAACTCCGCCCCCTCCTATGCGGGCGGGGTTCAGGTGGAAAGCCTTTCTTAAAAAACCCTCTCTCAATTTTTCGCAAACTCAAAAAAGGAGATTTATCCATGCAACTAACCAACTTCAGTTTTCTCAATGCAAGAAACGAATTCCTATCTTCGATCGCCAAGCGTAAGGTTGCTTCAGATCGCATCGAAACCGGAAAAAGACTCGAGCAAACCACCAAGGACCTCGGGTCCATCTCCCACGCTTCAAAGCAAAAGCTGGAAATGATCAACGACCGGGCATCGATCAATAACCTGAAAAACCTTCGTAGCTTTTTATATGCACAGGAAGTGAGCCTGCATCGTGTATATGAGATGTACGACAAGATCGAACAACTCGCGATCAAGTCGGCTAACCCAATTACGACTGTTGAGGAGAGAAAGGATTACCAGCTGGAATTCGAAGATTATCAAAAGCAATTGGAAAATTTAATGAGGAGCAGGTACGAGGGAAAGCTTCTATTTAGCAGTACTGAAAAATGTGGTGATGCAACCAATATAGCCCTCAAGGAGCTGGATATTTCCGAGACTGCGTATAAGAATGCCAGAAATGGTAATCATATAATTCGCGGACAGACCGAAGATATCGGCTCGCCCTCTGCCCGTGTTTCCTTTCGGGTAAATTCGGGACCCGCAGGAGATACCTATAGAATATGGATGGGTAATGTTTGCGTATTCAGTGCCGGTCCAGCATTTCAGGGAAATGTTAACGGATCAGATAACGACTTGTTCCGAACTCTCCCAGATGGCACATTGGAAGCCAAACAATGGAACGAAAACGCTACGGGAAGCGGTTTTCAAGCCGGCACCGGTGCTAATACTGATTCACTTGGATCATTCACATACACCTACGACAATGCTTCTGGAGCTCCTGTTACCATCGAAGTCGAAAACGGGGACAACATTCCCGATTATTCCGGAAACGGCTGGAGGAATTCAAATTCTGCGGCACAAGGTGATGATGACCTGTTCGTCGTAGAGTTTGGACCAGGTAAAGAAACCACATACCAAGTATTCCCCGGAGGAAGCAATGACACTGATGGAGACGGGATTCAGGATTGGAATACCTACTCCAACGGGAAGTATGATATCATCGAAACTCAAAATCTTAATGAATCTTTCGACCGCACCGAAATGACCCTTCAAATCGAAACGAGCACTATTGGGGTGATTTATCCGGAAAACGGTGCAGCAGTGCGAGGTACAACCAACGACAGTCTCGATAACGGTGCGGACGTAGACGGAAATGGTCAGATAAACATAAATATGGATGATCGTGAAAACTTTGTCGATCTCCCTGCAAACAATGGTGTGGTTGTCGATGTGCTACCATATATTCGCGAAGTTCCTATTGACTCGCATGGCAACAAAATTTATCTGGACCCTAAGGGGTTCGAAACTCTTGGAGATGGATCGCTTTTACTTCCAGGACTCGCTCAGGAGGTAGTGGATATGATGCGTGGCAATCACAATATGGCGGCTGGAAAGCATTATTTCGGCGAGATGAAATGCCTCCTTGAAAGCCGTATGGGAATTCTTGGTTCTGAATATAAACGAGTCGATCAGGAGATTGCAGAACTTGAAGATCAACTTGTCGCAGGAGAAGCCGCTTATGGTCGGATCTCCGGAGCCGATATGGCGGCGGAAGCCACACAGTTCGCCAAAGCGGCGATCAAATCGGACATGGCTGTTCAGGTTATGAGCAACACTTCTCGACTTAAAGATGTCCTGATCCCTCTCACCACCGAACACTTTAGGAGTTCCGTACTCAGTGCAGGAATCTGATAGATCCTGCGACTAAATCATCGATAGAACGAGTCTCACAATAGGATGAAATTTTCTAACAACAGTTTCCAGGATTCCGGGTTTACCTTGATTCAATCAAGAGCCCACAGCCCAGGTGTTGTTCGACGGATTTCAAGTGGAATAAAAATACACACCGCATCAATTCCGAGCGATCTGTCCGTTCCACTTGAGTTGCTTCCTGACAAGTACCTATTGAGATTTAAAATATCGTATGTTCATCATCTAATCCATGATCTACAAGCGCAACTCTCATCTAATGCTCTATCCAATTCGTTTATACACGAGGCACTTGTTCTAATATTACGCTACAATTCCACCACCCGAAATGTTAGGGGGCACGAGGTCGATTTCCCCGAGTTTAGTGAACTCTCCAACCAACTTAAGGTTATAACACGAGAATCTTTTAATGGGATAATTCTCTTTTCAGGAACTAGTTCAGAGATCGGCTTATATATAGGTACTCTAACCGACCTAAATGCTTTAACTGAACTTGGAAAAACTTATTTAACCCTCAGGCATGTTTTTGTTCACGAAAATGGATGCGATTTGTACGAACCAGGCGATCCTACGAAAAATGGCTTTAGGACTTTGCAACAAGACTCTTTTTCTTCCTTCGGTTCTGAGAAACAAATGACTGCCCTTATCATTGGAGGCAAGATTCCAAAAGGAGACAAACCACTCTTTAAAAACAAAAAACAAAATGCATGTTTAAATACAGAAAGTGACACGACTGTTAATTATCTTGCGTGTAGCGATACGGAAAATGCTCCCGATCCGAGGGAAATTGTTCGGAGCGAACTTTATGACCATGTGAACCCCAACACCATCATCCTTGATTTCCTGGATATTCAGAAGTTCGAATCCAATCAGCTAACTCCTACCTTGAGAATAAGCGTAAGCCATAATCAACTCAACAGTACTGGTTCTACCGATTCATTGGAATGGGGTCCTCACAACTCAGAGAAACCCTGCCCTCGGAACGCAACCAAAGAGGATAGGATTACCCACACGCTGCCGGATTCAAGGGTCTTCACCGGTGAATCCATATCGATTGACCTTTCAGTAGGAGAAATTTTCCCAAAAGTAATTTTCACCAATCCTAGAGCACCTGTTACAAGTTCCGATCCAACTTATGATATGGCGGCTTACATGTTCTATGATCTAGGCCCGCAATTAAACTCCAAAAACAGCATAGACACAGTATTCGTCTACAAAAACGGACATTATATTTATGTTGACGAAGAGGGAATCGGATTCTGTGCGAACAATCTAACACAGGAGCTAAACCCGCCCAATGCAGGTTCCATCATTCAAGCTCGATCAACGAGCATTGCAAATAATGCCAGAAGCAGGCTTTTCGAATCGACGGTCACAATTACAGACGACAATACTTTTGCAGGAGGCAGGAAAAGACTGGCAGGCGAACCTTACAATATCAGCATCAGTGAGTCACATCCTCTAAAATCAGCTACACATGGCTGGACTCCTGGCCCAGAAAGGATGGCTTCCACCTCTTCCCCTGAAACATACCTGACTGTAGTCACGGGGGACAATTTGTTAGATCGACTTGAAACCTGCAAGGCAAAAAGTGATTTTCAGGACAAGGGATCATCTCTTTTCGACCTTCAGAAAATCGGCAATAATCATATTAAAATAACCGGACAGAAATTCGGCGATACCTTTACCCTGAATATCTGGGCGGATACTCCAGCAGGTTATCTAAACGACCTGCAGAATGCCTCTAACATTTCCCAATTTCGGATAGAAAAAACAATCGAATACTTCGATGCAATGCTTACTGAGAACGCCTCTGGGCAGTCCAGAATAAAGCACTCACACGCACGACTTCAGAAAGAGATCGTCGCCACGAATTCACCACAAGAAAGGTTGTCGGCTACCTACTATCCCCAAGACTCCACGACATTGATGAGGGAGTCGTTAAGCATGCAGATGATAACTCAGGTTATGCCCAAAACTATCTGTATGAAAGACCTTTTAATTCCACTTACTACAAACCACCACAGGGGTTCGGTACACAATTTTGGAACCTGAGACCATTTACACAACCATTACTACTTTCAAACAACTACCACTTAAAACCAATTTTCAACCTGAACCATGATGTAACTCAATAGAAATCAATACAGAATCCTGTACCCATTGTATGAGCATTCCGCTCTTGCAAACCATTCCAGATACATTTTGGGCAACCATGCCTATCATCACTTATCATTAAAAGACTTACACCAATAAGTATGCCTATCGCTTTACATTTGAATGCGTGTACCGACACGCTCTCTTACGCATCCCAGCATGCGGACTACACAGAAATACCCTTTGGCTTTCACCGAAAAGCCAAAGATTGCGTCCACCCTGGTGTCTCAAGTGCAGTCCTCCACCCGAGTGCTCAGGGTCACTTTAACAATTCTTCTTATGCCAATCGTACTTAATTCAAATGCAAGTGCCTCATCGGCCTCCCTCAGTTTGACCAGAACTGACACATCGCTCAGGGCAAAACCGCCTTCAGCATACCCTTCTGTCGATGGAATCCTTGGGAATACGGAAGCGGTTCATGGCCGAATCATGGTTGCCGACATAACCGCAGAATCAACCCGGTTTGCACGAAGCAATGTTCTCGTTCAATCCAGTGCCAGTATGACCGCCCAAGCCAATCAGTTATCGAGCCTGGCGCTCACCCTTATTCAATGAAACGCAATATGGAGAAAACTATTTACGAAAACCACCCGCTCAGAGTTTTAAATCCCAATGGCGATGTCTTTGGGACTAACTGGAAGGCTTTATTTATAGATTCCGAGGTCCCAAAGACTCATAAAATTTCACCCCAAAACTCGGTGACGGCAAGGATGTCGTTGCCATTAAACAAAAACTAAAATCAAGGAAGATTAAAAATGCCAATCGTAGTAAACTCAAACGCGAGTGCCACCGCCGCCTCGTTTAACTTATCAAGTGCCAATGACGCTCTCAGGAAGAGCCTGGAGAGGTTGTCGTCCGGCAAAAAAATCAATAGTTCAGCGGATGATGCCGGGGGTCTGGCCGTCGCATACAAACTGGACTCCAGGATCAATCGTACAAGTGCATTGATCCAAAATTCACAAAATGCACTATCCTTCTTACAGGTGCAAGACTCTGCTCTATCCACAGTGGGTAGTATTGTCGACCGCATGGCTGAACTTCGGACCATGGCCCAGGATATCACCAAGAACACCGGAGATATCGAGAATTACACCAAAGAGTTCTTGGAATTACAGTCCCAACTGAGCCAAATCCGCAATGAAAAGTTCAACGGTATCAGTTTGTTTGCGGTGAGTGGCAGTACAACCTCAGGGGGCCTCCAGGGGGGCAGTGGATCCTATGTTAATGAAAGTGGCACATCTTTGACGACTTCCATTTTCAGTCGCACCCTGACCACCCATGTATCTGCGGACAGCACTTTAGGAAGTGTTTCCATTAATGTGGTCAACTTCCAGTTCATGCTCTCTGTTTCGAGTTCAACCGTTGACCTAGCCGGAATTCATGGAACAACAGGTACCGGATATACAGATAATAGCTTTATTGACGACATCCTTGCAGTAAGCATCAGTGATTTCACTGAAATTATCGGCCGGGTTGCCGACATGCGGGCCGAAAACGGAGCTGAGCAGAACAGTATTATGAACACCATAAGTTTACTGCAGAGTAACATGGTCAACCTTGAGTCCGCACACGGACGTATCATGGATACGGATATAGCCGTCGAGTCTACCCGATTCGCAAGGCATAATATCTTGGTTCAAGCAAGTGCGTCTATGACGGCACAAGCCAACCAGCTTTCAAGTGTCGCCCTATCCTTAATCGGATGAAGCAAATGAATCGTAAACGAACTTCTGCGGCTGGGTGGAACCTAGCCGATACCCCGAATACTAAAACAATGAAAATCAAGGAAGATTAAAAAATGCCAATCGTAGTAAACTCAAACGCGAGTGCCACTTCAGCCTCGTTCAATCTATCACGAGCCAACGACGCTCTCCGAAAAAGCTTGGAGAGGTTATCGTCAGGTAAAAGAATTAATGGTGCTGCGGACGACGCAGGTGGTCTCTCCGTTGCTTATAAACTGGACTCCAGGATCAATCGCACGAATGCCTTGATTCAAAATTCGCAAAATGCACTGTCCTTTTTACAAGTGCAGGATTCCGCTCTCTCCACTGTGGGAAGTATCGTTGATCGTATGGCTGAACTTCGAACCATGGCTCAGGACATCACCAAGAACACCGGTGACATTGAAAATTACAGCAAGGAATTCGTTGAGCTTCAGTCGCAGTTGAGTCAAATCCGGAACGAAAAGTTCAACGGAATCAGCTTGTTCGCTTCAACCAGTAGTGCTTCTACAGGAAGTCTCCTTAAGGGGACGGGATCTTACATAAATGAAAGCGGTGCCTCCTTGTCGACCACTACATTCAGTCGAACCCTGACGACCCACGCATCTGCGGATAGCACATTGGGCAGTGTATCCATTAATGTGATCAACTTCCAATTCATGCTTTCGGTGGGTACTATTGCCTCCGGAGCCAGTGCTATAGACCTAGGCAATGTAAATGGAGCCCAAGCAGCAGGGAACGGAATTGGCTCCAACTCCTTCATTGATGATATTCTTGAAGTCAGTATCAGCCAATTCACCGAGATCATCGGTCGTGTTGCTGATATGCGTGCCGAAAATGGAGCCGAGCAAAATCGTGTATTAAACACGATCAGCTTACTTCAAAGCAATGTCGTGAATCTGGAATCCGCACATGGTCGAATCATGGATACGGATGTTGCCGCAGAATCAACTAGGTTCGCAAGGCATAACATACTCGTGCAGGCCAGTGCATCTATGACTGCCCAAGCAAACCAGCTGTCTAGTGTTGCTCTTTCACTGATTGGTTAAGCCTGAAGGATTCAACCTGCCTAAGTTAAAACTCATTAACAATCATGTTCGTAGATAGACCAAAACCAGGCACGAAATTGCCACCGGGTCATTCGCCTCATGGCACACGCAAGCACACATCCAAATTGTTTAGCGTGTGCCATGGATCGGACATTAATAATCATCACCCAAGCCCCAATACCTTTAAAATTGCCCATCCCCCAGATAATCGATCAATAAAAATTGCTGTATCGCAACCCAGCCAACCTGAATTCGAATTGGAACTCAGAAAGATTCAGAGCCCATGCATTCGGATCATTCGCTTCTTCCAACGAACCAACTATTTCCAGAAAGTATTCCTTGCTAGAAAAAAAGTACATCAAGCCAACTACCCACCCCTTAGTTATGACTCGGTTGGAGATCAGAGTGTAGCGATGAAGGGAATCTATTCCTTTGGTACTCAAAAGGTTTGGGAGTGCATTTCCATGGTGATCCCGGTCTCCTACATCTACACTTCTGCCATGTTCAAGCGGATGATCAAAATTCATGGAATATGGAAACACATTTCCACGCCACCCGCAATACCCATGAACCTGTCACGGTTCCCCCTATTCAATTTCAAGCATGATGCTTAACTCAATTTCAATACAACTCGTAAATAAGACCCTACGCTTGTTCGGTCATGCGTGCGAGTCCTCTAATCAAGATTTTTTAGATTCTTAATTCTTATGTAAAACATACCAGTCAACTTCCATTCATGGAGTGAAATGCTCGAGGCGTTTTCCACTCACCCAATAATTATCTTCATCATCATTATCATTTAATAACCTTACAATGTGTACTCGATTCCATCGATTAGGATCATTTCAATATGCATGCTATGCATTTGAATTGAGCGGCTTCCGGTTGCCTCAGGCAACCAAGCCCATGGATGTCGATATACCACTATACTACTTTTCATTACTACGAAAAAAGATCGTCCGCCTATTAAGCAACTTAGCTTGGGCGGATAAAATCCTCAAAAGA
>DIHQ01000113.1 GCA_002420235.1 Flavobacteriales bacterium UBA5692
GATAATGTTGGAGACAATGTTGGCGACGTGGCAGGCATGGGAGCAGATTTATTCGGATCTTACGTAGCCACGGTACTAGCCGCCATGGTATTGGGTAACGCAGTTATCCGCGGTACCGGCGGCTTGGAAGACAACTTCGGGGGTCAATCTACTATTTTGTTGCCTTTGATTATCGCGGCTTTGGGCATCATCTTCTCCATCCTCGGAGGCCTGATGATTAGGGTCAAAGAAGGGGCTAAGGAGAGTGATGTTCAAGCAGCACTAAACCGAGGCAACTGGGGGTCCATATTGATGACTGCGGTTGCCTCTTACGCACTCATCACTTGGATGCTTCCTGCAACGATGCAGATGAGTGAGATTGGAGGTGCTGACGCCATTGTCTTCGCACCAATGGACGTTTTCTATGCTGTCATTGTAGGACTGATTGTTGGTGGTGTAATAAGCTACATGACCGAGTACTATACAGGCTTGGGCAAGAAGCCAGTATTGGACATCGTCCAGAAGTCTTCAACTGGAGCGGCAACGAACATTATCGCTGGTTTAGCTACTGGCATGATCTCGACATTCGGCCCCGTCATCCTCTTCGCATCTGCGATTTACGCAGCATACGCCTTCGCAGGCTTTTATGGTGTAGCCATCGCTGCTTCTGCCATGATGGCAACCACCGCCATGCAACTTGCTATTGACGCCTTTGGACCAATTGCCGACAATGCAGGGGGTATAGCCGAGATGAGTGAACTCCCTGATGAGGTGCGCGAGCGCACTGATATTTTGGATTCGGTTGGTAACACAACCGCAGCCATTGGAAAAGGCTTCGCTATTGCTTCGGCTGCATTAACGGCGCTAGCATTATTCGCTGCATACGTTGAATTTACTGGGATTGATGGCATCAATATTTTCAAGGCAAACGTACTCGCAGCCCTTTTCATTGGTGGCATGGTACCTGTGGTCTTCTCTGCGTTGGCGATGAATAGTGTGGGCAAGGCAGCTATGGAAATGGTGAAAGAAGTACGGCGTCAGTTCAAGGAAATTCCGGGCATCCTGGAAGGCACAGGAACTCCAGAATACGGAAAATGTGTGGATATTTCCACGCAGGCCGCTTTGCGTGAAATGATGCTTCCTGGTGCTATGACTCTCATCTTCCCTTTGGTGATTGGCTTGCTGCCTTTATTACTCGGGATGTCCAATGCCTGGGCAGCAGAGACGCTCGGCGGTTATATGGCTGGCGTGACCGTTTCAGGCGTTCTGTGGGCTATTTTCCAAAACAACGCAGGCGGTGCATGGGACAATGCGAAGAAGTCCTTCGAAGCCGGCGTTGAAATCGACGGTGAGATGACCTTCAAAGGGTCAGAGGCCCACAAAGCCGCTGTTACCGGCGATACGGTTGGTGACCCCTTCAAGGACACCAGTGGTCCATCGATGAACATTCTCATCAAACTAACTTGCCTTGTTGGCCTCGTCATCGCCCCCATTTTAGGTGGCCACAGTATCGAGGACGGAAACAGCCGTGATCAAGAAATCGAAGTGCAGACGAAGATGAAAGCCAATTCGACAAATCATGACAGCGAATTCAATACAGAAGATTCGCTGGATTGATTATGACTTCGTCGTTACGAAAAAAGGGATTCCATTGTGGAATCCCTTTTTTCGTGGCTTGTCTCAACCAGATCGGTCCAAATCAATGCGCTTGCATTAAATCAGACAAATAGGCCGTGCAATTCGCCATCAACACCTTCAATCACCATTCCCAAGTCTTCCTTGCTTTCGTGGAAACGATTGCTATCCACGTCAATAACCAGCAGCTTTCCGGCGTTATAAGTGCTAATCCAAGCCTCGTAGCGTTCATTTAAGCGATTTAGGTAATCCAAGCGAATTGCCTCCTCGTAATCCCGTCCGCGCTTCTGAATGTTCTCCACCAATTTCGGAACCGATGCGCGCAGGTATATAATCAAATCTGGCGGCGAAATAAAACGCTCCATTAATTGGAACAAGTCGAGATAGTTTTGAAAATCACGTGAACTCATCAGTCCCATCGCATGCAAATTGGGAGCGAAGATGTGCGCATCCTCATAAATCGTCCGATCCTGAATAACCTTCTTGCCACTTTCCTGCAATTCGGCCAATTGGGCAAACCGTGATCTCAGGAAAAAAACCTGCAGATTAAACGACCAGCGTTGCATATCCTTATAAAAATCATTCAAGTAAGGATTGTCATCCACTTGCTCAAAATGGGGCTCGTATCGGTAGTGTTTTGCGAGGAGCGTGGTCAGCGTGGTCTTCCCTGACCCGATGTTTCCGGCGATGGCAATGTGCATAATTATAGCTTGGTTGAACGTGCAAAATAGGCCCATTTACATCGGAACGAAAACCGGGTTTTCAACAGGTATCCCACACAGAATCAACGAAAAGTTATTGCGCCAATTGGGTCTTCCCAAACTTGATCTGCATGTCCATCAGTGCTTCGACAATTGAACGGTCATTCGCCAATCGAGGTACCTTGTGCTGCCCCCCTAATTTCCCCTTGGATTGCAACCAGCCATCAAAGGTCCCCGCAGCTACAGCGCAGCCAATAGGGAAACGCAATGCCAATTCAGCTGTTCGCTTGGCGTCGTAATCGGAATTTTGACGTCGCAATGATGCGTCCAAGCACTCCATGAATAGTGCCATTCCGCCTGCAGGTGGCTTACTGAATTCAATGCACCACTCGTGTGCACCCGTCTCTTCCAGATTCATAAATACCGGTGCTGCAGTGTAATCTCGAACATGTGCGTCGGCCAGCGTGCTCGCTTCTGCGATGGCACGTTCGGCCTGATCCACCATTACTTCCTCACCGAAAGCGTTTAAGTATGATGCAGTTCGACCGACCACTTGCATGCGAAACGGGTGGACATGGGTAATGCGAACAACATCGCCAAGCGCATAGCGCCAGAGGCCCGCATTCGTGGTTATAACCAGAGCATACTCTTTACCTACTTCCAGCTCACGTAATTCCAGTGCTTGCGGATTCTCTACATCCCACTCTGACATCGGCAAGAATTCGAAGTAAATTCCATAATCCAGCATCATGAGCAAGTCATCCCCGTCCAATCGATCTTGCAATCCAAAAAAACCTTCAGAAGCATTGTAAGTTTCGAGGCAATCGAAAGACAAACGTGTACCACCGACTAAGGCATCGAACTCCGATCGATAGGGCTCAAAACTAACCCCGCCGTGCATGTACAATTGCAAGTTTGGCCAAACCTCACCTAATGATTTGGCCTGAGATAATTCCAAAACTCGCTTGGCTACCACAAGCATCCAACTGGGAACACCGGCAAGAATTCGAACGTCCTCATGAAGCGTACCGTGAGCAAGAGCATCTACTTTCTTCTCCCAGTTCTCCATAAGAGCAATTTCCCGGCTTGGGGTTCGGCGAGCTTCTACCCAGAACGGAAGGTTTCGGACAATGATGGCACTGAGGTCACCGCTAAAACCGCCTAAGCCGTTTTCGTGCAATGCTGAAGCCCCTCCGAGAATTAAATGCCTGCCATCATATAGCTCAGCATGAGGCCTCTGTTCGCAGTAAAGAGCCAATAAGTCCTTTCCACCCTTGAAGTGGCACCCGTGCAGAGATGCTTCTGTGACTGGCAAAAACTTACTGCGGTCGGAACTTGTTCCTGAGCTTTTCGCAAACCAACGGGTTTCACCAGGCCATAACACACTTCGCTTGCCTTCTTGAGCGCGTTCAATGAACGGCTTAAATTGGTCGTACGTTCTAATTGGAACTTGCTTTTGAAATTCCCGCAACGAGCGTACACTGTTGAATCCGTGTTTTACCCCAAACTCAGTGCCCCGACCTTCAAAAAGTAATCGGTTGAAGAGGTGACGCTGCAATTCTACAGGCCGAGAACGGACCTGTTCAATATTCATCATGCGCTTGCGGATGAACCAACGAAATGCAGCATTGAGTGCCATGCGGTATAGTCGAGGTCTAAATTAATTTGTTTAGTAAAACGAAAGAAGCCCTTAATCAGGAAAACTGATGGAAAAATTGATCTCCAGTAAATTATGAAAACACCCGTCGAATCGCGGCAAGGGCAAAATCTACTTCTTCAGCGGTGTTGTAACGGCTGAAAGAAAACCGCAAACTCGCACGTTCTGGATCATGAAACTCCAATGCACGCAGGACGTGTGATCCCAACGTCGCTCCACTCGAACATGCACTCCCACTCGAACAAGCAATCCCTTCCAAGTCGAGAAGAAAAAGGGCCATACCCGATTTTGCGTGGGGAGGAAACGAGACGTTCAAAACTGTATACAACTCCTCTGGGCTATCCGAGTTCGCGTTGAACCGCACACCTGGAATCGTCGCTGTAAGCCCTTGTACCATTTGTGACTTCAATGCTCGAATATGAGCCTCGTGCGTTGCGAGGTCAGCATAAGCTAAGTCCATCGCCTTGGCAAGACCAACAATATTGTGCGTGCTCTCTGTACCTCCTCTGACTGACCTTTCCTGGCTTCCTCCTTCAATTTGACCTTTCAAATGCACGCCTTTGCGGATGTACAAAAATCCCACCCCTTTCGGACCGTGAAACTTATGCGCCGAACATGTTATAAAATCAACGGGTAAATCCTGCAAATCAAAAGCGTAATGACACATGGTTTGGACTGTGTCGGTGTGGAATAATGCTCCTGCCTCCCGGCACATTGAACCAATGACATTTAGGTCTTGAATAACGGCTACTTCATTGTTTGCGTGCATCAAACTCACAATGGTCTTACCACCTTTACTCAGCAAAGACTTGAGATGGTCGAGATCCACCTTGCCGTCGGATAAATGGCGAGCGAGATCAAGTGCCGTACCCTCACTACGCTCGAGAGATTGGGCAGTCTTAATAACGGCGCTGTGTTCAGCTTCTGAAGTGATGATCCTTGTACATCCCAAGTCCCTAACTGCACTCCGTAGCGCGAGGTTATCTGCCTCAGTTCCACCGGATGTGAAATAAATGCAACTCGGATGGCAATTCAAATGGCTGGCGACCCGACGACGACTCTGTTCTATTAATACCCGCGACTTTCGCCCGACCATATGGCTTGAAGAAGGGTTACCAAAGCTTTCCTGTAATACAGGGACCATGGCTTTCACGACTTCCGGAGCGACGGATGTGGTCGCGGCATTATCGAGGTAGACATTCATCGGACGAAGTGAGAAGCACAAAAATGCACTTTTTTGAATTAACCATCCAAAGCGTTGAGCATGCTTTGCAACTCAATCTTGAACCTTTCACCCAACGCCAACGCTGCTTCTGGTGAATACGCCTCGGCATAGACACGAATGATGGGCTCAGTATTCGATTGTCTTAAGTGAACCCAGCCCTCGTCCAATTCGAATTTTACCCCGTCAATCGTATTCACCTTCGCCTCGGGATGTTCTGCGATTAATTGCTTTAGCACCTGATCGACATCAACGGATGGTAACTTCAGCTTATCTTTTGAGATATGCCAGTCCGGATATAAACGTCGGAGAGCGCTTACAGACCCTTTGAAATTGGCAAGTTGGGTCAAGAATAACGCAGTTCCAACAACGGCGTCGCGACCGCAATGCGATGCGGGATAGATGATGCCACCGTTACCTTCGCCACCAATAACAGCGTCGGTGTCCTTCATTGCCTTTACGACGTTGACCTCGCCGACTGCACTGGCTGTGTAACGGCCGCCCCGGGCTTCAGTTACTTGCCTCAGAGCGCGAGTTGAACTCATGTTGCTCACCGTGTTACCGGGAGTTTTACTCAGGACGTAATCCGCGACAGTCACAAGTGTGTACTCTTCACCAAACCATCTTCCGCCTTCGTCTACAAATGCCAACCGATCCACATCAGGATCAACACTGATCCCAAAGTCACAACCCTCCGCAACGACCGCATCGCAGAGTCCCTCCAAATGGGCTGGCAACGGTTCAGGATTATGAGCAAATTGTCCGGTGGGATTGCAATTAACTTTGACCACGTCACAGCCCATGGCCTCGAGCAGCATCGGGATGATGATGCCACCGCTGGAATTCACAGCATCGACAGCCACCTTGAACCGACTGGTGCGCACCGCATCTGTGTCGACTAAATCCAAATCCAAGGTGTGCTGGACGTGCCTTTCCATCCAATCCGTTCGACGATAAATTTTTCCTATCGCACCAACCTCTGCGTACTCCGGGGGGACACATGCAAGCTCCAACACCCGCTCGCCCTCCGCAGCACTCAAAAACTCACCATTCGAATCCAATAACTTCAAGGCATTCCATTGCCACGGATTGTGACTCGCGGTCAAAATGATGCCGCCATCTGCCTGCTCAGCGGGAACAGCCAACTCGACAGTGGGTGTAGTGCTGAGACCCAAATCAATCACATCAACACCTGAGGCATTCAAAGTCCCTACCAGTAAATCCCTCAATAATTCTCCACTCACACGCGCATCTCGCCCCACGATTACAGTCGGTCGCTGATTTTTCGCCTCTAGAATCCAGCGTGCATACCCTGTGGCAAATTTGACCACGTCCGGGGGGGTCAGACCGTCTCCTGGAACCCCTCCAATAGTTCCGCGAATACCAGAAATGGATGTGATAAGCATGAGTCAAAAATACCATGGGTTGGCATGAGTCGTGAAAGAAAAACCCTAGGATGTGAAAAAAGGAGTGTTTGAAATGCATTCTAGGAAACCTTCCCTTAGTAGCTTTGATTAATGAATGAAGAAGGACGGGCACACAGGGGCGAGCCAGCGCTGCAAGGACTCGTCGAGAAGTTCGAGACTATGGTCGAGCATAGCGAACAAGCGTTCTTCGATGTGGATGAATTGGAGGGTCTAATAGAGCATTACCTCGAGCAGAAGTCCATTCGTAAGGCGCATGCGGTTGCACGCTATGCCCGTCAACTGTATCCAACGAATCTCGCCTTGAAATTGAAGCACGCTCAGATTTGTATAGTGTCAGGACAAGGGGTTAAAGCGGTTCCACTGCTAAAAGAGTTGCTTGATATTGAGCCTCTCAACGAAGAGGTGCTTATTACTCTTGGATCAGTGTATAGCCAGATGTCAGAGCACAAATTAGCCATTGACTGCTTCAAGCGTGCATTGGTTTTTGCGGATAGAGAAACCAAGCGAGAAATCCGCATTGACATCGCCCTGGAATTTGAAAATTTAGGTAGCTGGCACGAGGCCATTCGCAACCTACATGCAGCGTTGGAGGAGGACGCAATGAACGAAACTGCGGTTTACGAGCTAGCATTTTGTTATGAGCGGACTGAACAATTCAAGCAAGCTGCTTTGTTTTACGAGCAATTTCTCGAAAAGCAGCCTTATTCGTTCGCAGCGTGGTATAGTATGGGTAATGCGCTGCAACAGTGCGGACGTTACACGAGGGCCATCGACGCTTACGACTTTGCCATTGCCATTGAGAGCGCATTTGGCCCTGCTTACCATCAAAAAGCTGAGGCCTTGGTCGCCATGGAACGCTACCAAGACGCCTTGCATACGTATGAAGAGACCCTATCATTCGAAGAGCCTTCACCTAGCACCCGGTGTTACATGGGAGAATGCTTAGAACGGATTGGCGACTTAGACCGGGCAGAAGAATATTATCGCGAAAGCCTGAAATTAGACCCACAATTCGCCGATGCTTTTGTTGGCTTAGGCATACTTTCAGACATGCGAGGCCGACTTAGCACTGCATGCTCCTATTTTGAACAAGCCTTAAAAATAGAACCCAAGCATGCCGACTATCACCTGCTGCTAGCGACATGCCTGAAGAAGCGCGAAGAACACGACCGTGCAGAAGAAATCTATACCAAAGGGTTGTTACTGGATATCCAGCATGAGGAGCTTTGGTTAGAGAGGGTAGACAATTTGCAATTGGCGGTAAGGCATGAAGACGCTTTGCTTGTGATAGATGATGGTCTAGCAGCGCTTCAAAATGCGCCCAAACTAAGCTACAGGCGTTTTATCAGTCAATATGCGCTTGGCCAGCACAAAGCGGCATTCGACCTCCTTGAATTACTTTTGACCAACCATTACGATCAATCCGAAATTCTGCTGAATTTCTTGCCTGCGCTTGCCAATGATGCGCGATACATCGAACGAATTGAACGATTTAAACTTTAACAATATGTTCGAAATTTCGCATTTACCTAACCGCACAGCACGGCCCCGAACCAATGGTCTGACTATGGTCATGGACAAGGGATTGGGCCTCCGTCAAGCCGAGGACCTTATAGAAATCGGCAGCGATTTGATTGACTTTCTTAAACTGGGATTCGGCACCTCTTTAATCACGCCGAACCTAAAAGAAAAAGTCAAGCGCTACCACGAAGCTCAATTTGATGTTTACTGTGGTGGCACATTATTCGAAGCATTTTATGTTCGGAATGAACTCGATAAATACCTTCGATTCATTGACAGTCTGGGGATTACATGCTTGGAAGTCAGCGACGGATCGATGGTAATCCCACATGACGAAAAGTGCGAACTTATCAGCACGTTAAGCAAGAACTACAAGGTCCTTTCAGAAGTAGGGTCGAAGGAAGAGGGAATCCTCATCAGCCCTGCCAAATGGATTCGAATGATGAGCAATGAACTGAAAGCCGGAAGTTTCAAGGTCATCGCCGAAGCCCGTGAGAGCGGGAATGTTGGAATTTACCGTCCAAATGGCAGTGCTCACGTGCAACTCGTTAGGAGAATACTAGCCAATGTGGCGCTAGAAGACATCCTTTGGGAAGCTCCGAAGAAACCTCAACAGGTTTGGTTCTTACGCCAATTCGGAGCGAATGTCAACTTGGGTAACATTGGACCAAACGACCTTATACCACTCGAATGCTTGAGGCTCGGCCTGCGCGGCGATACGTTCTTCGAGCACCTTCCCGAAATTATAGCTGAAGGCAAGCGGCTTGTTCAAGACACGGTCGAGGAAGACTAAACCCCTTATCCATGAAGCCACCTGTCCCCACCATCACGCCCCGTGCAGTTCGCCAATGGCAAGTGGAAGGCAAGGTGTTTTCATTCTTAGATATCCGTGAAATCCACGAAGTGACGGTGAGTCGATTGACGGAATTTCATCTACCCATGGCGTCTTGTCTTCGCCGGCAAGAAGAGATTCCACGAACACACCCGGTGGTATTGTACTGCCGCACCGGGGAGCGATCCGCAGCAACCGTCAGCGCACTAATAACCAAACATGGTTTTGACAACCTACACAGCTTGGAAGGTGGCATGACGGCATGGTGTGCTGTATTTTCCCCGGAAGAAGAAGTGGGATGAAACGCCACCTTGGAATTTTCCTTCGCGGAATGGCAATGGGAGCCGCGGACCTCGTTCCTGGTGTATCTGGAGGCACCGTAGCACTCATAACTGGGATATACGACACTCTCCTTGAGTCCATTTCTTCCATATCGTGGGGTTTGTCCAAAACGTTGAAATATGAGGGATTACAGGGGGTACTAAAGGCATTGAATGCTTCATTTCTTATTACCCTAGTAACTGGGATTAGCACCAGCTTTATTGCGTTATCTGGCCTCCTCCACCACTTGTTAGAACACCACAAGGCGGTGTTATTCGCCTTTTTCTTTGGACTTGTCAGTTCTTCCATCCCGATGGTAAGTCGAGAAATTAGCAAGCGCAATGCATATCATGCTTTCCTATTCTTCGCTGGAACTGCTGTTACATTTGGATTGGGCTCTTTACCTCCGATTCAGGTTGAACCGAGCTTGCCTTACTTGTTCGCGTGCGGAGCTGTTGCAGCGTGTGCTATGATTTTACCCGGAATTTCCGGAAGCTTCATTTTGTTGCTTTTGGGAGTTTACGGTGCCGTAATTGGGGCCCTTAAAGAACTTAATTTATTGGTGATTGCAACGGTGGGTGCCGGAGCAATTACAGGGTTATTGGGATTCAGTAAAGGACTAACTGCGCTACTCGCCCGCGCTCGAAGCCGAGTAATGGCCACCCTCACAGGTATGCTTCTTGGCTCATTACAAGCTCTTTGGCCCTGGAAGGAAAATATTCTATTGCTGCACACCCACAGTGACGGTCGGGAGACCTGGCTCCAAACCAATGCATGGCCCGACTCCAATGAATTTTACATATGCCTTGCCTTTTCAGCAGCGGGGGCAGGCCTAGTCCTCGTAATGCAACGTCTTGAAAATCGGTTCGCGTCATGAGCATCAAACGACGGTTTGGCATCTTAGGCCAATCCCTCTCTCACAGTCATTCTCCAGCCTTGTTCGCCGATCGATTTAAAGCTTGGGGCGTAAACGACGCTTCTTATGAGCGTTTTGAACGGTCTGATTTAAATGGGCTTGAGAATTGGCTTAAAACCGAAGCCCGCAGATCGCAAGCACTCACGGGATTAAACGTTACTATTCCGTACAAACAAGCCATTATTCCCTTGTTGAAGGACTTAACATTTACAGCACGTGCCATTGGGGCAGTAAATGCCATAAAATCTACCTCCGACGGATGGATCGGACACAACACGGATTCAGAAGGATTTCTAAAAGCCCTTCGTCCCGTATTGACGTCGTCACACGAGCGCGCATTGATATTGGGAAACGGAGGCGCTGCGGCGGCTGTCCGATACGCATTGCAGTCGCTAGGCATCGAAGTCATCCACGTCACCCGATCTCCCATTGAATGGAAAGCGATGCGTTATGAAACCCTGAACGCCTCCTATCTCAAACATTGTAAACTAGTGGTGCAATGCACTCCCGTTGGCACCTACCCGGATGATGAAGCATACCTGAAAATCCCATGGGAAGGATTGACTCATGCACACCTCATTGTAGATTTGGTGTACAACCCTGAGCAGACTGCATTCCTCAAGCGCGCTGCATCTGCCGGGGCGAAAACAATGAATGGCAAATCCATGTTAATTGCGCAGGCAGAGGCAGCATGGACTTGGTGGAATGCAACAACCTGACTACGACTGAGCCAACAAATTTTTAGAGCAGCATGGAAGCTGACAAAACCCAACTCCCTCCAACCGAACAACCGGGACCACACCAAGATTTGGAGTCTAAGTCAATTAACGATTTAGTGTATGCCATGCACGGTCAGACTCAAGTGGCTTTCGATGCGGTCGGAGCTAGTCTTAAAGAGGTGCAGCGCTTTCTTGAAGCTCTGGTACCCCGCATGAAAAGTGGAGGTCGACTTTTTTATTTGGGTGCCGGTACGAGCGGCAGATTGGGTATTCTGGACGCCAGTGAATGCCCGCCGACTTTCGGGGTAGACCCCACTCAAGTACAAGGTTGGATTGCAGGTGGAGATGGTGCCCTCCGAGTAGCGGTTGAAGGAGCGGAAGATGATCCAAACGAAGCGTGGAACGATTTGTCCGCCGCACAACCTACGAAGCTGGATACACTCATCGGTATCAGCGCCTCAGGACGAACTCCTTATGTAGTGGGAGGATTGGAAGCTGCTCGGAAAGAGGGACTGCTCACAGCCTGTATCACTTGCAATCCTAACTCCGCCGTTGCAAAAGCAGCAGGCCACGCAATGGTTGCAATCACAGGCCCTGAATTCGTAACGGGCAGCACGCGCTTGAATGCAGGCACCGCCACCAAACTGATCCTAAACTTGGTCAGCACAACAGCTATGATTCAACTCGGTCGCGTGATGGGCTCCAGAATGGTGGATATGAAACCCTCCAATTCCAAACTTCAAGAGCGCGGCATTCGCATAATTCAGGATGCAACAGGCGCTACAGCGGAAGAAGCAGCTACCTCACTGCAAACAACGCAGGATATTCGCACATCGATTGAACAGCTGAAAGGAAAGGGATAAAGCTTACGATGCACACCCTAGAACCCTATCACGCGTGGCGCAACCACTATGTAGCAAGCAGCGATGCGCGCAGCCCCTTTTTCGAACGCACGTACAGCGAATTTGAATATTCCACCAAAGTTTACAACTACTTCATTCATCCGCAGTGGGACTCCATACACTCACCTACGCTATTCTGTAAAATTTTATTTGTCGACTATGAAGAAGGCTTTGCTATCATCGAGTTCATCGGCGAGTGGAATGATTGCCTCTACAACGACATCATGCAGCTCAAACGCGAAGTCATCGATGTTCTTCTGGCTGAGGGCATCCGCCGTTACATATTGATAGGAGAAAACGTCTTGAATTTTCACTTCAGTGACGATTGCTATTACGAAGAGTGGTTCGATGAAGTCACCGAAGACGACGGGTGGATTGCATTATTGAATTTTCGGGAGCACGTAATTGACGACATGAAGGCCATAGACCTCGATAGCTATTTCGTACTGGGTGGGGAATTAAGCGAGTTAGGATGGCGCACATTTTCACCAGCACACCTATGCCAACGAGTCGATGATTGCGTCAATCAGCGCTTGGGTCTAATCGGATAGTATCCCGCCAGGTTCCCAAGTTGGCAGCGACATACCGGTCTATGGGGAAACGCATTACATCAGGTTTCAACGTTTCTATGGCTTCCCAGTTCATCTCAAGCAGTGGCTCAGACTCTGCGACCGCAGCAGGTTTCTCATCCCACCAAGCCAGTCCCTCATCATCTGCCTGCAACCAATGGTACACCGCTAAAATTTGCTCGTCGTCCCTGAAGGCGCTGCGAACGAAAAAATCGTTGGTGTAGGCATGCCCCAGCGACCTAAGGCCATCCGTGGATCCCAACTCCTCGGCACACTCCCGCCAAAGTGTGTCCACCAATGCTTCATCAGCTTCTGACCCACCACCCGGAAATTTGCATCCCACAGAGCCGTCTGGAAAGCGTTCGCGCGCAACAAGAACGTGGGTTCGAGTAGGGTTTAAAATCAAAGCGTAACAGCGTACGTTCCATCGGTAAACCGGCACATGGCATGCCACGAGCATTTCACGTTTGCCCGGAGGGCCCGGGTACCGTTCAACTTTCCATCCTGCGCGTTCCATGTTACGGCGCACCTGACCCTTGGCACAATACGTCACGAGCACAGCACCGGGATTCATGCGCATCAACAATGACTCAAAGATGTCAACCTCCCAAAGCTCTGGTTGTTGAGTCGGTGCAAATGCATCAAAAAAACAAACGTCAAAAGCGCCTGAATGTGTCAAATCTTGAAGGTTAGCACCCAAGATTTGAGCTGAAAATCCACTAGCCACTACACCTTCGGATTGAACAGCTTGCCCATGAAGTGCGGTTATACGCCACTTCAGATCTTCTGTAACACCTGAATCAGCCCAAGACAGGACCTCGTGCGGCTGCAGCGGATAAGGCTCCAATCCGATGTATTCCACCTCGACCCCGCGACGCTCTGCCCATTGCCAGGCCAATGCCGCATTCAGTCCAGTTCCGAAGCCCACCTCCAGTACTCGGAGAATCCTGACCAACCCCTGTGTTTGCATCCAACGGCGTTCCAAACCTTGGTCGATGAACACGTGCTCCGACTCAGTCAATGCGCCGTAAATACTGTGGTACGATACGCCCCAATCCAACACCTCAAAAGTGGGTGATCCATCGTTCGTTATCGCCAATCGACGTCTGCATATTCTGCTCGTGTAATCCACTCAATTGCTCCTTTAAAATTGCTCAATCGCACCGAGGCCAAATAACGCAAAATCCAATCGAACCGGGTCTTCAGGCTCAACTTGGCGCAGGGCATATGTGAGCAGCTCAACCGCTTTCCAGTCATTTTGTTTTCGATTCAGCAAACCCAATTTGCGGCCAACATTCCCCGTATGCACATCCAATGGCATCATCAACTGACTTGGTAAGATTTGATTCCACAGGCCAAAATCTACACCACGCCGGCTTGGCCTAACCATCCATCGGAGGAACATATTTAATCGCTTAGCAGCGGAACCACGAGCAGGCGTCGCAACATGCTTACGGGTGCGGCCAGCTTCATAACCGCGATGAGAGGCCGCAAGAAAAAATCGGTTATGAAAAGTCTTGAGGCATGCGGCAGCGCTGACTTCTTCATCGCGAGGCAAAAAGGCGGATTCAAGCCCTCCGTATGATGTGACCAACACTTGAAGCGCATTCAAGAAAACTTCAGCATCGCGAGATTGAAACGTGCGATGGACAAATCCTTTCGCAGCTGAACGAATTTCATCTTGGGTCGCGTTTTTTATGAAATCACCTGGAGCACCGTCCAAGCGATCAATGAATGCTCCGGCCTTAGCTAGGATTGTCTTGCGTTGTCCCCAGGCCAAAGTAGCCGCGATGAATCCAGCAAGCTCGACATCTTGTTTCTCGGAGAATAGATGCGGAATGGCAATTGGATCATGGGGAATGAAATCAGGCCTCTCATAATCCGCTGCCTTTTCTAATAAAAAGTCCCTCAGGTCATCCGTAACATGGAATTTTTCACTGTTCACTAAACGCTTCGCCATCGCACGCAAAATTGGAGCTAAATTTGCATAGAATGGAATTTGTGCATCCAGAAATACTTTGGGGTCTCGGTGCACTGGCTATCCCGATAGTCATACATCTCCTTCATTTCCGCAGGTTCAAACGCGTTCGATTTTCGCAAGTCGCTTTTCTCAAGGACGTCCAACGAGAAACGCGTGCGACACAACAAATTCAGCATTGGTGGATCCTGCTCCTGCGTTTATTGGCATTTACTGCACTTATCCTTGCATTTGCGCAGCCTACATGGTTCGATGCGGATAAAACCACTGCAGTGTCCACGGCTGGACATGCGGTATCCATCTACGTGGATAATAGCCTGTCGATGGAGGGTAGTGGCGAGGAAGGTCAACTGCTTCAATCCGCCCGCAGCAAAGCCGTCTTAGTAGCAGAACAATATGAACCCACGGATCAATTCCAGGTCCTGACCAATGAATTTTCCGGACGGGATCAAGCATTTATGACGCGGAATCAAGCGGTGGAACGTATTGAACGCATCCGACCCACGCACCATACCCAACCCCTAGGTTCAGTGCTCGAGCGCATCGAAAATCAACTCGAAAAGGCTCAAAATCGTCGCGCATCGGCATATGTTTTCAGTGATTTGCAAACCTCGACGCATTACTTATCAGCCGATGCTACCCCCCCCGACTCCTCGATACAATGGTTTTTTGTGCCGGAGTTGGCTGGGAGCACCCCGAATATCTGGGTTGATTCGGTTTGGTTTGATAAACCCGTCCGAATAGAAGGCCGGCAGGCAGCCCTGCGCGTACGGATGCAACACAATTCACGGACATCGGTCAATCGCATCCCGATGAACCTGCGAATCAACGGCGAACGCGTAGCCATCGGAACGTTCAATCTCGTGCCGGGCATTCCAACCGACACTGTGCTGCGATACACACACGGAGCAGCCGGCATTCAATTGGCCACAGTGGAGATTGATGATGCACCCATTCGATTCGATGATCAGTGGCACTTCGGTTATAATGTTTTGAATCAAATCGACATTCTCGTTCTCACCTCTGGTGATGCGGATGCAGTTAATAGCGCTTTGCGCCGCGCGTACAAAACGGCAGGTGGTTTGTATCGCGTAACCTTTCAAACCAACTGGAGTCCAGGAGAATTCGCAGGTTACCAAGCTGTCATCGTGAACGATTGGACACAGTCAGGGTCTGGTTTTATTAATGCGCTTCAGACCTACGTCGAAGAAGGTGGAACAGCCGTATACATCCCGAAAAAGAATAACCAAAATGCAGCACTCCTTAAAGGCTTCGGAATTACCGATGCTTCATCGTGGATTGAACAATCCGACCGCGTAAGTGACTTGCAACTGGAGCATCCTTTTTTCAGTGATATGTTCGCTCAAACACCCAATCGCATTGACCTGCCTGCTGTCGAATGCATCATAGACCGCACTGCAGCACCGGGTGAAGAAGTTCTGGCGACCACAGAAACCGGACGTGTATTTCTCTCACGCATTCCCAAAGGTCGCGGGCAGTCCTTTATCTTGAATGCAGGTGCCGCGAGCGAATCGACCAATTTAATTCGGCACTCCTTCTGGGTTCCAGTCATGCTGCGCATTGCTGAGCGCTCCTCTTCGCACGCTATTCAACAAGCCGAACTGGGAGCTACAGAAGTATGGGCGGTCGGGGCACCCCTTAGCCGGGAAAATAATTGGTCTATGGAAGGTCCGCAGCGCTGGGGAGCCGATTCAGGTGAGGAGTTGATGTCATGGCTCCCGGAAGTTCGTGAAATCGGACAGCTCGCTCAGGTTACCTTATCTGGTGTTCCGTTTGAGACTGGGCATTATAAGTTAAAAAATGGAGCGACCGCCATAGCGGCCATCGGTCTGAATCAAGACCGGGCCGAGTCAAATCACCTAGCATGGGATATAGCGACCTTCGAAAATATGTGGAACGGATTGTCTTGGCCAACCATGCGAGTCCTAGCCGGGACCATTTCTACCTTGCCTCAAATCATTCAGCGTGTGGAGCAGGGAGTTCCCTTGTGGAAGGCATTACTAATCATTGTTGTTGCAGCGCTTGCTGCTGAAACCTTATTCCTCCGATTATGGAAACCATCATCAAAGGCGTAAACATCACCGACCCCGCTGGACCTCACGACGGAACCACCAAAGACGTCCACGTCCGAGGCGGAATTATTGTGGACATTCAAGACGTCATAAACCCATCCAAAAGTGTCACTGAATGGAATGAGCCGGGCGCCCATCTATCGATTGGGTGGTTGGACCTGCAAGCAGATTTTGCAGATCCCGGATTTGAGCAAAAGGAAGGCCTTGAGAATGGTCTACGTGCCGCCCGTTCTGGCGGGTTTACCCATGTTGTGCTCAACGTGAACCAACATCCCGTTCCGGATACCAAATCCAACCTTGCTTACCTCATTGCCCGATCAGCAGATTGCGATGCTCATTTGTTCCCAATGGGGACCGTCTCTCAGGGTCGAAATGGAAGGCAGCTTGCAGAAATGCGGGACCTCTCAGAAGCAGGTGCCGTTGCTTTTTCTGATGATGCACCATTAAACAGCGTTGAAATGCTGCGCCGTGCACTCGAATACAGCCACGATCTGCCCCAACCTATCGTATCCTGTCCACTGGAATTAGGATTGAATGCCAACCCGCAAATGCACGAAGGAATGGTTAGCACGCAAATGGGCGTTGTCGGAAATCCCACAACGTCAGAAACGATGCGAGTAAAGCGAGACCTCGAAATCCTGCGCTACGCGGGAGGAAAACTGCACTTTTCGTGCATCAGCTCAATGGAGTCTGTGCAGCTAATAAGGGAAGCAAAAAGCGAGGGATTATCTGTCACCTGTGCGACCTCCGCACACCACCTGTTTTTCTTGGACGAAGACCTCAGCAGCTTTGACGGAACATTGAAAACGCTACCCCCTTTTAGGACATCGGCAGACCGAGAAGCTTTGTGCAATGGACTCTTGGACGAAACGATTGACGCCCTGGTATCGGATCATCGTCCTCAAGACCTGGAACACCACGACGTGGAATTCATACTCGCCTCCAATGGGATGGCAGGGATTGAATCGGTTTTCCCCGTAGCTATGGCTGGACTTGCACATAAGAGCGATGCACACAAAGCAATAATCCGAGCTCTGACAATAGGTCCTCGGTCAGTCCTAGGACTTGATACACCTCATATTGAAGTGGGTGCAGTGGCGAATTTGACATGGTATCACCCCACCCAAACAGGCGATGTGCCGGCTACCTCTGCAGCTGAGAACCGGCCGAATTACCATGAACGGTCCATCGCCTTTTCAGGGAAGGGTGTTGTTCTGGGGACAGTCCTAGGCTGAGCGCCGTCAGGCCTCACCTTGTGGCCCGGAGAATGTCAGCGGCATAGCCGGGTCTTGGTTGCCCTTGGGAGGTTGGATCGTACCCTGTTGCTGCTCAAACCGCTTTACATTTTCACTTAGGGCATGCAGAAGACGCTTGGCGTGATGAGGTGCCAAAATAATCCGACTACGAACCTGCGCTTGGTTCATTCCCGGCATTACCTGTGCAAAATCCACGACAAATTCGACAGGACTATGAGTGATCACCGCAAGATTGGAATACGTGCCTGATGCCAATTCCTCGGGTAGATCAATGTTAAGTTGCTTCTTTTTCTTTTCTTCTTGTGCCATGGCAGTGATCGTTGAGTGATTATTGTTGATTTAAATCCAGTTCCAGCAAGGTGCGCAAGGAATTGATGCGACGAATAGGAGTAGACAGCAATTGCTTCTGATTTGGGGCAAAGTGAATGGCGGCCCACCCCGCTTGAATAGCACCCTCCACATCACATTGCCAATCATCTCCAATCATCACGGCCCGTTCAGCGGTCGAAGAAGCGAGAACCAAAACCTGTGTGAAGCATCTAGGATGCGGCTTCTTGTATCCCAAAGCATCGCTGGTGTACACTCCATCGAAAAAAGGCTCTAGTCCGCTTCGGTTGACCTTAATATGCTGCACCTCTTCAAATCCGTTCGTCAGGATGAACATGCGGTGACCTCGCGCTTTGAGCATTTGGCACACCTCAATCGCCCCATCAAATAAAGAAGTAAGGTAGGGCGCGCGCTCGACGTAAGCAGTGCCCATTGACTCAGCCAAGGCATCCATACCATCAAATGCGGGAATTCCCAACCCATTTAACGCCTTGCGAAAGCGAAGTGGTCGAAGTTCGTTTTTGGTAATGCGTCCCTCTCGGTAAGCTTTCCAGCATTTCGCGTTCTCAACTTCATATACAGCTATGAATTCTGCAGCTGTTTTTTGGTGCAGCAGATTAGGCTCAGCAATTTCCATGAAAATTTCTTCCAACGCCTCTCGCGAATTGCGGTCAAAATCCCACAACGTTCGGTCCAAATCAAAAAAAAGATCAGCGGGCAAATTTGAGGTGGACATGAGCCCAAGTTACATCACCTCACTCAACCAATGTCAATGGCCCAATAGGACAGCGACGTCAGCAGTAACGACCAAAGGAAGAAGGCAACGACTAAAATCCACGGCATGCGATTATCACGCTGGTAATACTTGGCAGCAAGTATGGATGCGATGGGGACGGAAATTACTCCGCTAACAGCCAGTAATCCCCACATTCCGAAGAGCCGACGGAACCTCACCACGCGCCTTCGTTGTGATGTGAAAAACGGACGTTTAGGTTCTTTCTCACTGCGAAACTCTGCCCACTTTTTCAGCATCCACTTTCCGAAAAAAAAGAAAACCCAGACCCCCAACGCGGCTCCAACAGAGGTTACGATGACAGTAGGCCAAAATCCCCAACCGCGTGCAATCATAAGCGAAGGCGTAACCAAAAATTTGACCACAGCCCCTATCACCCACAGTACGATTTCAAGAACTCCTGGCATACTCAAATTTTGGTTCCGTAGGCCAAATCACCAGCATCGCCTAACCCCGGAATGATATAACCTTTTTTATCGAGCTCTGAATCCACAGCAGCCACCCAGAGGCGCGCTCTTGGGTGGTGACGTTGAACATAATTGATTCCCTGCTTGCTGGCGATTGCAACCAAAACGTGCACCGCAACCGGTGAACCATGTGATTGAAATAGCCGATTCAGCACCTGAGATAAGGACGCACCCGTCGCGAGCATTGGGTCAGAGACCACCAACACTTTTCCCTCTAGTGATGGTGCACTCACGGCATCAATTCCGATTTCGAATGCGCTATGATCTTCATCGATGTAGTTCCGGCAAGCAGATACAAAAGCCTGTTCAGCGCGATCGAACACTTCAGCCACTCCGCTGTGCATAGGCAATCCCGCTCGCAATATGGTCGCGAGCACGGGTTGCTCAGCAAGGCGATTCATGCGAGCAGTACCCAATGGCGTCCGTACTTTCTCCGAATTAAATCGCATTGATTTACTCAACTCAAACGCCATGGCACTGCCTAGCCGCTTTAAATTAAATCGGAAGCGGACTGGGTCCTGCTGCACTTCCGCATCGCGGAGTTCTGCGACAAACTCATTTACGACACTGTTTGTTGATGAAAAGTCTGTAACCATTGCGAAGATTAACAGACGCGGTTAAAAACTTGTTCGTACACTGAACGCCATCCCCTCCATTCGTTGCATTCACTAACCGTTTCATTGTGCCATAACAAAGTCAGCTCACCTTGAACATCTTTGACCTCGTTTGCTAAATTTTCAAGCGTATCCAGTGCTTGTTCCGGGGATAGTCCCATGTAGCGGTTTAAAGTCGCATCCATAGCTGCAACGGGATGGATGGTCAATTTTAATGGCCTGTTAGCAACCGCATCAAAAGCTCGAAATGAGCGGGACATCCCCGCTCGAAAACCAATTCTGTCCGCGTATACAAGACTATAATCGTGCTCAATGCCAACCTCTTCCAAGCGCCTCCAAGTTTCTGGTATGCGTTGCAACAAATAATGCTGCCTGGAATGATTTACCGCTGTTCTTGAAACCCTCTCTAGGCGTCTGATTTCCATTTTCAATCGATCCACATTGCTAGCACTGTGGCTTGCCACGCTTGGGTGAATGCCAGTAGACGAGGATTGGGTCAGTCTTTGCACCAATGCTTTCATTCCCGGTTGTCGCCAATCCACCGGTTTGTCATAGGGGCCTCTATCCGCAAGCAAAAAAAAGTATCGTGCCCGCAGACTAAAAGCCTCGTGAATCGACTCCAACCAATTGTAAGTGTCATAGGGATCCGGTTCTCCAAAAATCAATACGCGAAAGCGTTCAGCAAGTCGGACAGTACTTCCAGCTGAAAGGTCTTTCAATGTGGAACCCACCGTCCGCATAACGCTTCGATGTCGATAGGCAAATGCGCTATCCACGTCGATGGTGGGATTGACCTTGTAAGTCAGAGGTGTCGGCCTCAAGAAAACGGAAGACGCCCATGCACGGATTCGAACCTCCACTTCTGGTCGCTTCAGCCAATCCTCTTGGTAGGCCATGGATGCTCGACCTTGAAAGCGACCCATGGAATCGTATGCATTATCTGAATCATGATATTCTTCTAATCGAGTGACCATCCAAAACACCCAACTCCACCAATCCGCGTCTATACGGTCTGCTGTAGAATTAGCCACACCGAAAGGGAGCCTTCCAATACCAGGAACACCCGGCCCTGCGGCATCCGACCATGTTCTTCGAGCGGGATGATCGAGCTCCTTTCCTTCCAACAGACCGCAAGCCGGAATCCATACGGCGTCGATATCGGTTTGCTGTTCACCTCCATATTGGATTTTCAGCCCATCACTTTGCTCCCACTGTAAATGAGATTCAAACCAATGGAAGGAACACCCGATCACCACATCGAAGATGATGTAGGCCACATATTGATGACGTGGTGTCACGGCTCCAGTAGCCACCCAAACACTTACCGATTCAGCCATTCACGCAAGGTTTGAGCAATGTGCAGCGCTGCCTTTCCATCACCGTACAGCGGGAAGGAAAAATCCATATCATCATAACCTTTATCCATCGCGATAGCTGCTTTCTCCAATTCGCCGGGGTCAGGACACAACCGTGTTACACCGTGTTGAATCAATTCCACCCACTCGGTGGCTTCACGAAGTACCAATGAGGGTCGACCCATAAAGTAGGCTTCTTTCTGTAGGCCTCCTGAATCCGTCCATACTTGGCGTACTTCCTTCAACCAATTGAGCATTTGCTGATAGCCCGCCGGTTCTTGCGAATCAATTCCAAAGGATTGGAGCTGGCTACGCCATGCGCCTCCATAAATGCGTTCTGCTACCTTGGCAGTCCTCGGGTGTACCGGAAAATGCAAGCGCCATCCCATTGATTTCGCAACCGCTCCCGCGGACTCGAGCCAGACCCTTAAGCGTTCCGGATTGTCCACATTGGATGGCCTGTGCAAGGTGAGCAGTACGGTTTTGGCCTCCGCCGAAATCGGTTGTGGCTCACCTCCGAAACGACGTGCTGTGTCGAGCATGAGATCGCCGGAAATGGTCACTTGAACCCCTGGGCGACCTCCCGTCTTTATGCCCTCTTTCGTAAGCAAATTAAGAGCCGCTTGCGACGGACAGAAAAGGACGTCACTGAGCGCATCTGTGAGGATGCGATTAATTTCCTCCGGCATGGTGCGATCAAACGAGCGGAGGCCGGCTTCGATGTGAACCACAGGCGTTTGCATTCGACTTGCGGCCCACGCCCCGGCTAATGTTGAATCAGTATCCCCATACAGGATAACTGCATCGGGAGCATCTTTTGTAATGGCCTCCATGATTCCACTCATCATTTGGCCCATGCGTAACGCAGGCTGACTTGCAACGTCGAGCATGTGATGCGCTGGTGGTAGTTTTAATCCGTCAACGAAGCATCCGGACATGTTGTAGGAAGAATGCTGTCCCGTATGCAAAATCCTCTCCTCAATGCCAAAGGAAACGTCTCCTAACACCCTGCTTAATGCACTGGCTTTTATCATTTGGGGTCTTGCCCCGACGACCGTAAGAACACGTTTCATTGCAATTGACAAGTAACTGGAACCAGTGCGGACTCAGAGCTCACCTTCGTCAGCGAAGCTAAAGTAAAGGTTGCGGGAAACAATCAGGTGGTCCAACAAAGGACAATCTAACATTTCACCTGCCCATTGAAGATTTTTTGTGAGCTTCCTGTCAGACTGACTGGGTCGAACATTTCCAGAAGGATGGTTGTGTACCGCAATGACACCTGCTGCGCGCATCGCAAGCGCCTTGGAAAAGATCAACTTCGGATCTGCTACGGTACCCGTCAAGCCACCTTGGCTGACCCTGACCTCGGCTATGATGGCGTTGGAACGTCGCAACAGTAATAACCAGAATTCTTCGTGACCTAAATCTGACAACCTAATTGCGAATCGATTAAACACATCGTGAGAGGAGCGAATATAGTGGTCATTAGGCTGGGTAGTCATCTGCCTGCGCCTGCCCAATTCCAAGGCGGCGGATAGTTGAAGTGCTTTGGCTCGACCTATGCCAGGAACTTCTGTCATGCCTAGCGGGGGAATAGAGGAAAGCACAGACAAATCACCATGTACCAATTCAAGCAAAGCTCGGGATGCCACATGTACAGAATGACCCTGCACGCCAGAGCCCAAAAGCACAGCAATTAATTCAGCAGCGCTTAACGCCTGAGGTCCGGACAACAATAATTTTTCCCGTGGCATCAGTGATTGCCGTTCAACCCCCATGGTAAATTTCGTTTTTGGACATAAAAAAGCCTCCTTTCTTGGGAGGCTAATTTGAATGTTTTCGAAACGTATTCAGAGTTTGGCTACATGAACGGCAAGACTCGATTTAAGGTTTGAAGCTTTGTTCTTGTGAATTACGTTGTTTTTCGCAAGTTTGTCTAGCATTGCTGAAACTACAGGCAGCATCTCCGCAGCCTTCTTCGCATTGGTTGTTGCGCGAAGCGTACGAACGGCATTTCGGGCTGTCTTGTGTTGGTAACGATTGCGTGCTGCCTTTTTCCGATCAGATCGAATGCGCTTCAGAGAGGATTTATGCTGGGCCATAGGCTATTGTATATTTCCTAAATAGGGTTGCAAATATAGTAGATATACCAATGCACACAAGTGCTCGGGGAGGAGAAACAGAAAGGGCGCACCCCTGCGCCCTTTCACCCTAACAATCTACTCGTATTTCGACAACGATGCCTGCAAAGCTCGCATCTAAATACACCGCTATAATAGGTAAATATTTCTACAAAACACCATAAACATTAGTACTAATTAATGTATTATACTGTTTAAATCATGATTCATAGTTTACATCGAGTAACCATTCATGCCCTTGAATACAAAAGGAAAAACACACAAACTTAACTTCGAGGTTTCAGAATGCTTCACATCTTCCACCACCGATTTATTTCTTCAATGCGAGTAGCGACGTGCGCGTTACTCATTGGAAATACGACCGATCTGGCCCATGGACAAGGGTTATTCCAAAACGTTTCTTCCGCTTCGGGAGTCGCAGTAGAAGGCCTTCATCATGCGGTCGCCATTGGTGATTTTGACCGAGACGGGCGAGAGGATATTTACGTTGGTACCAAATTTGCGCCAAATCGTTTGTTTCGCAATCTCGGAGGCATGCAATTCGAAGAGGTGGCCGTTCCAGCTGGGGTAGCAGATGACGCGACCACAAACGCGGTGCTCTGGGCGGACTTCAACAACGACGGATGGTTGGACCTCATCACCGGTAATTATCTCGATTCCAACCGCCTCTTCCTAAACAACGGAGACGGAACCTTCACCGATGTAACCAACGCATGGAATGCAGGTAATACAGGCCCATGCCGCAGCTTGCACGCGGCGGATATAGACCGTGACGGATGGCTAGATCTCTACGTGGTCAACATCAACAGTCATAACGCCATGCTCCGAAACCTCGAAGGAAATGGATTCCAAAACATCACTTTCACCTCCGGAACCGCGGATACAGGCATTGGCATGGGGGCGCTGTTTTTCGATGCCGACAATGACGGCGATATAGATTTGTATGCTACCCACGATGGTAACCAGGTCAATAAATTTTTTCGAAACAATGGGCAAGGTAACTTTTCTGAAGATGCAGAGGGCATTGGACTAGATTACCAAGGAAATTGCATGGGTGTGGACGCAGCGGACATCAACCACGACGGATGGATGGACCTCTACATAACTGACCTATACCCGAGTGAATTGTTCCTTAACAACGGAGACGGCACCTTCACAGCAATCGCAGAGGAAGCAGGCGTTGATGATTCCGGGATGACATGGGGTTGCATCTTCTTCGACTACGACCACGATACGGAATCCGATCTGTACATCGTGAACGACTATGCATTTGCGCCCACATCCAATCGCATGTATCGAGGCCTTGGTGACACGACCTTCGCATGGGTCAGTGAAGGAGACATTGTACTTGAGCACGACCACAGCGATTATGGACTCGCGGCGGGTGATTTGGACGGAGACGGAGATTGGGACCTTGCCATAGCCACCACAGGCTCTCCCAACCAACCAGGATTTCAAATCCTTGAAAATCTAAATACAAACGGACACTTCATCGGCTTTCGTCTCGAAGGCACTTACTCCAACCGATCGGCCATTGGTGCCCGCATCGAAGTCCACTTCGATGGCACGACACGTTACGATGAAATCCATTGCGGCCAAGGCTACAGCGGTTCAAGCTCCTTCGACGTTCATGTAGGGTTGGGGGAATCGACTAGCGTCGACTCCATCGTGGTCCGTTGGCCCACTGGGGAGTTCTCAACGCACGGGCCCTTTGCCGCCGATAGCATCCACTTTGTTCTTGAACCAGGGGCCAATCCTTGGTTGACCTATGGGTGCACT
>DIHQ01000057.1 GCA_002420235.1 Flavobacteriales bacterium UBA5692
TAGGGGTTGTGTTTTGCTCGGATGACTACTTGCTTGAAGTGAACAAAACACATCTCCGGCACCATTACTACACGGATATCATCACATTTGACTACTCAACGAACAATGTGCTTTCTGGAGATTTAATGGTCTCTGTTGACCGGGTCAAAGAAAACGCCAAAACCCACAATCAGTTGTTTTTCAATGAGTTAATCCGGGTTATCGTCCACGGGGCCCTCCACCTCGTTGGTTACAGAGATAAGACCCTTGCTGACCAGAACACCATGCGTGCAAAAGAAGATGAGTGGATTGCGCGTTACCACGATATCCAAAAATAATGCACGACACCTATGACGTTATCGTGGTAGGGGCTGGCCACGCTGGAAACGAAGCCGCCGCTGCTGCCGCTAATCTAGGGGCCTCCACCCTCCTCATCACCATGAATATGGGAGTCATTGGGCAGATGTCTTGCAACCCCGCCATGGGGGGAATTGCTAAAGGGCAAATCGTCCGAGAAATTGACGCCTTCGGAGGATATTCAGGTATTGTTAGCGACCACAGCGCCATCCAGTTCCGAATGTTGAACCGATCGAAGGGTCCGGCAATGTGGTCCCCACGCACCCAGAACGACCGAATGCGATTCGCTGAAAAATGGCGGCTCATGCTCGAACAGACAAAGAATTTAGATTTTTGGCAAGACTCCGTTATTGCTCTAATCATTGAGAACGGCACGTGTGTTGGTGTTAAAACCCAGCTGGGTGCTGTCATCCGATCCAGGTCAGTAGTGGTGACCGCTGGCACTTTTCTCAATGGCCTTATGCATGTTGGTGAAAAGCAATTTGGCGGCGGCCGCGCGGGTGAGAAAGCCATTCGAGGAATAACCGAACAACTAGTTGAGCTCGGCTTCAGTGCCGACCGAATGAAAACGGGGACCCCGCCGCGCATCGACGGCAGGAGCATCAACTACAATGTCATGGAGGAACAAAAGGGAGATGAAAGCCCTCAGCGATTTTCCTACACCAACACCCCCTTGGTTCGTAACCAACGAAGCTGTCACATCGCTTACACGAATACGGCCGTGCATGAGATCCTGCGTGAAGGCTTTGACCGGTCTCCAATGTTCAACGGCCGTCTCCAAGGATTGGGACCCCGATACTGCCCAAGTATTGAAGATAAGATCGAACGATTCAGCGATAAAGACAAACACCAGTTGTTTGTTGAGCCTGAAGGTTGGGACACCATTGAAGTCTATGTCAATGGATTTAGCACGAGCCTTCCTGAAGATGTCCAAGTTCGAGCGTTAAGGGCAGTTCCTGGGTTTGAAAACGTCAAATTCTTCCGCCCTGGATATGCAGTAGAGTACGACTTTTTCCATCCTACCCAATTGCGACACAGCCTTGAAACCAAAGCCGTCAACAACCTCTTTTTTGCCGGTCAGATCAACGGCACTACGGGGTACGAAGAAGCCGCCGCACAAGGAATCATGGCTGGGACCAACGCGGCCCGCTCCACGTGGAACAAAGAACCCGTTATTCTTAAGCGAAACCAGGCTTATATCGGGGTTCTTATTGACGACCTCGTAACAAAAGGGACTAAGGAACCCTACAGAATGTTCACGTCCCGCGCGGAGTACCGAATCCTTTTACGTCAAGACAACGCAGACCAGCGTTTGACACCGCAATCACATGAAATAGGGTTGGCTGATGAGGATCGCATGCGCTCTTTGGAGTTGAAAACGAACCGGGTTCAAAAGATGCGCCAAGGACTGGAAAGGCTCAGTGTTTCTCCTGAAGAGTCTGAAAAGCTGCTCGTTTCCGTGGGCTCTTCCCCGTTGAGACAAAAGCAAAAGGCCATCTCTCTGTTAACGCGCCCCAAAGTTGGCATCCATAACATGATTGACCTCATCCCTCCCATACACTCCCTAGCGGTTTCAAACAAACTTACGGATGCTGACCTCGAAAGCTTGGAGGTGGAAATCAAATACCAAGGCTATATTGAGAAAGAGCAGGCTGTCGCCGACAAGCTCCAACGGTTGGAATACATCGGTATTCCCAAAAATTTCAATTACCACGCCATGGAATCCCTCAGCAGTGAAGCCCGCGAAAAACTTTCAAAAGAACAACCCGACACCTTAGCTGCCGCCTCAAGGATATCCGGGGTTAGCGCTTCCGACTTGGCGGTGCTCCTTGTTCGGCTTGGCCGCTAGTTATGTTCCACGTGAAACAAAAGCAAACACCCTCTTTTCCGCGCCCAAACCCTAACGCACCTTGCTTGCTAACCAATAACACGAAAACCTACTCATTTGGCCTTTTCTCAACCCGTTGATTTACAGCGTTTTATCCCCTTTTGTAGTCAACTCCGCACCCAACTACCTTTGCGCCTGAATATTTCACCACTATGAACATCGAAAACATCCTTCGCGATCTCAACATTCAGCCCATGAACCCAGGTGTCATGATAGGCAACGAAGCTTTTGGGTCCGGACCCGTCATCGAATCAATCTCACCTGTTGATGGAAAAATCATCGCGTCGCTCACCAGTGCCACAGAACAAGAGTACGAGCGAGTCATACAAGCTGCACAAAACGCTTTCCAAGAGTGGAGATCTGTACCAGCTCCCAAGAGGGGAGAGGTTGTTCGTCAATTTGGTGACGCCCTTCGCACCAAAAAAAACGCTCTTGGCGCGTTAGTTAGTTATGAAATGGGAAAATCCCTGCAAGAGGGATTGGGTGAAGTCCAGGAGATGATTGACATCTGCGATTTCGCTGTCGGTTTAAGTAGGCAACTATATGGTATGACCACCCATTCAGAACGGCCCGAACACCGCATGTTTGAACAGTACCATCCGCTTGGTGTTGTCGGCATAATCTCCGCCTTCAATTTTCCTGTCGCCGTATGGGCTTGGAATACCGCGCTCGCGTGGGTGTGTGGTGATTCCTGTGTTTGGAAGCCGTCTGAAAAGAGTGCGCTCTGTTCACTAGCCTGCCAGCATATCTGGAATGAAGTTGCGCAGGCAAACGATGTTCCCGCGGCCCTGTCTTGTCTAGTTAATGGTTACGCCAACATTGGAGAGAAAATCAGCGCTGACCGACGTATTCCGCTTGTAAGCGCAACAGGCAGCACCCGAATGGGTAAAGCGGTGGGAGCAACCGTTGGGGCGCGATTAGGCCGTGCCCTTCTTGAGCTCGGCGGAAACAACGCCATAATCATCACCCCCGATGCAGACCTCGACATGGTTGTTCCCGCAGCTGTGTTTGGGGCTGTTGGCACTTGTGGCCAGCGCTGCACTTCTACTCGACGTTTGATTATTCACGAATCCATTTACAATGAAGTAAAAAACATCTTGGCTAATGCATACAGGCAACTGAACATTGGCAACCCGCTCGATCAAAGCAATCATGTAGGCCCATTAACGGACAAAAACGCCGTCCAAATGTACCTAGACGCGTTGCAGGCTGTAGAAGCACAGGGTGGGAAGTTCGTTGTCAAGGGAGGTAAACTCGAAGGAGCTGGGTATGAAAGCGGCTGTTACGTTAGCCCATCAATTGCCGAGGCCAGCAACGATCTGGCGATTGTACAACACGAGACATTTGCGCCATTGTTGTACATCATGCCTTACGGAGAATTAGACGAAGCTATTGCCTTGCAAAACGGCGTCGTACAAGGCCTCTCGTCAGCAATTATGACCAACAATGTTCGAGAAGCAGAAGTATTCTTGTCTGCGGGTGGTTCTGATTGCGGCATTGCAAACGTCAATATCGGCACCTCTGGCGCAGAAATTGGCGGAGCTTTTGGCGGAGAAAAAGAAACCGGTGGTGGCCGTGAATCTGGATCAGACGCATGGAAGGCTTACATGCGTAGACAGACCAATACCGTAAACTACGGACGCACATTGCCACTTGCTCAAGGCATCAAGTTCGACATCGGTTAATGCGTGGCGTTTTACTCGTCGTTCTTGTACTTGCGCTTTTTGCGTGCAGCACCAACAAGCCGAACCCACCCTCATTCAATCATCTGGTGTTTTTGCTGAATGACTCCACTAATGCGACGTTTCCTGTCACCATCCTTGACACCGCTTGGATTGTTCACAATGGGGGAGAAGACATCCGGTTAGATCTGCTCACAAACACAACCCTTACGGTTCCAGTCTTTAATGGGACCTTAACCTTGGACTCAGAAGCACGTGGACATTGGACAGACTCCTTGCGACCAAGATCAAGCGACGGCTCATACCGTGTGTCTTTCAAACTAGCTGAATTGCCCCTAACAGGCGCTTTCACCCCCATCGCAGGATCTTGGGATGTTTGGTTCGGCGACCAAATCGCCCCAAAAAACGATTCGCCGGACGCACAACTTGACTTGCGCTCTTTTCAAAATAAGGTTTATGGGACAATGCGAACACCCACGGGAGATTATCGTTACTTGTCTGGCAGTTTTGATGGAACTGATTTAACCCTCCAAACGTTTGACGGCGCCCACTTGTTTTTTTTCAATGCGACCTACGATGGTGTTCGTTGGATTAACGGCCACTTTTACAGCGGCGTCCACTACCACACTTCATGGTCAACACGGCCAGCGACACCGAGGCAAACCAATGTCGCCTTGAACGAGCTAAATCCGCGAAAAGATTCCCTGCTCGTCCGCTTCATCGAGCCTGGGGGTCGGTTGTCCAAGCGGTCTTTGGTGCCAGAGAAAGGGTGTGTCACTGTGGTGGATATCCTCGGTACATGGTGCCCCAACTGTATGGATGAAGTTCGCTTGCTAAACACATTGTCTTCTGAAAAAGTCGACCGCCTTTCCGTTGCTTTTGAGCGGCCTGAATCGACCGCAGATGCGTATGCTCGGCTGAACGCTTTTCGGTCTGAAATGGGAGTAGGGTGGGAGATAGTGCTTGGGGGTCGAGCGAATAAAAAAGATGCGGCAGACGCTTTTCCTTTTTTGGATAACGTCGTCAGCTTTCCTACCACACTATTCATACAAAATGACGGAACCGTGCATGTCCATTCCGGATTCAACGGACCTGCAACTGGCCTACAATATCAGGCTGAAATTGACGCGTTCCAGCAGTATGCCACTCCATCTATTTCGATGGAAAATCGTTGATCCTGTCCACTTCGATTCGTTTGGGCTGATTAGCCAATTGCCATGCTGTGTAGAAGACAAGCTGACCAATTTCAGCTGTTTTATCGTAATGTATCTTTTCCGGATCATCCCCCGGTCGGTGGTAATCCTCGTGAACACCACTGAAATAAAAGATCACCGGGATGTTATTCTTAGCAAAGTTGTAGTGGTCCGACCTGTAGTAAAACCGGTTGGGATCATCTGGTGCGTTGAACGTGTAGTCCAACGCTAAATTCGTGTACATCTTATTCGCTCTTTCGCTGATTTCGTGAAGCTCTGAAGAGAGTTTATCTGAACCAATGAGGTACACATATCGATCGTCATCTGGGTGGGACTCATCCACGCGACCAATCATGTCGATATTCAGGTTGGCCACAGTTTGTTCCAACGGCCAGATCGGATGTTCAGCATACCACTCACTTCCCAGTAATCCTTTTTCTTCGCCCACAACTGTCATCAACAAAATACTACGCTTTGATCCCTTGCCAACCCTTACCGCCTCTTGAAAAGCCTCTGCCAATTCCAAAACCGTCACGGTGCCCGAGCCATCGTCGTCTGCACCATTATGAATTTCACCGTCTATGATTCCAACGTGGTCATAGTGGGCGGTGATAACAATCAGCTCCTTCTGTAACAAAGAATCAGAGCCCGGAATATATCCCAGCACATTTTGACCGGTTATGGACTCCTCTGTGCGATCCAAAAAAAAATTCCAGGAGGATTGGGATAGATCTACAGCATCAGGTCCTTTTCCCTTGGCAAGTTTCTTGCTCCATCTCTTCCAAGACTTTACATCTGAGCTACTCCACCATGAGTCTGTTGCAGACGCATCAACCATGAAGGTGGGTATTCGCGTTCCCTCGCGTTCTTTCGGCTCTTCCCTATCCAAACGTAAAGACTTCCGCATCAACCACGGCTTCATCCGGCTTCGAAGTGTACTGATATCCTCGCTGATGACGATCACCGCTTCTGCACCATTGGCATTTGCTCCCTCTCTAAAATCGCTTAAGCCTTCTGTTCCTGCAACTACCACAGCCTTTCCTTTTACATCATGAGTGTAAAGCGCCGCAGCATTTTTCACCACTACCATATCGACCGATTCCAAGGAAGACACCTTCAGCCCAGGATAGAAGATAAAATCTTCTAAAAAAACAAGTGACCTTCCATCTACTGATGCTCGGGCCCCCGTGATCTGCGAACGAGACAAATTCACTGGTTGGTAGTAGGTGGAGCCATCATATGGTTCAATACCAATGCTATTAAAATGACTTGCTATATAAGCTGCAGCCTTTTCCGCACCACGCTCTCCTGTTTCCCGTCCCTCAAAGGCATCACTAGCAAAAACGGTTAAATGATTTTCCAAATCTTCCGCCAATATGGTAGATGCGAAAGGCTCTGGATCCACTATTTGACCAAATGCTTCCATTGAATAAATCAAAGACAGCAGGCACAACACTGCTGCGCAAGCAATCTTATTAACCCGACGCTCATGGCGCCCCCCTTCAAATTCCTCTTGCATATAGGCTTTCAAAATACTAAGCCCCTCTTCTTCATTCACAAAACGCGCTGGAATACAAAGGATGTTGGCATTATTATGCTGTTTTACTAGCCGCGCCACATCGCTATTCCAGGCCAATCCTGCGCGGACATTCTGGTGCTTATTCGCAGTCATCGCCACTCCATTGGCAGAACCACAAATCAACACTCCAAAGTCAACCGACGCATTTTCCACATCCGTTGAAACTAAATGCGCATAATCAGGATAATCCACACTATCTAATGAATCGGTGCCCCTATTTATAACTTCAACACCTTGAGATTCCAAGTGTGCAGTCAAAACCTTTTTTAAGGCAGGTCCAGCGTGATCACCTCCTATTGAAACGCGCATTTTTTCGTATTTGACGGGTAAGTTAATCCACAACTCCACGGTTGATAGTGTAATAATGCCGTGAAAAACTCCACAACAACTTCACTTTCGTTTTTATTATTTTTTTCTAAGCATAATTGTATACCTGAATTCAAAATTTCAGCGCCTGAATTTTCACATCAATTTTTCAGTATGATTTTACAGGTTATTGACTAATCAATTTGGCATAAATTATCCCTGATTCATGCTATTAACGTATTGTTTAAAACCATCTTTAAACATTGAATATCAGTGCTTCATTTTACAAGTGGTTGTTCAGAACAACAGTTGATTTAGTGAATAATATACAAAAGCAAGAGAATCTATTATTGCTTACCAACAGAATGAACAACCCTATTACGATATATTTATTTCTTAAGAAAAAGAATATTTTATTGTTGTCTGTGTGGATGACAACTACTTGCTTTTCACAGGATTCTATAGACGAATGCAAATGGATGACATATACCTTTCCAAATGGAAAAATAGCAAGTGAAGGATGCTTAAAAAAAGGTCAACCCGAAGGAGTATGGACGGCATACCATGAGAATGGAAAGGTTAAGAGTAAAGGGAATCGTCGTGAGTTTTTACTTGATGGTACGTGGAATTTTTTTGATTCTACAGGGGTAAAGCTGAAGTCAATTCAATATGAATCAGGGTTAAAATCAGGGTGGGAACGCAATTTTTTTTCCAACGGTAAGGTGGAATTGGAGCAGCATTATGAAGCCGATCTAAAATCTGGTTGGACCTATGAATACAATAAAGATGGTCAAAGAATTAAGGCCATTCCCTTTAGAAAGAATATGGAGGATGGAAAAGGCAGGGAATATTCAGCTGATGGACGAATCATTGCCTTATTAGAATACGACACTGGATATTTGCGAAATGTAGAAAAGGTAAACAGATTCAATTCATTTGGGCAGAAGACGGGAATGTGGATGGAATGGACAGACGACGGAATTCTCCAAGAACAAGGACCCTGGGATTTAGGCGAACGTAACGGATTATTTAGATTTTATGATCAATGGGGGCAGTTGGAGGACGTAGTGAAATACTTTCAAGGTGTTGTGGTTTCGGATGCTGCGGAAGTGCAGGAAATAGACATACGTACAACAACTCATTCAAATGGAACCATTGCAACTAGGTCTACCTATGAAAATGAGGTAAGAGTTGGAGTTTTCCATGAGTACGACGAATCTGGTAAAATCATTGCTGGTGCTCTGTATGAGCAGGGAATTAAAATAGGCGAGGGTATTACCAATTCTGAAGGGAAACGCATAGGGGAGTGGAAGCAATTTTATTCTGACGGTGCGCTGAAATCAGAAGGTGCATTTGGAGAGGGTAAACGGGAAGGCCGTTGGAAGTTTTATGCGGAGACAGGTGAATTGATCCAAGAAGGCACTTATCGGGATGGGGAATTTCATGGAAATTGGAGGTGGTATCATATCGAAGGTTTGTTGCATCGTGATGAATCTTACCGCAGAGGAAAAGCAGACGGAAATTTTTTGGAATTGAATGATCAAGGAAAAACCTTGGTGGAAGGAAGGTATGATTACGGTTTGAAGCAAGGGCTTTGGGTCATGGACGTTAACGATCATCGGGAGGAAGGCGATTATGTCGACGGTGAACGACATGGCATTTGGATCCACACTTATCCCAACGGTATAGTGCAATTCAAAGGTGAATTTGAGATGGGGATTCCTATTGGGAAGCATGTATATAGGCTATACAATGGTTCAATTGAGCGTGTGGAACGGTACAACCTCGGACAGCGTGAAGGCAAGTGGCTTTTTTTTGGACCAAATCAATCCCTGCAACAAACTTTGGAATATAAACGCGGCGAGCTGGTTCGAATTGATGGCAAACGAATCAAACCAACTGAGGGTTAACTTAGAGGAATAGGATGGAAACCAAGGAACAAATGGTGGCTTGGACGGATGCCTGGACTGACCCCACATTGGTTTTCAGTGGCACAGGTGATTTGTTGCACACAAATGCAGCTGCATTAAAGGTTTTTTCAGATTTAGAAAGAAAAGAAGCGGTTGATGTTTGGAGCTACATCCACACACACCCTGAATTGCACCCATTTTCATGGTCTAGCGCATCGGAGTCAGCCACTTACACAGTTCATCCCGGAAGGGTCGAGGAATGTTATTTTGCTGTATTTAAAGATTCTCGCAAGCCAGGTGAATTAGTGGCTGCGTTGAACCATAACAAACTACTGTACAGCGGATTGGCTAACGGTACAATCGAAGGGTTGGCGTTGATCAGCCGAGGTAAAGTAATGGACTCAAACCCGCAACTTTGGCAGATTATTGGAGCATCCAATGCCCTTGAGATGTCGGAAGTTAACATCGAGAGCTTGCTAGGAATGCGCAATTGGAAGCGATTGGCTGTCAGACTGGGAGAGGTTATCGAGTTTGAATTTGTAAATACTATTGGGAAACACGTCGTGGTTGAAGGGAGGATGACTAGAATTGGCAATAGTGTCGACGATCGTGCGTTGGCCTTGTTGGACATTACCGAGAAACGAAAAATTTCTAAAGACTTACTTCAGACCAAAGAAAGGTTCCGACTGCTGGTTGAAACCAACCCATTTGGCTTGTTTTTGGTTGTAAGAAATGAAATTCGTTATGCGAACCAATCCGGTTTGAAGGTGCTTGCCGTTCAAGACGAAGAGGAGGTATACGGGCAGAGACTTTCAAGTTTTTTTGAGACGGGCGACCAGGTTCGGATAAAGGAGGATATAGATCGCATCTTAGCTGGAGAGAAGACAGCTTATCTGGAGGTTTCCATACTACAAGCGAATGGAGATGTGAGGGAAGTAGGGATTCAAATGGTATTAAGCTTCTTTGATAATCAACCAGCGGTCCAAGTCACAGTTAACGATTTATCAACGCGAATGCAATTGGTACGAGAGCAAATGCGCCGTTCATCAGCAGAAGAAGCTAATGTGTTGTTAAAAGAAGAGATCAATCAGCACCAGAAGACGCAAAAGCAATTGATACGAGCCGAACGCTTCAATCGATCAATCATCGAAAGCTCCATTGATATGATTATGGCGTTTGATGAAGAGGGAAAGATTATCCAATTTAACCACGCTGCATCTGTTGAATTCGGCCTAACTGCCGAAGACGCGATGCAATTGAAAGGACACGAATTTCTTGAGAATCCAAAGGAGTTTCAGGTCATCATGGAGGACTTACGTAAGCAACGCTATTACGCTGGCGAGGTTGCAGGTCGCCGTTCAAGCGAAGAGGTGTTTCAGATGCTCATTTCCATTGCGGCTTTGCAGAACGAACAAGGGGAAGATACAGGATTCGTTTTGGTAGGCAGGGATATAACAGACATCCGATTGGCCGAGCAAGAGCTGCGGCGGAGTGAGGAACGATATCGGGACATCCTCGACAATGCGAGCGACCTGGTCTTTTTGGTCGATGAAACAGGACGGTTGACGTACGCAAATCCAGCGTTTTTCTCTACTCTGGGGTACGATGCAAAAGCATTAAAAACAATAAAGGTCCAAGAAATTGCAGCCCCCCCTGAAGGCGAAAACCTCGATGACTGGAAACATTGGCTGGTGGGAGACAGCAACGAACTAAACTTTCGTAGCCGAGACGGCGAAGACCTGAGAATGCTAGGCGGGGGATCAGTGCAGACGAACACGAAGGGTGACTTAATAGGACTGCGCTGTATTTACCTAAATGTGTCTGAGGTTCGCGCATATAAACGCTCGGCCTTGATGCAGTCGGCCAAGCTGGAATCAATATTCAATTCGACACGGTACCTGCTCATGTTTACCATTGATCAAGAATTCAATGTGACATCGGTTAACCAAAACCTTGTTGACATATTGAAGGAGCAGTTTGACTTTGACACATTCGTTGGAACCCCAATCATCAAATTACTGAAAGAGGTTGTTTCAGAGGAGTTTTATAAGGGGCAGTTTCAGTTGTTTGACCGCGCGGCAGAGGGGGTGCAGCAGCAGTTTGAGTTGCCCTTGGTAAATCAACAAGGACAAGTGGTGTGGTACCAATTATTTGTCAACCCGGTTCAGTATGAGGAGGGCACCAACGAACTCAGTTGTATTGCCTATGATATCACAGAAAGAAAAGAGATTGACAATCAAATTCGCGAAGCTCTGAAGGAGAAGGAAATATTACTTCAGGAAGTGCATCACCGCGTGAAAAACAATTTGCAGGTTATTTCCAGCATGCTGAACCTTCAAAGGCGGTTTGTCGATGACCCGAAGATGCTCGATGTTTTGGAAGAGAGCCAAAACCGCATTTCAACGATGAGCTTCATCCATGAGAGCCTTTATAAGAATTCGGACTTTAGTTCGATAGGTTTTTCAGATTATTTGGAGCGATTGACACAAAACCTAATTCACAGTTATTCAAATGTGGCCCAAGGGGTTGAGTTGGTTTCAGAGCTTGATGATATACACATTAATCTCAAACAGGCGATACCGTGTGGCTTGATTGTTAACGAGTTGATTTCGAATTGTTTGAAGTATGCGTTCAAGGACATGTCATCTGGAAAAATTTACTTGCGCGTTCAGAGTGTCGGAGAACAAATGGAGATTCAGGTTGCAGATAACGGGGTGGGCCTTCCGGATGATTTTAACTTCGAAACCAACGAGAGCTTAGGGGTTTATCTGGTTCAAGCCTTGACGGACCAAATCGACGGAAAGCTAATTGTGGATAACAAACACAGTGATAATACGTTAGAATGGGCAACAGGGGCATCATTTTTGGTTAGTTTTACCCCACTGACCGATTAAAAACCACTTGTCATGCCGATTAACATTCTTATAACCGAAGACGAGAGCATTGTGCGCAAAGACATCGAGCGCTGCCTTGGGAACCTGGGCTATAACGTTGTGGGGTCTGCGGATAATGGAGAAGACGCGATAAATATGGCCATGAAACACAAGCCAGACCTGGCATTGATGGACATCATGATCAAAGGCGATATGAACGGCATTGCCGCTGCGGAGGAGATTAAGCGCAATATGGATATTCCGGTGGTTTTCTTAACGGCTTATGCGGATGAAAGCACCCTGAACGAAGCCAAAATGGCGGAGCCACACGGCTACATTTTGAAGCCATTCAAGGATGTTGACATTCAAACAGCCATCGAAATGGCTTTGCACAAGCATGGTAAAGAGCAGGAGGTGCGGCAAGAAACAGAGTTTCTAAGGAGCTTAGCCGAGCACAAGGAAGACTCTGACATCATTTTCGTAAAGAACCGCAGCCGGCTAATTCGGGTCAAGAATGACGACCTGTTATTTGTTGAGGCGCTCAAAGATTATGTTGTCGTGCACACAACCACGGAGAGCTACACCATACACTCTACAATGAAAGATGTGGAAACAAAGCTTAGCGGAGTTGAATTTATGCGCGTTCACCGGAGCTACATCGTTAACATTGAAGCCGTTAAAAGCATTAAATACTCGATGATTAGCATTCGAGGCATGGAAAAAGAAATTCCAGTTGGAGGAAGCTATAAAGACAAATTAGCTCAACGTATAAACCTGCTTTAAAACGCAGGGACGTTTGGTGGCGAACTACTGAGACCAACGGAACGCCGCATCATTTATATGAACACACTCTAGAGCAAAACGGGACGCTCAAGAAGAAACGGTACAATCCCTTATTGCAAAGCGTCGCGATCCGAGTTACTGACCGACCGAACCCATGACGCGTTTCATGAAGCTGTTTAAAGCCTCTCCCTTCGGAGTGCCATTGTCCATTAACTCCTGGACCTCTAGGGCGCCGAAGAGGTTGGAAATCAACTCACCAACAACATCAACTTCTTCGGCTTTGAGGTTTTCACTTTCGGCCATGTGTTCTAGCGCTTCGACTGCTTCTATGATGAAGTCGCGGTCGTTCCGCTCGATGAACTCCACAATGTGTTTAATCAAAGGCAATCTCATCGACTAATTCTTTGAGGACTTCGAATTTGTTGGTTTGTACCTGGCTCAATAGCGCGCCGTTTGAGAAAGCTGCGAAGGTGGGTAGGTTGTCCACGTTTGCTAGCTGACGGGAAGCCGGAAATTTTTCAGCGTCGACCATTACAAATACAGAATTCTCGTTTTCACGGGCGAGTTTCTTGAATTTCGGCTTCATTATGCGGCAGTTACCGCACCACCCTGCAGAGTATTGAACGACCACCTTAGCGTTTTCGTTTACAACAGCTTGTAAATTGTCTTCTTGGAGCTCCATTGTTTTAGTTGTTTGCGAGGTAGTCGATGACACCCTCGCGATTTTCTTTCATCGCTTCCTTTCCCTTTTCCCAGTTGGCGGGGCAAACCTCTCCTTTTACTTGAACGTGTGTGTAGGCATCAATTAAACGAAGAAACTCATCTACATTTCGTCCGACCGGCATGTGGTTGACACCCTCATGAAATACCAATCCCTTTTCATCAATTAAGTAAGTGGCTCGGTACGTGACAAAATCTCCCTCGATTAATTCTAAGCCTGTTTCTTCATTTAGAGTTCGATTTGTCACTTCCAAGATGTCTAGGACTCGAGAAAGGTTTCGGTTGCTGTCTGCGAGAAGATCGTAGGTGACTCCCTCAATACCCCCGTCGTCTTTCGCTGTGTTTAACCACGCAAAGTGCACTTCAGCGGTATCGCACGAAGCCCCAACGACGATGGTGTTTCGCTTTTCAAATTCGGGCAGCGCATCTTGAAAGGCATGCAACTCAGTGGGGCAAACGAATGTGAAGTCTTTGGGGTACCAAAAGAGCAGCACTTTTTTGCCTTGTTGAAGGGCTTTTTCTACTACATTCAACTCAAATGCGTCTCCCATGTCATTCATTGCTTTCACGGCAATGCTTGGGAACGTTGTACCAACGATGCTCATATTATTTGTCTAATTGAAGACGGGTTAGAAACGGCTTTCCAATTAGTTCATCGCGTTCAAGACGAAGGGTTTGATGGAAAAAACGTAAAGCCAACCCAGAAGTGTATTTGTCCAACTAACACAGACCTAAGGGATAGGTTCACGACCATTAAGAGGAGCTTAAACTTATTTGCAATGAAAAAGGGTGTTTTTGTCTCAATAATTTTGGTATTGACCCTGAATGTTTTGGGCCAAGCGCTGGAAACAGAATGGGCTCTTGTTGATTCAGACCGAAACGACAGACAAGTTCCTTGTATGGTGTGGTATCCATCAAATAATTCAGGGCCCTATCCTACGGTAATCTTTGCTCACGGCTTTTTTTTGGCTCCTGATGATTACGAGGGTTTGGCAGAGGCAATTGTGAGCGAGGGCTATGTGTTTGTGTCGATCGCCACTGAGCAGGGGTTTGCAGTAGATCATGAAGCATATGGCCAAGACTTGGCTTTTGTAGCCGAGGAAATAACGACAAATGGGGTGGGAGGCATTCTGGATGGAGCCCTTGACGGTCGAATTGCGATAGGGGGACACAGCATGGGTGGGGGAGCGTCTTGGTTATCGGCAGAATCTAACCCTCCAGTTGATGTGTTTTTTGCATTGGCTCCGGCGGAGACAAACCCGTCAGCGGTCGCTGCGGGAGAATTAATTGAAGCGCCCTCAATGGTGATTTCAGGGACAAATGATTTTGTGACTCTTCCTGCGACACAACACGAGCCCATATATGAGTCGGCAGAGAACTCGATTTGCAGTGCGTTTATCTCTATTTTGGAGGGTGGACATTGCGGTTATGCCGATCCCGGAACGTTATGCGATTTAGGGGAAATTGGGTTTCAAGGGCTCTCACATGATGAGCAATTAGCGCTATCACTTAGTGTTTTGGTGCCGTGGTTGGATGCTTTTCTCAAAGACGACCCCGGGGGTTTAGAAATACTGGACCTAGCCGGAGAATCTTCAGAACTGGAGCTGAATTTATTATGTGCGCTGGACTTAATGGAAGGTGTTTTAGACCATGGAGGAATTGAAATCTTTTATCGAGACCCACCCTATGGCCTAACGTTATGGAACAAAACCAACAACCAGGTACAAGTTACACTTTGGTCAGTTTATGGAAGCGGGGTGGTCCAGTATACCCTCGGTGTTAACGAGAAATGGACACCAGTTGGTTTAAGCGGGGTGTATGTGATGATAGCCGGGGGGTCGGCCGCAAGGATGGTTTTGATTCGCTGAGCTTGCTCAGTAGAGAAGAGTCTGCATGGCATGAGCCGGAATGAAAGTTCGGACCTCTTGTTCTTCGACAATCAACGTGTAGTTGATTGGTGCGTTGGTCTGGTTCATGACCACTGTTACGATGCTGCCGTTGGGGTTTTGAAAAGAAGTGCTTTCGATTGTGCTTCGGCTAGCTGAAGTGCTTACTCTCAGTGCGCCAGGGTCAATGAATCGAGAAAAATGCCCAATGTAGTAGTATGTCGGTGTGAAGATCAAGGAATCATGTTGAGTGTCGGCATGGATTGGGGCGAAACAGAGGTTTTGAACATGATTTGGCCCACCAGTTTCATCCAGTAAAATATTCCAATCGGTCCACCCGACAGTACCACTATTGAAGTCGTTTATCATCGAGTTGCCATACCGTTCCGCGTTGGACCAGCGCTCGTAATGAGCGGGATCAAACCCTTCTTGGCAGCCCTCGGTGAACAACAACTGCTTGTCGGGGTAGGCCTCTTTTACAAGCTTCAGGTTGTCGTATTTCGGCAGCCCCCCAGTCCACGTTTCGTACCAGTGAAAACCAGTGCCCCACGCGTACTTTGAGGCTTCAGGATCGTCAAAAATGGTGTTAGCTCGATGGGTGATCAGGTCACGATTGTGATCCCATACGACGACCTTTTTATCACCTAGCCCTGCGCGGGCCAAGGCAGGTCCAAGGTGATTTTTCAGAAAATCACGTTCTTGTTCGGCTGTGTAAATGCAAGACTCCCAACGCTGTGTAGCCATGGGTTCGTTTTGAATTGTAACGCCCCAAACCGGAAGCCCCTCTGCCTCATACGACTGGATGAATTTGATGAAGTAATTCGCCCACGCCTGATAGTACTCAGGCAATAGTGAACCGCCGCGGAGCATGCTTTTGTTGGTTTTCATGAAAGCTGGAGGGCTCCACGGGCTAGCGTAAAACACCAAGCTCTCTCCAATCATGTCGGCCGCGATTTTGATCATTGGAATTCGTTTGGCACGGTCGGCCTCAATGTTGAATGTGGTAAGCGCGGAATCACCCTCTTCGATGTAGGTGTGACTTCCTAGCCCAAAGTCGCAACTGTGAATGCTTGTACGAATGATGTTATAGTTGATACCACCTTCGCCAAAATATGCGTTCATGAATTGGGACTGAACGGGAGGGCTCAACAGAGAAAACACTTCGGCCGATGCATCCGTAATAGCTCCACCAATACCCATGAAGGACTGGAACTTCTTGTTAGGATTTACAAAAAGGGCAACTTCCGTCTCCAAAGGTTGTTTGGCAGGCATAAGGACCAGCTCATTTCCTTCGGTCAATCGAAGAGGCTTGTCCTTGACGGTGCTAATCACCTGAACGGTTGTACGAGTGGCTTCTGATTTGGGTGCCGATGTTTCGGGCTGA